>CAYLZW010000130.1:0-15055 GCA_964388085.1 uncultured Myxococcales bacterium | reverse complement strand
CGACGAGAAGCTCGCCCTCGCCGAGCGCGGCATCTCGGGCTCCGAGAAGGCCGACCTGAAGGCCCTCGTCACCGATCCTGGCTTCGCCTCCATCCTGGATCCCGCCGTCGCCGCCCACCTCTCGGCGCTCGCGGGCGTCGCCTTCGCGGGCGCGGCCGGCGGCACCAGCGCGGCGAGCACCGGCACGGCGGCCCCCGCGCGCGTCTCGAACATGACCTTCACCGACGTGCAGCTCGCCGCCGTGAAGAAGTTCAAGGACCTGCACAGCAGCAACAAGCTCCGCTCGCTCTACGACGCCGCCACCGGCGCCGTGGACAACCCTGCCTTGAAAACCGAGGCCATGGAGCTGTTCAAGAACCTCCCGCCCATGAGCCCGACGGCCAACGCCGAGGCCTTCGTCGCCGCCGGCCTGTGGGCGAGCGCGCCGAAGGGCCTCGACGCCCTCGAGAAGAGCGCGCGCTACCTGCCCGGCCGCCAGGTGCTCGTGAAGACGACGGTGCACCCCGAGGTCTTCGACGACCGGGAGTTCCTCTCGTACAAGCCCGCCTCCGAGGGCGGCAAGGAGGCCATCACCTACCGCGCCACCATCGCCGGCGAGGACGGTGACAACTTCCTCATCAAGGTCGACGGCAAGGCCGAGCCCCTCTCGGTCCCGAAGCAGGACATCTACAACCTGAACCAGCCGCACGACACCGACGCCAAGAAGACCGGCGAGTACACCTACGACGTGGGCGGCGGCGCCAACTACGACGACCCCTTCATGAAGGCCAAGGTCGCCGAGGCCGCCCTCGACGTCAGCGAGATCGTCGCGCAGCTCGATTACACCAAGATGTCGACGGGCGGCGTCATCGCCGGCTTCGGCCGCGAGAAGATGGTCGAGCTGCAGCGCAAGGCCGTGGGCGCCATCCACGACGTCATCGACATGAAGTACCCGAAGGGCAACTACCAGGATCCGGGCCGAAGCCGCGGCGGCGGCGCCGGACGGCAGGCCATGAAGGGCATCGGCGTCTGCTTCGACCAGGGCGGCGTCATGCTCGCCATGCTCATGCCCTTCCAGAAGCCGCTCGGCCTCGACGTGCAGTTCATCTCGGGCGGCATCTACCGCAACGTGAAGTCACGCGGTCAGGTGCCCTTCAATGGCGGCGCGCACGGCTGGCTGCAGGTCACCTATCGGCCGTCCATGGAGATGCGCATCGTCGACCGCACCTGGCAGCAGCCTGACCACCCCGCCGACCGGGCGTACTCGCGCTGGGGCGATCGCTACCCCGCCGGGCACTATTGGGGCATGAAGACGAAGCCGGTCACCGACACGGACGTGAACATGAAGATCTCGACGGAGACCTTTGACCGCCAGTTCGGCGTTCAAGGTCAGGACGGTCGGGATAATCATATGTCGCTGGACCAGTAGTCCCAGCTGTCGATTCCAAGAGAGAGGCCCCGCTCGCACGGGGCCTTTTTCGTGAGCCAACGCGTCGTCGCCGTCGCCGTAGCCGTCGCCGTCGCCGTAGTTCCCACGGCCGATCACGGACAGTCCGCGCCGCACTCCATCGCCAATCAGCCGCCGGGAATCGTCACCACCACGAGCTCACCGTCGACCTCGCACGTCGCGATCGAGTCGTTCTCTTCGTCCAACACACATTCGCAGGTCGGCCCGGCCGCACACGCCTCCGGGATCTCCGCACAAGAGGCCGACGGCGGCGCGAGCGTGTCACTGCCAAAGAAGCGGCAGTACTGGCTCGCCGGATCGCAGGCAGCCTCGTCGCAAGAGGTGGGCTCGGACGAGCAGCCCGCGAACGCGGCGAGCGCGGCGAGCGCGAGCGTGGCAAACACCGACCCTGGATGTGCGTGCATCAACCACCTCCAACGATGCGTGTTCCTGCAGCGAGAGGAGGGTACCAGAGCCGTCCCGAGCCCGAAGGCATGATGACCGTCACCATCACGCTCGAGGACCGCCACGAAGACGGCACCGACGTGCTCTCCGTGCACGAGGGCGTCCCCGAGGGAGTGTCGCCCGCGGACAACGAGCGCGGCTGGCGCTCCTCCCTCGGGAAGCTGGCCGCGCTCGTCGAGGACAGCCGCTCCGCATAAGATCGTGGAATGCAGGGCCCGGCAGGGACGTTAGCCTCGACCCTTAGCCCCCGAACGAGATCCGGAGCCAGCCCCATGGGAACCAAAGTGAAGCTGCTCGCGACGATGACGGTCTTCCTCTCGAGCGTCGCCTGCGACCAGACCACCAAGGAGCTCGCCGTGCGCGAGCTCAAGGGCCAGGGCAGCATCGATCTCCTCGGTGGCTCCGCGCGCCTCGTCTACGCGGAGAACCCGGGCGCCTTTCTCGGGCTCGGCGGTGATTGGCCGGCGGAGGTGCGCGTCCCGCTCTTCCTCGGCATGGCGTTCCTCATCTCCGCCTTCCTCGTCTGGACGCTGTGGCGAAAGCGCGAGGAGCTCGGCTTCTGGCCGCAGCTCGGCATCGCCACCCTCGCGGCCGGGGCGGTCGGCAACCTCATCGACCGCCTGCTGCGAGACGGCGGCCGCGTCGTCGACTTCATGCAGTTTGGCGTCGGCCCGCTGCAGACCGGCATCTTCAACGTCGCTGACGTCTTCTTGATGGCCGCCGTCCCCTGGCTGATGTTCGTCAGCTTTCGGCAAGGACGGACAGAGCGACAAGGCGCACAAGAGACGAGCTGAAGACGACGGCAGATCAAGACGAGCGAGCGGGTCCGCCAGCTTGTACGATCCCGTACGCGTCGCCGTTCGGCGCGCCGCCCTCCGTCGAGGTCCTGCATGCGCCATCCCCTCACCCTCTTCTTGTTCGTCGTCGCCAGCGCCCTCGCCGGCTGTACCCTGCCGATCGGCGAGAACGCCTGCACGCTCATCGGCTGCGGCGACTCCATCGCGGTCGATCTCGGTGACGTCGCCGACGAGGGCTTCCAGGCGTCCGTCGAGTCAGCCGCGGCAAGCGGAGGCTTCACCTGCAGCCCTGCGAACGCAGACGGGGTCGTTTCCAGCACGCCGACGGACCTCAGCGGAGACTTCGCGAGCGAAGACGCGGCGCTCATGCCGAGCTGCAGCGCCGACGGCTTCCAGCTCGCGCGACGACGAGACGGCGACCCGCCCACGACGATCACGGTCGAGGCCATGGGCGCGAGCTCCGGCACCGTCGTCGAGGAGACGTTCGCGGACATCGACTACGAGGTCTCGCAGCCGAATGGTCCTGACTGTGAGCCGACCTGCTTTCACACGACGCTGAGCGTCACGGGTCCCTAGTCGCCGCGGGCGCCGACGTGCACGGCTCCGCCAGCAAGCGCGCCAGCGTCTCGACGACGCCCTGATCGAACCAGCGGCGCAGCTGGGTGCGCAGCAGCGAGAGCGCGACGTCCTTGTCGTACGCCTGCCGTGAGAGCACCTCGCTGGTCAGCGCATCATAGGTCGAGGCCACGCGCACGATGCGCGCGAGCGGGCTCGGCTGGGCGGCGGCGTCGACGTCGACGGTGTCCTTCACCTCGCTGACGATCACCATCGAGCGCAGCAGCGCGACGTCGAGCGGACGCAGGCGTAAGAGCGCGCGCGCCGCGACGATGGGGGCGCCGGCCAGCTTGGCGCGCTCCTTCTCGTCGAGCGCGGAGCCCGGCTTCAGCAGCAGCTCGCGGTCCGTGCCGCGCATGCCGACCTCGTGCAGCAGCGCCGCGCGGGCGAGGTCCTGCAGCGCGTCGCGGCCGATGCCGAGCTCCGAGCCGAGCACCGCCGAGAGCAGGCAGGTGTTCACGCCGTGGTAGAGGAGCGCGTCATCGATGCCGCGCGCGCGCGACAGACGCAGCAGCTGACGCGGGCGGCTCTGCGCCAGATCGACGAGGTCACGCAGCACGCCGTTCAAGGGAGCGAGCGGCGGCGGCGTCTCGTTGTTCTCGATGGCGCTGAGCAATCGCTTCAGCCAGGTGATCGCTCGTGAGGCGACGGTCAGCGCGTACTTCTCGCGATCGATGCGCCGCGCGGCGCCGAGCTCGCGGTCCGCGGAGGCGTCCACCGCCGCTCGCATCTCCGCCCAGCGCGCGGGGCGCACGCCGACGAAGCCGCTGAGCGCGCTCGCGTCGCCGCCCTCGTCGATGGACGCCAGCGAGTGGAGGAAGCGCTTCAGCTCATGCGCCTCGAGCGGCTTGTCGACCTCGAGCCCGCCGAGGCCGCGCGACTTCAACTGCTCGGTCAACACGCGCAGCATCTCGAGCGCGGCGAAATCGACGTGCACGTTCACGCCATTGAGGCCGAGCAGGGTGCCGACGACCTGCAAATGGAACTTCCCGTCGCGCGCGACCACCTCGTTGATGACGGAGCGCAGCGTCTCGAGCGGCTCCACGAACACGGCGTTGTCGGCGTCGTACATGCGCATATTGCGCAGCAGCATGTGCAGCGACGACGCCGCCTGGCTGGCGAGGATCGCCGTGCGCCGCGCGGCGGCCGACAGCGTCGCACCTTCCTTGGCGGCGAGCTCGGCCTCGCTCATGGCGCCTCCTCGCCGAGCAAGGCGCCGCGCATGCGAAGGACCGCGGCGTGGGCCGCCTTTCGCACCTCGGCGCTGTGCAGCTTCTCGTTCTTGACGATGCCCGCGAGGCGCTCGGCGGCCGGGAGGCTCGGCGACGCCGAGAGCGCGCGCACCACGGCGAGCTTGCGCGCGTCGACCTTCTGGCGGCTCAGGATCGTGCCCTTCTCGGACAGCAGCTCGTCGAGGAACGCGTCCGCGCCGGGCGTGCCGAAGCGCGAGAGCGCGCCGATGATGGCGGCCTGCTCGCCGTCGGCCATGTTGCCGAGCCGGTCGCTGCGCGCCACCTGCAGCAGCGCCCGCTCCGCCGCTGCGCTGCCCGTCTCGGCGAGGTAGCGGGCGGCCTGCGCCCGCAGCTGCGCCACCTCGTGCGTGCTGAAGACGTCGATGAGCGTGGGCACGGCGGCGGCTTCGCCAGAGCGCGCGATGATGGCGAGCGCCTCGCCGCGGGTCGCCGGATCTTCGTCGTGCAAGAGCGCGCTCACCAGCGAGACCTTGTCGGGGGCGTCGAGCGCCACGATGACACGCAGCAGATCACGCCGCACCTCGCCCTCTGCGTGATGCAGCCGGGCCGCGACCATCGGCAACACCGACGCGCCGCCCTCGATCAGCAGATCGCTGACGAGCTTTCGGTGCCGAACGCCCTTCAGCTGCGCGAGCATGCCGAGCAGCACCGCCGGCGAGCTGCGACCGAGCCGGGCCAGGTGCGCGCGCATCTCGTTCTCGTCGTCGACGCGCCAGGTGTTGAGCGCCGCGATGGTGGCCTCGATGCGCACGCGCTCGAGCAGCATGCGCTCGATGCGATCGGTCAGGCGACGGCCGATCTCGCGGTTGGCGCGTCCCGCGCGCGCGTCGGTGGCGAGCAGCTCACAGGCGAGCACGAGGCCGTTGATGATGCCGAACAGCCCCTCGAGCAGCATGAGGTCGACGACGCCGATGGCCGACTCCTCGACGCCGGCCAGCTCGTCCTCGGCCGAGTCGAGGCGCAGGACGTCGACGATGGTGGCGGCCGCTTTGCGCAACAGGTCGTGCTCGTGCGCCGCCAGGTCCGCTTGCAAGCGCGCCTTCACGGCCTCGTCCGCGACGCCCTCCGACGTCATCGCCAGCGACTCGCTCGGCTCCGACAGCGCGTCCGCCTCGAGATCCGCGAGCGAGACGCGCCCGAAGTCGATGCCGTCCTCGTCGTCGGTGGCCAGGCGCTGCATCAGCCCGCGCAGCACCTCGTCGACCTCGACCTCCACGGCGTCGTGGCCCGCTTCATCGCCGGCTTCGCCGAGCTCGAAGCTGTCCACGGCGACGTAGTCGATGTGCTCGCAGCCCTGGCGCCAGAGCGCGCCGAGCAGGTCGCCGCCGGTCGGCGTGATGGCCATGACGCGCTGGTAGAAGCCGAGCAGCTCGGCGATGGTGATGCCCGGACGGAACACCAGGAGGCGCACGCCTTCCCGCCAGAGCGGATAGATGATGTTGCTGTCGCGCTGGTCGTCGGTGAGGACCTCCTCCCGGTGCCACAGCATGGTCGAGGCCTCGAGGCGCAGCTCGAGCGGGCCGTGCTCGGCGAGCTGGTGCACGAGCAGGCCGTAGGCGACGGTGAGGTAGCTCTCGTACTGCTCGCTGCGGTGACGGTTGAACGCGAGGTTCTTGAGGCCCTTCTTCAGCTCGCGGAACGCCATGCGCACGCGATGGAGCATCTGGTCATCGAAGGCGGCGCTCTGCACACGCGAACGCTAGCGCGGCGCCAAACGCGCGAGGTCGACAGAGACACCTGCGCGGCGCTCGCGCCGATGTAGGCAAGCGTGGCGGACATCACAGAGCTCGTTCGGCGGGCGGCTACGGTCGCCTTGGGCGCGTGGCTGCAACGTCGGCACGGTGCAAATGAGCGAGACAGGAAGCTTAGATCTCCTGTCGCCACACCAGCGTCGCGCTCTGCACCTTGCGCAGGGGGACGCCGAGGTCGTTCTTCTGCACCTGCCAGCCGCCCGAGACCTTGGCGCCGAGCCAGCGCTCCACCCGGTACTCGTAGCGGTCGGTCTGTTTCAAGAGCTTCAGCGCCCACGCGGTCGACGGGAGCCGCTTCGCGGCCTTGCAGTCGATCTCCTTGGCGCCGCTCAGGTCCCAGCTGCCCACCTGCGACTTGCCGTAGCGCCCGCCGCCCTCGTGGTCCTGAATGAAGTACACGCCCTCGAGCGTCCAGCAGCTGTGGCGGCGCACTTTGGGCATCCAGGCGGCGAGGCTCTTCACCGTCTTCGCGTCCACGCCGTGGCGCTTGGCGTAGTCGTGAGCGTAGCGCACGGTGCGATAGGTCCACTCCGAGGCCGGCACCTCCTCGAGCTGCACGCCCCAGTAGGTGTCGCGATTGAGGACGCTCGGGCTCGTCGTGTCGAGCGACTCGTACTTGTGAGAGCACGGCGGACGGACGACGTGGCGGTAGGTTGCATGGCGCCCTTGGCTATGCCGCTCGACCGGGAAGGTCACGTACGCCGATCACGCTTGGCCGCACCTGCCGTGCGCTCACCTCGCCGGCAGCGGACGCCACGAGCGGACCGGCGTTCGCTCGCGCAGCGCGTCGCGCTGTGACTCCTCCGCGAGGCGCGCCACGCGCAAGAGCAGCGCTTCTTCCCAGGGACGAGCGAGCACCTGCATGCCGATGGGCAGGCCCCGCCGGTCATAGCCGGCCGGGAACGAGATGGCCGGATGACCGGTGACGTTGGCGAGCGCGGTCGCCTTCAGGAGCGACACCGTCGTGCGCAGGTCGCCCGTCGCCTTCGTGCCCGGAATGAGCGGCGCCGTGGTCTGCGTGGTCGGGGACACCAGCAGATCCACCTCGTCGAGAACGCGCGCGACCCCCGCGGCGATGCGCGCGCGTTGCCGCTGCGCCCGCTGGTACACGCGCGGCCCGAGGTGACGCGCGAAGGCGAGCCCCACGCGCGTATCCACCGCCAGCCGGCGGCGGCTCTCCACGTCGTCAATCCAAGCGTTGCGCTTGAGCTCGACGGCGATGGAGAACACGAGGCTCGTGAGCACGCCGTCGAGTCCGTCGAGCTGGACGTCGCGCACGCGAGCGCCGCGCGCGATGAGGGCGCCGAGCGATCGCTCGCAGGCGCGCACGACGTCGGGCTCGGCGTGCTTCCACCAGGGCTCGACGACCCCGAGCGTAACGCCGCGCAGATCGGCCGCGTCCCAGCCCACGAGGCTCACGCGCGGCTGGCCGAGCGTCTCCCGGTCGAGGTCGTCGCGGCCGGCCAACGCCGCGTAGCCGAGGGCGACGTCGTGCACCGTGCGGCCAATCGGCCCGATGTGCGTCACGCTGGCCGCGATGGGGAGCGTCTCCCCCCGCTTCGGGACGCGGCCGAAGGTAGGCTTCAGGCCGACGATGCCCGAGAGCGACGCCGGGATGCGAATGGAGCCGCCCCCATCACAGCCGACGGCCAGCGGCACGAGGCCGGCGGCGACGAGCGCAGCCGATCCCGACGACGAGCCGCCCGGGAAGCGCGCCGGATCCCAGGGGTTTCGGCAGGTGCCGTGCACGGCGTTCAAGCCGGTGGGTCCGGCGCCGAGCTCGTGCATATTCGCTTTGCCGACGAGCAACGCGCCAAGCGCACGCAAGCGCGCGACAGCGACACAGTCCGAGCGCGCCACGTCGAGGCCGGGCATGCCGGTGCCGAGCGTGGTCGGGTGGCCCCCCTGATCGATCTCGTCCTTGATCGCCACGGGCACGCCGTCGAGGATCGAGAGGGGCCGGCGCTCGTCGTAGCGGCGCGCCGAGGCCGCCGCCTGGGCGCGCACGTCGTCGTCGCGCACGCTGATGAAGAAGCGCATGGGCACCTCGCCCTGCTCGCTCTCCCGGACAGCGGCGAGAAACGCGTCCGCCACCTCGACGGGAGAGACGCGGCGCTGCTGGTAGGCGTCGAAGTAGCTGCGTACCGACGGCGCGGCCTCGTCGGGCTCGGCGGGCGCGGCGCTCAGCTCGGCCATCAGCTCGAGCGCGTCCGGCGCCGCGTCGTCGACGTCCGCGGCCTTGCCGAGCGGCGGCGGCGCAGGGAACGGACCCCGATCCTCCCGTGGCTGCAGCGCCCTCGCGGCGCGCGTCAGCACAGCGTCCACCGGTCGGCTCTCGACGACGCGCGCGACGACGTGCAGCGGTCGTAGACGGGGGCGGCGCAGGCGCGGTCTCGGCATCGAGGCGGAGGCTGTTCCCCGCGCGCGACGTCGTCAAGCGTCGCCCCTCACGCATGCCATCGGGGGGCACGTCGCCTGCGCGACCCTGCGCGGAGCTATCCTCTCGTGACATGTCACGGCTTGCCTGCACCTCTCTCGTCGCGCTCGCGCTCACGGCCTGCGGCGAGCCTGCGCCCGCGACGCCCTGTGATCGAGCGGCGCGCCGCGTGGAGGTAGCGTCGACGTCGAGCGCGACCCTTCCGCTGCAACCCATTCCGGGACGGACGCGCGGGGGGAAATTGTTCTTGTCCTGGCAAGGCGAGGACGGCCCCGAGGTGTGCGAGCCGGCCGAGGCGCCGACGTGCGGCGTCGCCCAGGACGGTTGTGCGCTGCCGATCGCCGACGTCGCCGTAGGGGAGAGCTCCTCGGCGGAGCTGTTCTTCATCAACATCTCGCCTGGTGACGTGACGCTCTACCTCGTCGATCTTTCGCACGACTCGTGCCCGGCGCTGTCCGTCTCCGACTTCGAGGCCGTCACCCTGCCCCCCGACGCCGTGGCGTGCGTAGAGGTGACCTTCGCGCCCACCGAGCCGGGCCCCTGCGCGGGCGTGCTCGAGGTCTATTCGGACGCGCTCAACGTCGACACGGGCCTACCGACGAGCGTCACCCTCGAGGCGTCCGGCCGCGAGCCATAATGGCGCTGCTCACGCCCCCGTTTGGGCGCGGAGACCGTGCTGAGGGTGCCTCCGGCGGGGAGACGGTACGTTTCAAAAGCACCATGAACGCCGCCGTCCCACAGCGCGGCTCCGCGCACGCGCGTCGCATTGTCCGCACCTACCTCACGCTCACCGTCCTCGAGACGCTGGCTGCCTCGCTCATCTGGGGCGTGAACACGCTCTTCCTGCTCGACGCGGGGCTCTCGCTGACGGCCGCCTTCGTCGCCAACGCCGCGTTCACGGCGGGCATGGTGCTGTTCGAGATCCCGACCGGCGTGCTCGCGGACACCGTCGGCCGGCGCGCGTCGTTCCTCGTCGGCGCCGTCACGCTATTGGTCACGACGCTGCTCTATCTGCTGCTGTGGTGGCTGCACGCGGGCATCGCGCTGTGGATCGTTGTGTCCGCGCTCATCGGCCTCGGCTTCACGTTCTTCTCCGGCGCGACGCAGGCGTGGCTCGTCGATGCGCTCGAGGCCACGGGATTCGAAGGTGACGTCGACACGGTGTTCGGCCATGGGCAGGTGGCGCAGGGGGCGGCGACGCTCGTGGGCACCATCGCGGGCGGCCTGCTGGCGCAGATCAACCTCGGTGTCCCCTACGCGGCCCGCTCCGGGCTGCTGCTCGTCGTCATCGCGGCGGCCGCGCTCGCCATGCACGATCTCGGCTTCACGCCCGAGCGCATCGGCTCACTGCGCAAACGAGTGGGCCGCACGTTGCGCCAATCGGTGCGGCACGGCCTCGGCAACCCTCCCGTGCGCATGTTCATGCTGGCGGCGCCGTTCTGGTTGGGCGTCGGCATCTGGGCGTTCTACGCCTTTCAGCCCTATCTCCTCGAGCTGTTTGGCGATCCTAACGCGATCTGGCTCGCGGGCGCGGCGGCGGCGATCTTCGCGGGCGCGCAGATGATTGGCGGCGCCTCCATCAAGCTCCTGCGCAAGCTGCTGCGCGCGCGCACCAGCATCATGCTCATCGAGGGGTCGGTCGGCGCCGTCGCGCTCGTCGGGGTGGGCTTCGCCGAGCGCCTGCCCGCACCCTTCGGCTTCTGGCTCGCGCTGCTATTGCTGTCTGTCATCTCGCTCGGCTGGGCCATCAGCGAGCCGCTCGAGCAGGCCTACATCAATGACGTCATCCCGTCGGAGCAGCGCGCGACGGTGCTCTCCTTCTGGTCGCTGATGGGAAGCTCGGGTGGTGTGGTCACGCAGCCGGCGCTCGGGCGCGTCGCCGATGTCTACTCGCTCGGCATCGGTTACGTCTGCGCCGGCGCGCTGGTGGCGCTGCGCCTCCCGTTCCTGCTCGCGGTCCGGGCGATGAAGCTCCCCGCCGACGTCGCCGGCCGACCCAGCGCGGACGCTCGGTGATCAATCTCGGCGCGGACGCCCGGGTGCTCCTACCCGCGCACACATGCGGGAACGGGGTATGCTGCAGCCATGAGCGGCCGCCTGCCGGAACCCGTTTCGATCCCCGACGCGCCCGCGGTGCTGGATGACGATCATCCGAAGGCCGCCGTACGGGCGCTCGAGAAGGCGTTCGAGGCGCTCGGGCGCGGGCTCAAGAGCATCGCCTTCAACCGCCACCGGCGGGACGCGTTCCTCGACTTCCTGCAGCCGTCGTACGACCTGTTCTCGCGCGTGCTCGAGCTCGGAGCGCTCGAGCTCAAGCTCGAGGTCTCGACGCTGGTGTGGGGGCGGCATCACGTCCTCGAGGACGACACCTCCGATCGCAACATCGTCTACCCGCTCTGGCAGGAGGGCGTGCGCCTGCTCGTCATCGCGCCCGGCGTGCCCATCGAAGAGCTGCTGCGCTTCTTCCTGATCCTCATCGGCGTCGAGCCGCGCGATCCCTCGGAGGACCTGCTCACGCGCCTATGGCGAGAGGAATTCACCAGCATCGACTGGGTGGTGATGACCGACTTCGCGCTCGCCGAGGACGACGCCGCCGAGGAGGTCGAGGTCGAGGTCGAGAAGGTGCTCACCTACCTGCACCGTGAGCTCACCAGCGAGAAGGGCGAGTCCATCTCGTTCGCGCGCGTCTCGCTCGACGACCTCGAGCTCAAGCTCGAGAACCTGTCGCAGATCAGGAAGGCGAAGCTCGAGCAGGGCGCGGTGGCGACGCCGGACGATCAGGCGCGCACGCAAGGGGAGATCCTCGCCGACGAGGTGCTCCTGCTCGAGAAGATCTGCGGCATCCTGTTTCAGGTCATGGAGCTGCCGGCGAACGAGCGCGAGGTCACCGACATCGCCGCCGCCTTCGAACAGCTGCTCGACGGCCTCATCCTCGAGGGCAAGTTCGCCACCATCGAGAAGGTGACCGAGCAGCTCGACAAGTTCGCCTACCGCCCCGATCTGCCGTTGGCCAATCGCGAGCTCGCGCGCAGCTGCAACGAGCGGCTGGCGGCGCTGATGATCGAAGGCCAGCGCGTGCGCGCGGTGGCGACGGCGCTGAACACCGGCGCCACCAAGGACCTCGAGGGCGTGAAGGGCTACCTCGTGCGCCTCGGCCCGACCGCCACCGTACAGCTGCTCGATCTGCTCGACACGCTGAACGCGCCGCACCAGCGCCGCATGGTCGCGGACGTGCTCGCCGAGGTGGGTCGCTACGGCGTGCAGCTGTTCGCGAACCGCTTGGCCACGGCGTCGTCGAACCTGGCCAAGGAGCTGCTCTACATCATCGACCGCATCAACCCGCCCAACAAGCTCGAGCTGTTCGCCGGCGTGCTCAAGCACGAGAACGCGGTGCTGCGCATGGAGGGCCTCTCGGTCATCGGCCGCACGCAAGACGACAAGTGCTTCGGCATCGTGCTCGACGTGTTTCAGCGCCATGAGGTGCCGCAGATGCGGGCGCACGCCGCGCGCATCCTCGCCAGCTACCCACCCGCCAAGGCGCGCGTACCCCTGCTCGACGCCGCGCGCGCGGAGGACTTCGAGCTTCGCCCCGACGGCGAGAAGCGCGCCATCTTCGGCGCCCTCGCGCGCATCGAGGACGAGCCCACGCGCGAGTACATGCGCGCGGCGCTGCAGGAGAAGGCGAGCCTGCTGCACAAGCGGCGCGTCGACGACCGGAAGCTGATGATCATCAGCGCGCTCTCGACCGCGCCCTCGATCCCGACGCTGCAGCTGCTCGCCGACGTCGCCAAGGACAACAAGCTGCACTCGAAGGAGGTCGTCGAGGCGGCGCGCACGGCCGCGCTCGGCATGCGCTCGCGCCTGCTCGGCGAGGAGGGCCACGCATGAGCGAGCCGAACCCGCTCACCGAGACCGGACGCGCGCCGGGCAAGGGCCGCGAGGGCAAGCTGCAGGCGCTCGGCACGCAGGCCGTCGGCACGCTCTACCTGATCGTCCGCAACGTGCGCATGTACGACCCCGACAACGCCATCTTCGCGCAGCCGCTCGAGATGTTGCGCGAGGTGATCAACACCGTCGTCGCCTACGACCGCCGCTTCGATCTGCAGGCGGCGGGCACCATGCTGGCGCTGAACGGCCAGCTCCTGCGCGTGGAGTTCAGCTCGCTCGAGAACGTGCGCTACCTGACGGGCGAGCTGAAGCAGCGTGACCTCGGCGGCTTCTACGTCGAGCGCCCCGTGCAGCTCGAGGACCTGAAGGCCTTCTTGCGCGCCTTCACCTCGGGTCGCCTGCACGACGACGACGCGCAGCTCGCCGGCAGCGTGGCCATCAAGGCGACCAAATACCGCACCATCGTCTCGCGCCTCAAGGAGCAGAACGACCGCGTCATCGAGACCGGCCGCAAGATCGATCGCAAGAAGTACGCGCTCACGGTGTACGCGCGCGCGGTCTACTTCATGCGCCACTTCCTGGAGCGCGTACAGAAGGGCGAGGCGCTGCCGAACGTGACGCCGGCGTCCCGCATCCTGCGCGACATGGTGGACCTCTACAAAGACCAGTCCGACCACTTCCTCGGCATGACGCTGACGCGCAACAGCGACGACTACCTCGCCTTCCACTCGGTGAACACGACGCTGCTCTGCGTCGTCGTCGGCACCGAGCTCGGCATGTCGCGCAACCAGCTGCTCGACCTCGGCAAGGCCGCGCTCTTTCACGACATCGGCGTGGTCGGCGCCGACAGCGCGGTGATGAACAAGCAGGGCGGCCTCACGCGCGAGGAGCGCGCGAACATCACCAAGAACCCACTGTTCGCGGCCAAGATCATGCTGAAGGGCCGCCCGCTCGACCTCTCGGCGCTCAAGTGCATCCTCGCCGCGCACGAGGCCAAGCAGCACTTCACCGTCGCGCAGACGGACGCGTCCGGCAAAACGCGCTGGATCCCCGGCCCCCGCCTCGGCGCCTTTGGCCGCATCATCCACATCGCCTCGTGCTTCGACGCCCTGACGAGCGCGCGCCCCTACCGCGAGGCGTTCACGCCCGAGGCGGCGCTCGGCATCATGCACTCGCAGATGAAGCACGAGTTCGACCCGGCCTTGCTCGACCTCTTCACGGCCCTGCTCGCGCGCCAGGTGGTGAAGGCGCTCGGCCCGGGCGTGACCATGGAGATCGCGTAGGCCCGGCGTTCAGCCGTCGACCTCGGCCGCCTCGGAGAGCGCCCCGGCACCGAGCGCGTCGTCGAGATCGCCGCCCTTCAGCCCCAGATCAATGAGGTACCTCGCGAGCTCCGCGCGCCGCTCGCGCTCGTCGTCGGTCCACCAGGAGAACTCGACGCCGGCGCCCTTGCCGGGCACCTGGTAGAGCACCACGCCCGCGATGGAGATGCGCTTGTCACGGCCGTTGTTGACGCTGGGGAGCACGAGCTCGAGCTGCACGGTCTCGTGCAGCGGCAGCGGCTCACCGTGCGTGACGAGGAAGATGCCGCCGAGGCTGACGTTCTCGCTGGTCAGCTCGAAGGTGCGCTCCCCCGACGAGAGCTGCACGACGAGCTTGACCTCGTGGCGCGGATGACGACGACGATCGGCCGGGTCGCTCGCTTCGCTGCTCTGCATCGTCCTGGCTCCCTCTTCGTCGTTATCGCGCGCTCAGGCCGAGGGCTGCGCGCACAGCCGCTCGAGGAAGGCGCCGAGCCTCGTGGCCGCGAGCGCGTCACCGGCGAGCTGCAGGCGATCGGTCAACACGCCGTCCTGCGGCGTCATGCGCCCCTCGACGAGGGCCATGAAGTCACCCGCGCGCGCGCGCACGGTCAGCTTCGACTCGCCCTTGCCCGCCGTGACGAGGCCGGCGCTGAAGTCGACCGTCCAGGCGCCGCCGTCGTCACCCTCGATGTCGAACGCGACGGTGCCGAGGCCGGCGGCGAGCGGTCCCCCCTGCGCCATCTGCTCGAGCTTGGCGAAGAAGTCCGCCGGCTTGTCCGTGTACGCCATGGCTCTCACCTACTTGTCACTTGTCCATCAAGATGACGCGCGCCTGCACGACCTTCCACTGCTCGTTCTCGCGGCACACTTCCATGTCGACAGCGTAGCCCTTGCCGGGCTCCATGACGTCCTGGAAGAACTGCTCGACGTTGAGCACGATCTCCCGCAGCTCCTTGAGCGCCGCCGCGTCGGCGAGGCCGTTCGGCTCGCCCGGGTAGTGCATCTTCACCGAGTGACCCGAGGCGGTGAGCACGCCCTCCTCGGTCTTGCCGCCGTCGACGCCTCCGCCGAAGCCCTTCACGAGCTGGTAGCTCACCTGCCCGCGCGTGCCGTGCTCGA
>CAYLZW010000129.1:0-15077 GCA_964388085.1 uncultured Myxococcales bacterium | reverse complement strand
GTGTTCGCCGTCGAGAAGCCGACGATGATCTCGCCCGAGCCGTGCGCGGCGTACGAGCCCACGCGGCCGATGCCGAGGCCCACGCGCTTACACAATCGATTCAATTGGTGCGGCAAGAGCGGCGCGTCGGTCGCCAAGACCGCGATGATGCTGCCGTAGCTGTACTCGCGCTTCGGCAGGTCGCCGTATTTCGGCTCGAGCTCGGCGCCGACGGGCACGCCGTCGATGCGCAGGTCGCGCATGAGGCCGAAGTTGCTCATCACCAGGATGCCGATGGTGTAGTGCCCCTCGTCGGCGAACGAGATGCGCCGCGACGAGGTGCCGATGCCGCCCTTGAAGTCGCAGGTCATCATGCCGGTGCCGCCGCCGACGTTGCCCTCGGGGACGGGGCCGTCCTTGGCGTTGTCGATGGCGTCGTAGACGTGCTGGTCCTTGACGTGCCGGCCGGCCACGTCGTTCAGCCAGCTATCATCGCACTCGCCGACCACGGGGATGATGACGTCGTACTCGCTGCCGATGCCGGGGAACTCGTTCACCATGTGCTTGACGGTGGCGTCCCCGACGGCGCCGACCGAGAGCGTGTTGGTGAGCAGGATGGGCGTCTCGATGAGGCCCCACTCCATGACCTGCGTGAGGCCCGAGACCTCGCCGGCGCCGTTCAAGACGAAGCCGCCGCCGACGACGCGCTCGTTGAAGATGTTGCCCTCGTTCGGGAGGATCGCCGTCACGCCCGTGCGCACGGGGCCCTCCCCCTTCACGAGCGGGCCCGCGCCGCGGATGATGGTGCTGTGCCCGACGCGGACGCCCTTCACGTCGGTGATGGCGTTGTGCTTGCCGGTCTTGTAGCGGCCGATCTGAATGCCGAGCGCGCGCGCGCGCACCCGGCTCTTGTCATCCTGGGTCAAGCAGGACCCTCCTCTTTGGAGCGCACCTTTTAGCAGCCTTCGCTCGTTCGAGATTGCGTGACGAGCCTGCCTTCTCTAGCACCGTTTTTCACCTCGTACGCCGAGCGGCGCCCGGGAGTCGACACATGCGCATCGCGTTCACGCACAACCTCCAGCTGACGAGCGCGGAGGAAGAGGCCGAGTTCGACACGCCGGAGACGGTCACCGCGATCACGGAGGCGCTGCGCGAGCTCGGCCACGACGTCGAGCCCATCGAGGTGTCCGGGCCGGCCTCGCGCACGGTGGCGCGGCTCGAGGCGCTGAACCCCGACCTCGTGTTCAACACCGCCGAGGGCACCAAGGGCCGCTTTCGCGAGGCGTTCTATCCGGCGCTCTTCGATCGCCTCGGCCTGCCCTTCACCGGCTCGGACGCGTGGGTGTGCGCGCTCACGCTCGACAAGCAGCTCACCAAGATGGTGGTCGCGCAGCACGGCGTGCCGACACCGCGCTGGTTCTTTCTCGAGAACATGGCGCAGCTCGCGAGCATCGAGCTGAGCTTCCCGGTCATCGTGAAGCCGAACTACGAGGGCAGCTCCATGGGCATCACCGTGGACTCCATCGTCGAGAGCCGGCAAGAGCTCGAGTCGCGCGCGGTGGAGCTGCTCGGGCGCTTCACCTCGGGCCTGCTGGTCGAGGAGTTCATCGTCGGCAAGGACGTCGTGGTGCCCTTCGTCGAGAAGGCCTCGCCCGGCACCGGCGGCGTGCTCGAGCCGGCGGCCTACTCCTTCGACGAGAGCATCATCGGCGCGCGCAAGTACCAGATCTACGACTACGAGCTGAAGACGACGTCGAACATGGCCGTCACCGTCGAGGTGCCCGCCCAGATCACGCAGGAGCAGCGCGCCGAGGCCATGCGTCTGTCACGCGTGGTGTTCCGCGCGCTCGGCGTCCGCGACGCCGGCCGCATCGACTTTCGCCTGGCGCCGGACGGCTCGCTGCACTTCCTCGAGGTCAACGCGCTGCCGAGCCTCGAGAAGGGCGCCTCCATCTACGAGTCGGCCGCGCTCGCCGGCCTCGAGACGCTGCCAAAGGTCATCGGCGCCATCGTCGAGAGCGCCGCCGAGCGCTTCAACCTGCAGCTCAAGGCCAAGCGCCAGAAGAAGCGCCCGACCGTGCGCGTCGGCCTCACCTTCAACCTGCGCCGCACCAGCGTCTCGGGCGCGGGCGGCGTCGACCTCGAGGCCGAGTACGACACGCAGGAGACCGTCAGCGCCGTCAAGGACGCGCTTGCGTCCTACGGGCACGAGGTCATCGAGCTCGAGGCCACGCCGGAGCTGCCGGCGCTCTTGCCCGCGTCGGGCGTCGAGGTGGTGTTCAACATCGCCGAGGGCGTGCACGGCCGCTTCCGCGAGGCGCAGGTGCCGGCGCTCGTCGAGCTGCTCGGCATCCCCTACACCGGCTCGGACCCGACGGCGCTCTCGCTCTGTCTCGACAAGGCCATCGCCAAGCGCCTCGTGCAGCAGGCGGGCTATCGCACGCCGGCGTCGTTCGTGATGCTGAGCGGCAAGGAGCGCTTGCCGAAGAACCTGACCTTCCCCGTCATCGTGAAGCCGGTGGCGGAGGGCAGCTCGAAGGGCATCCTCGGCAAGAACGTCGTCGAGAGCGAGGCGGAGCTGCGCGAGCTGGCGCGCAAGATCCTCGAGCAGTACCGCCAGGCGGTGCTCGTCGAGACCTACCTGCCCGGGCGCGAGTTCACGGTGGCGCTGCTCGGCGAGAAGCGGCCGCGCGTCTTGCCGCCGATGGAGATCGTGTTCTTGAAGCCGCACAACGAGAAGCACCCGGTGTACTCGTTCTCGAGCAAGTTCCAGGAGGTCGACGTGCAGGGCGTCGTGCCCGCCAAGATCGACGACAGCCTGCGGCGCGAGATCGAGCGGCTGGCGCGCGGCGTGTTCGGCGTGCTCGGCTGCCGCGACGTCGCGCGCGTCGACATTCGCTGCGACAGCCGGGGGCGCCCGCACTTCATCGAGTGCAACCCGCTGCCGGGCCTCTCGCCCGGCTTCTCGGATCTGTGCATCATCGCCGACGCCGCGGGCATGAGCCATCGCGCCCTCATCGGGGAGATCCTCTCTCCCGCGCTGCGCCGCTTGCGCGAGAAGCGCCGCGAGAAGCTCCTCGCCGGACGGTGGACATGACACGAACCCTGCTCATGAGCAGCCTCGCCCTCGTGCTGTCCTCCACCGCGCTGGCGGAGCGGCCGGTCGAGGAGGCGGTCGAGGCCGCCGATCATGGCGACGTCGAGCCGAGCGAGCCGCCGCCCGATCTCGTCATCGGCGGCATCCCCGTGAGCCCGCTCGAGAAGCGCGAGATCTACCTGCGCGCGAGCGAGAGCTTCAGCGCCGCCGAGGTCGAGATCCCGCTCGTCGTCGTGCGCGGCGAGAAGCCCGGCCCGACGCTCTGCCTCGTGGCCGGCATCCACGGCGACGAGCTGAACGGCATCGAGGTCGTGCGCCGCGTCGTCGAGGCCGTGCAGCCGGCGGACCTGCGCGGCACGCTCATCGGCGCGCCCATCGTGAACCTGTTCGGCTTCTGGAACCACAGCCGCTACCTGCCGGACCGGCGCGATCTGAACCGACACTTCCCCGGCCGCTCGCAGGGGTCGACGGCGTCACGCATCGCCTATCGCTTCTGGCACGAGGTCGTGCGCCACTGCACGCACCTCATCGACTTCCACACGGGCTCGCTGCACCGCTCGAACCTCGCGCAGGTGCGCGGTGATCTCTCGCAAGAGAGCGTCGCCGCGCTCGCGCTCGCGTTCGGGGAGCGCGTCGTCGTGCATAACCCCGGGCTTCGCAACACGCTGCGCGCGCAGGCGGTGAAGGCCGGCATCCCCGCCATCCTCTACGAGGCGGGCGAGACCATGCGCTTTCAAAAGGAGCACATCGCCAAAGGTGTGCTCGGTGTCCGCCGCGTCATGCAGCACCTCGGCATGCAGCCACAGGTGCTGAAGAAGCCAAAGAAGAGCATGGTGTTCCTCGAGACCCATTGGATCCGCGCCAAGCAGGGGGGCATCGTCGAGCTGACCCCCGCGCTCGGCGATCGCGTCGAGAAGGGCGACACCATCGGCGTCGTCACCGACCCGCTGCGAAACGCCAAGGGCGTGGTGACGAGCCCCTACCGCGGCGTCGTCATCGGCAAGGTGCTCTCGCCCACGGTGCTGCCGGGCCTCGCGCTCGTGCACGTGGGCGTGCCGAACGGGCAGATCGAGGAGAGCGAGGCGGGCGAGGAAGAGATCGACGAGGAGCGCCCGGAGTAGCGGCGCCCGCCGAGCTCAGAAGCTCACGTCGACCGCGTACTCACCGGCGGCGCTCGTCGCGGTGCCGGTGACCTCGGTGCTGCCCTCCACGCGCTGTACCTCTTGTCCGTCCGCGCCGGCCTCGATGTCCGCGCTGATGGCGAGGTCCAGCGTCAGCTCGCCTTGGATGTCGCCGTCGACGAGCACGACGCCCGCGAAGGTGCCCGTCAGATCGCCGTCCGGGATGTCCTTTAGCTGCAGGTCGAGGCCGAGCGGCTCCCCCTCGGCGGTCGCGTACACGAGCGCGAGCTCCTCCTCGGCGTCTTCGGTCTCGGGGTCGTCGACCGGCCCGTCGCTGTACTCGGTGAGCGCGACGTCGAGGCGCATGCCCTTGTTGGCGCTCGCGCCCTGATCCACCTGGCCGGTGACGTCCATCTCGCCCGACTCATCGCCCTCGTCGGACTGCGCCGGGATGTTGGCGCTGTCCGCCGCGTTGAAACCGTCGAAGCCGAGCTGCACCGCGCGCGCGACGGCCGGGTCGAGGCCGAGGTAGGCGAGCCGCGCGTCATCCTCGGAGTCCACCGTCGTGCACCCGACGCTCAGCGACGCAAGCACCGACACGAGGAAGCCGAGGCACAATTCCTTCCAACGCATGATCGCTCCTCTTGGTCGCCACGCGTGTACATCGCCGCCGGTGTGGGCGACAACGCCGTGGCAGCGTTCGCGCGCAGCATAACGGCTGTCCGGTGCCCGCGAGCCATCGTCCTGCACCGGACAGCGCACCGGACAGGCTGACGGTCGTCGAGAGACCTCGACGCCGCGCGCCTTCGAGCGCCTGGAGCGCGTTGGCGGATCTGGAACGACGCCTGCAGTAGCGCTGCACCCACGCGGTCCCGAGGCTTTTGGCCCGAGCGTGGTCGCTCATGCGGCAGGTCGCCTCGCGCCGCAAACAGGAGGAGCTCCGATGTCGTCCGTGCCCGCCGTCCACTCAAACCCAGGGCTCAACCTGCAGGGCGCCTGCTTCGACCTCGACGACCTGCAGGCGATGGTCGAGGACTACGAGGGCCGCCTCGCCGAAGAGCAGGCGCGGCGCGAGAAGGCGGAGCGCGAGCTACACGGCTGCCTCGCGCAGATCGGCGCCCTCGAGGGCGAGCTCGCGAAGGTGAAGAACATCGTCATGGGCGCGCTCGTGAAGGTGCAAGCCAGCGCGCCCGTGACGCCGGCCGCGCTGGCGGCGCCCGCGCCCGTCGCGCCCCCGCCGACGCAGGTCTCGTCGAAGCGAGCGCCCGCTGCCGTCGCCATGCCGGTCGCGACGCCTCCGCCGACCTCGTGGGCCGCCCGCGTGCCGCCCGCGCCCATGCCGAAGTCCGCGACGACCACGAAGCAGGCGGTGGGCAAGATCGCGCTGAAGTCGCAGCCGCGGCCGGCGGCGAGCGCGCCGAACCCCCGACCGGCCGCGGCGCCCGCGCCCGTGCCCGCCCCACGCGCGCTCGCCAAGGAGCCGTCGCCGTCCTCGACCTCGTCGACGAACCTGCCGCGCGTGCCGGCGCCGGCCGCCGATCACGGAGCGAAGCCGAAGCGCCGCATCATGCGCTCACGGCGCTGACCCAAGAGGACGAGCGTCAGCGCGCCGCGACGCGCAACAGCGAGTGGCCGCCCTCGACGACGACGACGCGCGCGCCTTCGCCGGTGGACAGCACGCGCGCGGCGCCGAGCAGATCGCCGTCGTAGGGGGCGACGACCGGCGCCTTGCCCGCGAGCGAGACGGCCACGAGCTGCACCGGCCCGTAGCTCGCGGCGCCGTGCGCCGTCAGGCTGAGCGGCAAGAGCGCGGTCTCGTCGTCGAGAAAGGCGGGCAGGCTCGCGGGGGAGGTGACCGGCGTGCGCAGCACCTCCCGCGTCTTGCCGGCGGCGCTGATGAAGGTCAGCGTCGTCGACGGTTCGTCACCGTAGCGGCACGACAGGGCCAGCGCGCCGTCGCCCCGCGGCGAGAAGGACGCGCACACCCACGAGGGAGCGGCCAGCGGCGCGAGCACCGGCATCAGCGCGCCGTCGTCGAGCGAGACGCGATAGAGCAGCGCGGCGCCGCGCGGCTGGTCGACGTCCATGCACAGCGCCTCGGCGCCCGCGGCGTCGAGCGCGAGCAACGGCGCCTGCTGCGGGTCCACGCTCGCGAGCCAGCCGGGGCGCGCGCCGCTCACGCGCACCTCCTGTGCCTCGAGCGTCGAGAGCGTCACGCGCTTGAGCGTCCGCGCCGGCACATCGAGGACGAGCGCGATCTTCCCGTCGGCGCTGCACGCGACGCTCTGCCCGGCGAGGACCCGCGACCGGCCGTCCTCGTGCGCGAAGACGATCTCGCTGACGAACGAGGGCGCGCCGGCCGGCGCACAGCGCTTCATGACGACGACGCCGCCGGCCACGCGCGGCTCGAGCAGCACCGCGCCGGCGTCGGCCGCGAGCAATTGCGCGTCCTCCCCGCGGCGCTCGCGATACACGCCGGCCGCCCGCACGCCGCCCTCGGCGCGGAAATAAAGAGCGCCGGCGTCGTCGGTGGAGCAGCCGCTCACGCGCACGCCAGGCTCAGCGGCGAGCCGGGGGCGAAGAGACTCGACGGAGCCGAAGCTCACGAGGCCATGCGCGCTCAGCCTATGAGGAGGCAACGACGTCTCCGCCCGTCGGCGTCTCGCCCGCCGGGACGACCTCGATGATCTTCGTCGCCAAGCTGCGCTCGATGTCCGCGCGCCCGTCGCCGAAGGGAGGCAGGTTCAAGAGCGCGGGCTCGTGCGCGTCCTGCTTCGGGATGACCCCGTCGCCGGGCACGCCGTAGAAGTCGGTGCTCTTGAGCGCCTTCCAGGAGCGGTCGAAGTCGGCGGCGCGCCAGACGTGGTCCTTCTGCACGCCCCAGCCGTGCTTGGCGACGAGGAAGCGCTCGCCGCCCTCGTCGAAATAGCCCTCGATGACGGCGTAATGCGCGCGCTGGCCGCCGAAGTCCGCCGGGTTGCCGTTTCGGTCGACGTCGAAGGCGACGATGGCCGGCCGGCCGCGATCGAGCACCTGATAGAGGTCCTCGAGGGTGGCCTCCTCGTGGATGGCGGCCGTGTAGCCGAAGTGCGCGGCCGTCTTCGCGAGCTGGCGGCCGGTGAACATCTCGCCGAGCGCCGTGTAGCCCGCCTCTTGCGCGACCTCGAGCACGCGCTCGTCCGTCGTCGGCGCGAAGTTGTAGTGCCTGCCCTGCCCGCCCACGTCGGCGTCGGTGACGAGCGGCGCCGCGTTGCTCGCGTCCGAGGCGTGCCAGAAGTCCATCACCATGCCGAGCGCGTACAGCCCGCAGGTCGGTCCCTGCTGCACGCGCTGGGGGACGTCGGCCTTCTTGGCGCGCGCGATCACCTCCGCGCGCGTCAGCCTCGTCGCCGCCTGCGTACCGGGCGCGTTGATCTCCATACCGTCGGGCGCGAAGTGACGCGTGCCGTTCGTCGCCGTCGTCGCTGCCGTGGCCGCCGTCGTCGTCACGCGCTCGCTCGGCGGCGGACCCGTGCGCGCCGCGCCGAGGTTACGGAGCCCCAGATTTCGCAGCGTGGTGAGGACCGGCATAGGACAAAAGCCTAGCAGGCGCTCCCGCGCCGTCACCCGCCGGATGCCGGAGGTATGACGTTTGCGCACACTGTGGGGAGAAGTGAGCAACGGGCCCTGCAGGCCACCGATAACGAAGGTGTCCGGGCATCGCTCTCGCCCGCTCCCGACGGAGGTGACCCGTGCTCTCGCGCCAGAACGACGTGCCGTCGCCTCCGAACGCGAGCCGCGCGCTCCCGTCGTCCCCCAGCGAGTCGTCCCCGAGCGCGCGCGAGCCCACCCCCGAGACCCGCGGCCTCTCGCTCCTCGCGCACCGCGCGCTCTCGCTGCTGCGCCAGCGGGAGCCCTTGCCGGAGGAGCTCACGCTCGCGGCCGAGCGCGTCCTCTCCGACCTGCCGCTCGAGCTCGCGGTCGGCCGCTTCGACATGTTCAACCCTCCGGTCCGGCGCGCGCTGCCCCCGCGCGTGGTCGAGAGCTGGCGCTTTTACGCAGGCGTCATCGAGGCGCGCGGCTGGGGCGTCGTGCACGTGCTCGATCTCGCCCTCAGCGAAGAGCACGGCGACGTGCTGCTCGTGCACGCCGTCACGCACGCGGGCGAGGGCTACCTCGAGGTCTACGACGACGGCGGCGCGCCGCTCACGTCCGGCGCGAGCGAGGAGGGCCGCGTGTCGTCATGGGACGAGAGCTTCGCCGACGTGCGCAGCGCCGCCCGCGCGCTCGTCGTGAGCTGAGCGCTATTCGCCGATGCGCAGGTAGCCGATGAGGGTGTGCGTCAGCTCTCGCACCAGCTCGTCGGGCGAGAGGCGCCGGCCGGCCGGCTGCTTGCCGAAGATGAGCTCCTGGTCGAGCACGGCGAACACCATACGGTGCACGAAGTCGGCGGCGACGGAGACGTCGGGGTGGCCGAGCTCGGCGCGGCGCTCGACGAGCAGCCTCTTGATGCACGAGGTCACGTAGGCGCTCACGTCGGTGGCGCGCGCGCGGTGCAGCTCGTCGTGCGCCGAGGCGATGAGCAGCGCGCGGCGCAGGCCGGCCTTGTCGGCGTGCGCGCGCACCACGAAGTCGCAGAAGCGCTCGATCACCTCGACGAGCGGGACGCCCTGCCAGGTCTCGGGATCGAGCGCGCGCTCGGCAGTGGCGCGCGACTCCTCGCTGTAGCGCTCGTGCAGCGAATGAAGCACCGCGTCCTTGCTGGCGAAGCGCGCGTAGAACGCGCCCACCGACGACTGCGCGCGCTTGACGATGTCGGTGACGCCGATGGCCTCGAAGGAGCGCTCCTCGAGCAGCTCGCCGCTGGCCTCGAGCAACCGCAGCAGCGTACGTTGGGAACGGTCTTGCACGGGCGGCCGCACCCACTCGATGGGGGGTGAGGGCCTTCCGCGAGGGACGATCTTTGCCGCTACCGCCACGCCGCCTCCGATATCAGAATCTTAATTCTGTTATTGTCGGGGTGCGATGTCAAGCGGGTCACCACGCCTCGGGCAGGGACAGGGCAGGAACAAAGACAGCGGCAGGGACAGGAGGCTCGTGCCTTTAGGGCACGCTAGCGAAAGGGGCCGAGGCGGGTGAAGCGGCCGTCGGCCTCGGCCGCGAGCACCTCGTCACAGCCGGCGCCGGCGTCGAGGCGCAGCTCTTCGAACCAGCTCTCGCGTCGATCGGGGAAGGGCCGCGAGCTGCCCTTCTCGACGTTGAGCAGGTCGTTGTCGGCGCCGAGCTGCAGCGACTCCTTGCTGAGGAACGCGAAGCCGACGGCCTTGTCCTCGCTGAGGGTGACGCCCTCGAGGTCCACGGTCTTTCGTTGGATGCCGTAGATCTCGCCGTTCACGATGCCCTCCATGAGGATGGTGACGCCCGGATGACCGTCGCCCTCCATGTCGAAGATGTGCGACGCGTGTGGCTCGGAGGCGGCCTCCTCTTTCGTGGTCGGCAGCGGGGTGTCGAAGGGATCCGGCAGATCGTGCAGGCCCCAGAGCTGCAGGTGCCCCTTCCCGACGTAGAAGCCCGTGTCGTGCTCGAGCTCGACGACCTCGGCCACGCTCTTCGGCACCTTCGGCCAGGTGTCGTCCGGGATAAACTGCGTCAGGCCGGCGACCTCGTAGTTCTCGCCGCCGCACATGACGCTCTCTTGCTGATAGGTGCCCGACTCCTCGTCGAAGGCGCGCGTCACGAGGCGCAGGTTGGTGCCGCCGCCCTCGACCTCCCCGAACACCGGCGCTTGCTCGAGCGTGAGCGTGCGCGTCTTGAGCGCGAAGGTGCCGGCCAGCGAGCCGCGCGGCACAGGCACGCCTTCGATGCCGAGCTCGTCGTCGTAGTAGGGCTCCGGCGCGCAGCCGCCGGCGCACACGCTCGTGGCGGCGACGAGGAGCAGCGCGCTGACGATGTCGTTGGCGGGCCTGTGCACGCGCCACCTCCCCGAGGACGAGTCCGTCCACCCGCTGAATATATCGCTCGTCCGGTTCCGCAAGGGGCTACTCGGCGCCCTGGCGCTCGAGGCGCAGCGTCGTCAGCACGCCGAGGTGATCGGAGGGATAGAGGCCGTCCGCGCGCGGCGCGTCCAGGACCACCTCGCTGTCGTGCACCTCCAGCGCGGTCTCGTCGCCGGAGCGCGCGAAGATGAAGTCGATGCGGTTTCGGAAGTCTTGCGCCGGGTTGTCGGTGCCGAGCGCGACCGGGCTCGTGTTGCCGCCCTGGAGCGTCGCCTCCTCGCCGTGTTTCTCGAGGTAGGTGTCGCTGTAGCCGGCGTCCGTGACGTTCGTGATGGCGTCGTCTCCCGGCACCGCGTTGAAGTCACCGACGAGCACGCGCGCGTCACCGGGCCGCGCGTTGTCCTCGAGGAAGGCCAGCGTGTCGCTCGCTTGCTGCGCGCGCAGGGCGTCCCCCCCGTCGGAGGTCAGGTGCGTGCAGGTGAAGGCGAGCGAGTGTCCCTCGACGTCGGCGAGGCGCGCGAACAGCGACACCCGCCCCTCGTCCATCTCGAGGATGGCGATGTCGCTCAGCGGAGAGCGGCTCATGATGCCGACGCCCTCTCCCGTCAGCGCCGCCGCCGCGCCCGGCTTGAACACCTGGCTGAGGTCGTAATCGAGCGTGGGGTCACGCTCTCGGATCAGGTCGGCGAGCCGCTCGCCCTGCTCGACGGCGATCTCGATCTCCTGCAGGCCGATGACGTCGGGCGCGAGCGCGGCGATGCCATCGGCCATCAGCTCCATGCGCTCCTCGTAGAAGTCGACGTTGTGGCGGATGTTGTACGACAGGATCTTGAGCTCACGCGGCGCGGGCGACGACGGAGGCGGCGGCGCGCACGCGCACAGCGCCAGCAGCGACGCGAACAGCGACAGGAGCGCGAGCCCAGCGCGGCGGTCATCGGTCGAGCGGCCGTTTCTCTTCATCGCCCCCATGCTACTGAAAAGCGCATGCAGACGCTCTCCTCCGTCGGGACGCTCCTCTCCATCGAGGACAGCCTCGTCCCGGCCGACTCGAAGACCGTGCGCTCGTTCGCCTTCGACGTCCCGGCGGGCACCGCCGCCATGACGCTCGCCTTCGAGTGGACCCCCTCGGTCTCCACCGACGAGGAGCGAAACCGCGCCGCCGTCCTCGGCGGGCTCGCGCAGTGGCGCGGGCCGAGCGTGCTCGGTGACGAGGGCGCGCCGCTCGGCGCGATGTTCGAGCAGGCGGACGTAAAGCGCTGCCTCGAGAAGCTGCCGAACCTGCTGAACACCGTGCTCGTCGAGCCGAACGGTCGCTGGCGCGGCCGCAGCGATCGCGGCAAGGGCACGCGGCAAAAGCCGCTGCTCATCGATCCCGACCAGCCCGGCCCAGGCTTCTGCGGCGGCGCCATCGAGCCGGGCGTCTGGCGCGTGGACCTCGAGGTGCACGCCGTCGTCAGCGAGCGCTGTGACTTCTTTCTCGAGGTGAAGAGCGTGCAGGTGAGCGAGCCTGCCATCCCGGCAGCGACGTCGACCGGAGCGCTGTTCGAGACGCGCGGGCCGGGCTGGTACCGCGGCGAGCTGCACACGCACACGCGCCACAGCGACGGCAGCCACACGGTCACCGAGCTCACGCGGCGCGCGAAGGCGCTCGGCCTCGACTTCATCGCGCTCACGGATCACAACTGCACGGCGGGGGAGCGCGATCTCGCGGGCGCGCACGTGCCGGTCATTCTCGGCGCCGAGCTGACGACCTTTCGCGGGCACCACGTCGTGCTCGGCCTCGATGACATGGAGCCTTGGCATCGAGACGGGCAGGTGCTCGACGTCAATGACGTCGTGCGGCGGGTGAAGGCGCAGGGCGCCCTGTTCACGCTGACGCATCCGTTCAACCTCGGCGATCCCATCTGCACGGGCTGTCGCTGGATGACGCCCGAGCTCGATCGCTCGCAGGTGGACCTCGTCGAGATCTGGCATCGCCGCTGGACCGGCGACTCGGCGCATAACCCCGCCGCGCGTGCCCTCTGGGACGAGCTCTGGCAGCAGGGTCATCGCCCCACCGCCATCGCCGTGCGCGACTGGCACTCGGGCCAGCACGAGGACGATCTGCCGGGTCCGCTGCCGACCACGGTGGTGTTCGCGCAGTCGACGGCGCCAAGCGATCTGCTCGAGGGCCTCCGCGCAGGCCGGGTGTATGTCACGCGGGGACCCGCCATCGACTTCACGCTCACGGACGGCGGCACTCCGCTTGGCATCGGCGAGCGCGCGCCTGCGAGCGGTGACGACGTCATTGCCCGCGTGCGCGTACCGGAAGGCGGTCATGCGGGAGCGGGCCGGCTCGAGCTGTACCGCCGCGGCGTGAAGGTCAGCGAGGCGAGCTTCGATGGTTCTGAGAGTTACGAGCTGACGGCCACGGGCGGTCCCGGACATTATCGTGTGGAGCTATGGGACGACGACGGTCCGCTCGTGATCACGAACCACGTCGAGCTGCTCGCGCGCTGATCGGTCCCGTTCAGCGGCCGTTGGTCTCGAAGCGGTAGAGGTCGATGTGCTCGAAGTCAGCGAGCTTCGTCGCTCCACGCCAGCATGTCGACGACGACGGCGGTCCACGAGAAGTCGTGCGCCCCATGCCCTTCGCCCGTGTACGGGTCGTAATACTCGCGGAAGCCGCTCCTCTCGACGAGCTCGGCCGACGTCGACGCGAGCTTGTGCGCGAGGTCTTCGCGGCCGTGCTGCGCGAGCCCACGCATGAGGTACCAGTTGGTGTTGAGCCACGAGGGACCGCGCCAGACGAGCTTGTCGACATAGCCCTGCACGAAGGCCCGCTCGCTCACCGCCGTCGAGGGCACGGGATAAGGGGTGCCGTACGCCGTCGGATCTTCCAGGTGCCCGATCAGCCGTCGCGCGATCTCCTCGTCGAGTGACGGCAGCGCCAGCGGCAACAGCGACGACACGGTGCTGACCTTCAGCTTGCGCTCGTCGTGACCCGCCAGATCGAAGAACAGGCCGCGCTCGTCGTCCCAGCACTTCTCGACGAGGGCGCGCTCGGTGTGCGCCGCGCGCGCGTCGTGGGCCTTCGCCCCCTCCTCGTCACCGACCTCGGCGCACAGGCGCGCGAGCGAGCGGTGCCCGAGCGCGTGGATGGTGTTCACGAGCACGTCCTCGCAGACGAAGGACTCGGCCGCGAACATCCGTGATGGGTCGCGGTTCACCTCTGCGTACGGCGCCGTCACGCGATTCCACGCGGCGGTGAACGCCGCCAGCGTGACCTCGTCGATGCCGAGGTACGCGTCGTACTTGGGCGTGTGATCGAGGCCGCTCTCGTCGGGCTGCAGGGTGGCGATGAGGCCATCCTCGTCGGGATCGCGCACCTTGTCGAGCCAGCCCGCGAACGCGCGCGCCTTCGGCAGCACCTCGTCGAGGAAGGCGCGTCCGCCGCCGCGCCGGTACACGGCCTCCACCGCTTCGCCGAGCACGGGCGGCTGCATGCAGTCGCTCAGGTACGGCGTGCGGTAGGCGATGGCGTAGGTCTGCAGCATCTCCTCGTACTTCTCGCGCTGCCAGAAGGTCACGTGCGCGACGAAGCCGTCCGCCTGCTGGTTCGCGAGCAGCGAGGTCAGCTCCCGGCGCGCGCGCTCCGGGTCTGTGTGCGAGAGCGCGACGGCGTGAAAGCAGGAGTCCCACAGCCACTGAAAGGGGTACGTCCCCGTCGAGGGGCAGACGAAGTCGTAGTCGCGTCCGCACCAGGCCGCGTGGCCCTGCTGGCGGTTCTTCTCGTACAGCGCCGTTACCCGGCGCTTCATGGACTCGAGACGCTCGCTCGCCATCGGGTTCCTCCAGTAGCCTCTCCCCCTTGCCGGTCCTCGAGGGGCCGAGCAACACGGTCGTGGAGGACGGTCCATCATGGCAGGCATGCGCGTCGGGAACGCTCCCGTGAGCTGGGGTGTGTATGAGGCGGTCGAGGGCAACCCGCCGTTTGGCGAGGTGCTCGATGCCATCGCAAAGGCGGGCTACGAGGGCACCGAGCTCGGCCCCTACGGCTATCTGCCGACGGAGCCCGCCGCGCTCGCCGAGGCGCTCGAGCTGCGGCGGCTCGCCCTCGGCTCGTCCTTCGTAGCCTTGCCGCTCGAGGACGCGGCCGCGCGGGAGGCCTCCGTGCACAAGGCGCTCGACGTCGCTCGTCTGCTCGCGAGCCGCGGCGTCAAGGAGCTCATCCTCGCGGACGACGACAACCCGCGCCGCGCCGCGAACGCCGGGCGGATCCCCGCCGATGGCTCGCAAGGGTGGAGCGACGCCGAGTGGCGCGAGGCGACCGCCACGCTCGAGGCTGTCGCCCGCGCGCTCGCGAGCGAGCTCGGCATGCGCGCGGTCGTGCACCACCACGCCGGCACCTTCCTCGAGACGCCGGCCGAGATCGCGCGCTTGCTCGACGAGACCGACCCTTCCCTCGTGGGGCTCTTGCTCGACACCGGACACTGCCTCTACGGCGGCGGCGATCCCGTCGCGGTCTATCAGCGCCACCAGGAGCGCGTCTGGTACGTGCACCTGAAGGACGCGCGCCAGGACATGCTCGACGTCGTTCGCCGCACCGACATCTCGATGCAGGAGGCCTGGAAGCGCGGCGTCTTCTGCCCCATCGGCGAGGGCGCCTGCGACTTCCCCGCGCTGCTGAGCTCCTTGCGTGCCAACGGCTACCAGGGCTGGCTCATCGTCGAGCAGGACGTCGTCCCGGACGAGCACGGCCGGCTCGATCCGGACCCCATCGCCTGCGCGACGCAGAGCCGCGCCTACCTGCGCGACACGCTGGGGGTGTGAGGTGAGCGAGCCCCTTCGCGGCCCCCTGCGCGTGGGCGTCATCGGCTGCGGCGGCATCGCCCAGATGATGCACCTGCCGCACCTCGCCGAGCG
>CAYLZW010000128.1:0-15091 GCA_964388085.1 uncultured Myxococcales bacterium | reverse complement strand
CGCATCAAGATCGGCGACTTCGGCCTCGCGCGCATGGACCTCGATCCCAACAAGAGCAGCTTCGGCACCGTACAAGGCACGCCCGCCTACATGAGCCCGGAGCAAGCGCTCGGCCTCGACATCGACGGGCGCTCGGACCTCTTCACGCTCGCCACGATCGTCTTCGAGCTCGTCACCGGCACAAACCCCTACCGGCGCGAGCTCGGCCCGGCGACGTTGATGGCGGTGGCGCAGGCGAAGTCGCTCTCGCTCTTCGACGTGCTCCCGAGCGTACCGCTCGAGCTCGACGAGGCGGTCCACCGGATGAGCCACAAGGAGACGGAGCGCCGACCGGCCTCCGCCGACGAGGTGCTGGCCATCCTCGCGCCGGCCGTGGCGTCCGTGCGCCGGCGCTGGCCCGACCTGCTCGCGACCTATCTGCGCGCGCCGCGCGAGACGGCGGCTCGCCTGAACGCGCAGCTCGCCGACGAAGAGGTCACGCGTGCGCGAGCGGCGCTCGCCGCCGATGACGAGAAGCTCCGCGCCAGCGCCGCCGTGGCGGTCGGACGTGCGCTGACCCACCAACCCGACCACGCCGCGGCCCACGCCTTGTGGGCGACCCTCGTCGAGGCCGGCTTCAGCGCCGGCGACGCGCTGAAGCCGGACCTCATCGCCGTCGAGCAGCAGCTCGCGGACGCACCCGAGGATCCGCGCCTCTTGCGTCGAGCCTCGGAGCTGGCGCGCGGTGAAGGAAACGTCCTGAAGCAGGCGGCGTACCTTCGTCGCTATCTGCGCCTCGGCCAGAAGGACACCCTCGCGGCGCACCAGCTCTCGCTGCTGCTCTCGAGCGATGAGGTCGCGCCAGCGGCGGCACCGGCGCTCGCCGCCGGCCGCATCACGACCCCCGCGACGTCGCCGATGGCGTCGTCCCCCGGCTTCCCGGTCGCGCCGTCGGTGCCGAGCGCGGCGCTCCCCGCGCAGGACTCACCTGCGAGCGCGGCGCCGGCGCAGGCCATCCCCTCCGCGCGCGCCCCTCGCGTCGTCGGTACGGGCGCCGAGACCCAGTCCATCTCCACGCCTCGACCGAGCCGCGGCGGCCGCGCCGCGCAGCGCGGCGAGCTGCGGGTGCTGTGCGCGCTGATGGCCGGCTGGTTGTTGTTCGGCGACGCCGTGTAGGGGTTTATCCAGGGCGCCGCCGAGGAGCACGTCGAGGAGCGCATCGACGAGAACACGGCCGGCGTGGGCCCGAACGTGATCAACCCCTTCGAGCGGCGCCAACGCGAGGCGCTGCGGGAGGCGCGCGCGCACGTCGCCGGCGGCCGCCTCGGCGAGGCCATCGACGCGTTCACGGCGGCCATCGACATGGATCCCGGCTCCCCCCAGGCCATGCAGGGGTGGCTCGGGCGCGCCGACGCCTACGCCAGGCGGGGCGATAAAGAGACGGCGACGAAGCAGTACCAGCGCGTGCTCGAGCTGACCTCCGAAGGCGTGTTCGGCCACGCCGAGGCGAAGGCCGCGCTGACAGCGCTCGGGGCCCCCGGCGGCGAATAGAGAAGCCCCGAACGCGCTCACACGCGAGCGGATTCGGCGCGGGACCGCAGGAGGTGCCCCACCCTTGCCGGCAGGTGCCCTGGCGGAGATCATGCCGCCATGTCGTCGACGCGCGTCCTCCTCGTGGACCTGGATGGGCTCCTCGCCGCGTATCTCGGCCGGCGGCTCGACGCCGAGCAGATCGCGGCAAAGAGCGCGACGGCCGTGGACGCCGTCGAGCGCCTCGTCGCCGAGCCGCCGGACGTCGCCGTCATCAACCTCGAGCTGAGCCAAGGCAGCGGCTTCGGCCTCGTCAACCGCGTGCGGCGCATGGAGGCGCTCGCCGGCCTGAAGCTCATCCTCGTCGCGGACAACGCCACGCAGGCCGCCATGGACGCGCACCGCGAGAGCGCGACGCACGCCGACGCCTATGTGAGCCGCGTGCCCGACAGCTCGACGGCCGCGTTCGCCGAGGCCGTGTTCGAGGCCCTGCAGCGCCTGCTCGGCGAACAGCTCCCCGAGATCCAGCAGGAGGACCTCGTCGAGATCGACGCGGCCGAGGCCGGCCGGCAAGAGATGGCCGCGCTCATCGCCGAGCTCGGCTATCGCGTGCTGCGCCGGCTCCCCGACGAGGACGGCGGCGCCGTGTACGCGTGCATGGATGACGAGCTCGATCGCGCGGTGGCCATCAAGCTGATGATGCCCGACGACGAGCGGGAGGACGACGAGCGCCTGCAGCGCTTTCAACGCGAGCGACGAATCCTCGCGCTGCTGCACTCGCCCTTCGTCGTCGGCGTGTACGGCGCCGGCACGCACCGCGGCACGCCTTATCTGGTGCGCGAGCTCATCGACGGCGAGGACCTCGAGCGACGGCTCAAGCGCGACGGCCCCCTCGACGTGGGGGCGGCCCTCGCCCGCGTGCGCGAGACTGCCCTCGGCCTGAAGCACGCCGCCGACGCCGGCGTCATCCACCGGGACGTGCGGCCGGCGAACATCCACGTCGTCGATGGGCACGCGAAGCTGGCGCGCTTCGGCATGGGTCGTCGCCAAGCGTCCGAGGAGCAGCGCATCACGCGCGAGGGAGCGGCGCTGCCGGACCTGCTCTACGTGGCGCCCGAGCGCGTGCTCGGTCACGAGGACGCGCGCAGCGACATCTACTCGCTCGGGGTCACGCTGCACACGCTCATCGCCGGCGCGCCGCCGTTCCTGCGCGCGACGCCGGTCGATCCGCTCTCCGGCAAGCTCGTCGAGACGCCGATCTCCCTCGACGCCGCGCGCGCGGGGACGCCGCCGAAGGTCAGCGCCCTCGTGGCGCAGCTGATGGCGGAGGATCCAGCCCGACGCCCGCAGCGCTACGACGAGGTGCTGCGGCTCATCGACGACGCCATGAACGGTGCGGCCTCCGCGAGCTCCATCGGCCTCGCGCAGCCGGAGGAGCCGACCGCGGTACACGGCACGCTGCGGCTCATGGGCGTCGTCGAGATCGTGCAGGGCCTCGAGCTCGCGACGCGCACGGCGACGGTGACGCTGCACGCGCCCGAGGGCACCGAGGGGAAGCTCGCCTTCTCGCGCGGACGCCTCGTGCACGCCTCGTTCGGGAGCGAGCGCGGAGAGTCGGCGTTCTTCACGCTGGTGGCTTGGCGTCGAGGCGCGTTTCGCGTCGACTACGTGGAGCCGACCCTCGAGCGCAACATCGACACGCCGACCGCGGGCCTCCTGCTCGAGGCCGCGCGGCGCGAGGATGAGGCGAGCGCGGCGAGCGCCGAAGCCGCGACGATCCCGCCTCAGCGCGCGCTCGTCATAGACCCCGGCGTCGACGCCGCGCGGGAGCGGCAGTTCTTCGCGGACGCCACGAGCGATCCTGCGCAGGACGCCGGCGGCCGTGCACCCGACTCGAGCGGCGTCATCGACGTCGAGCACAGCACCAGCGCGGAGGTCGCCGCGGCGCGCGAGCCGCGCCGGATCCCGAGCGCGTGGGGGTTCGTCATCATCGCCGTCGTCGGCGCCGGCTTCGTGTGGGCCGGCCTCCAGCTGCCCGCCACCATGCCCTCCCCGTCCGACGACGACACCGCCTTGCAAGAGATCGACGCGCTGCTCTCCCGCACGCGCGCCGACCTGCGCCACGCGCGCCTGGAGCTCGCCGCCGTCGGGCCGAAGCTGGCCGCCTTCGAGGCACAGCAGGCCTCCGCCGAGTCCGTCGAGGCGGCGACGAGGAGACTCGCCGCCGAGGTGCACGCAAACCTCGAGGCGGCGCTCAAGCCCGAGCTCGGCGCGCGTCGCCTGCGCTTGCATCTCTCGGGCGACGGCAGCGCGGCCGTGCTCGAGATCGAGGAGCGCACGCTGTTCAGCGGCGAGGGGGACGAGGTGCACACCGACGGCAAGACCGCCCTCGCGCGCATCACGGGCGCCATCGCGTCGCTGCCCGCCGTGCACGTGCGCGTAGAGGGACACACCGACGACACGCCGCCGAGCGCCCGCTCTCCGCACAAGAACAATTGGGGACTCTCGGGCGCGCGCGCGCTCGCCGTCGCCGGGGTTCTCACCGAGCAAGGGCTGCCGGCCGCGCGCGTCTCCGCCGTGGCCCTCGCCGACAGCAAACCGGTGGCGTCGAACCGAGGCCCCAAAGGGCGCGCGCGCAACCGCCGCGTGGAGCTTCACCTGATGCCGCAGGTGGACGCGACGTCGCTCACAGGCGGCGCCGGTGACGACGACAGCGCCGGACGATCGGCGCTCGACAGCGCAACCCCATGACGAGAGCGAGCGCCCCGGGAGGCGCTCGCGCTCAGGAAAGATCTGCTTGGTACCGGAGACGGGACTCGAACCCGTACGCCCTCGCGGGCACCGGATTTTGAGTCCGGCACGTCTACCAATTCCATCACTCCGGCGACGCTCCTGACACGTAGGCTCGGAGAGGGCCCCGGTCAAGTGCGCGCGGGCGTTCGCAAGAGCGCGGGCTCCGTGGCGGACGCCGCGCCCGGAGAGCCCACGCCAACGTCTCGGTCGGTGTAGGGTCTGCGCATGGAGTCCTTCGGCGACTTCGATCTCCTGGAGCTGCTCGCTCGTGGCGGCATGGCCGAGCTGTTTCGTGCGCGCCATCGCGAGAGCGGGCACAGCGTCGTCATCAAGCGCCTCTTGCCGGAGCTCGAGGCGCGCACCGACGTCGTCGACCTGTTCTTGACCGAGGCCGACGTGGGGCGCCTGCTCAAGCACGAGAACGTCGTCCAGGTGCTCGACGCCGGCGACTCCGACGGGCGCTACTACATCGCCATGGAGTTCGTCGACGGCTGCGACGCCGAGCACCTGCTCGCGGACGCCTGGTCGAAGAGCCGGCCGATCCCGGTGCCGCTGGTCCTGCGCATGGGCGTCGACGCGCTGCGCGGGCTCGACCACGCGCACAGCCTGAAGAGCGCGCAAGGACGCCCGCTCGGCCTCGTGCACCGGGACGTCAGCCCCGACAACATCTTCGTCACGAGGGCCGGCGTCACCAAGATCGCGGACTTCGGCATCGCCAAGCTCGGCTCGCTCGAGGGCGTGACGTCGACAGGTCTCCTGAAGGGCAAGCTGACCTATATGTCGCCCGAGCAGGTGGCCGGGGTCGCGCTCGACGGGCGCGCCGACGAATTCTGTCTCGCGCTCATCGTCTACGAGATGCTGAGCAGCAACCGCCCGTTCGCTGCCATCGACGGCGAGAGCGAGATCGACACGCTCATGCGCGTCAAGCGCGGGCGTGTGAAGAGCCTCGCGAAGCTCGAACCGGAGCTGCCGCGCGCGCTCACGCGGGCCATCGACCGCGCGTTGCGTGGCTGGCGCTGGCGTCGTTTCAAGTCCTGCGCCGACTTCGCCGACGCGCTCGAGGCCGCCGCGACCGACGCCGGGGTGCTCGCGACCCGGGCCGAGCTGGCGACGTACGTGGACGAGCGCGCCACCGGCACGAGCGCCGCGGGCGCGGCCTAGGCGTCTCCCCAAAGGGACACAAAGCCCTCGCCATCGGTTGCCCCTCCCCGAGCGATGCGGGAGGATTCGCGCGATGAACCGCACCCTCGCGGGCCACCTGGACGACCTCGACCTCGACGAGGTGGTCCGAGTCGTCGCGCTGTCACGACGCTCGGGCGTGCTCACCCTCGACTCCCCCGAGGGCGACGCGGAGCTGACCTTCAGCGGCGGCCGCGTGGTCTCCGGCCGGCGCAACGGCGCCAACGACACGGTGGGCGACGTGCTCGTGCGGGCGGGCGTGCTCGGCAGCGCGGATCTCGCGCGCATCGGTGACGAGGCCGAGTCGCTCGACGACCTGCTGCGCCGCGTCGCCGACGAGCGGCCGGCCGAGGTGGACGTCGCCGCGCGCGCGGAGGGGGTGCTCGAGCAGAGCCTGCGCGGGTTGATCGCCGAGGTGCTGCTGTACCGAACGGGCAGCTTCGCGTTCCGCGTGGCCGACGCCGAGGGCGTCCCCACGCGCTACCTCGGTGACACGGGCTTCACCGTCACGCGCGGCATCAACGCCGAGGAGCTCGCGCGGGACGCCAAGCGACGCCGCCAGGGGCGCCGACGCGATCTAGGCCTCGGCCTCGGCGCGAAGCCGAACCGCGGTAGCAGCGAGGAGTCGCCCGTCGAGCTCTTCATCGTCGACGACGACGCCGACTTCCGCGCGCGCGTGGATCGCCAGGCCAGCGCCGCCGGGCTCGGCGTGCACGTGATCGAGCACGCGCGCGCCGCCATCGAGCAACTGAAGGACCTGCGCGGCACGGCGCGCCGGCTGATGGTGGTGGACCTCGTCATGCCGCGTGTGAACGGCCGCGGCATCCTCGGCGGGCTCGAGGTGCTGCGCCACGCGCACGACGAGGGCTGCGCGGACCAGGTGTTCCTGGCGCTCGAGGGGGCGCACGACGACGCTGCCGCCATCGCGAAGGAGCTCGGCGCCGCCGGCGTCCTCCTGAAGCCCACCGAGGACACCGGCTCGCTGCCGAGCTTCGCGCCCTTCCTGAACCCGGTGCTCGAGCGCCTCGGGCGCCCGGCGCTGCTCGACGAGCCCATCGACCTCGTCGAGCAGCTGCGCACGGAGCTCGGCGAGTGGATCGAGGGCTGGAGCGAAGGCGAGCACGCGCTGCCGGTCGACGCCGCCAAGGACCTCCGCGTGTTGAAGTCGCTGCTCGGCGAGCTGAACACACCGTCGTTCGAGGAGGAGATCCCCCTGCTCGTGCTGCGCTTCGCGTCGGCCTTCTTCGCGCGCGCGGCCGTCTTTCACGTGCACGAGGACGAGGGCTCCATCGTGGGCGTCGGCGCCTACGGCATCACCAGCAGCGACACCGGCCGTACCATCCACGCCATCCGCCTCCCGCTCGAGGCCGACACCGTCTTCACGCGCTGCATTCGCGAGGCGCAAGGCGTGCCGCAGCCCTTCTACGAGAGCGAGTGGAACAATCGCCTCGTCAGCGCCCTCGGCGGCCCCCGGCCGCGCGAGGTCTACACGGCGCCGCTGTTCTCGTCGCGCGGCCTCGAGGCGGTGCTGTACGCAGACAACGCGCTCGACAACAAGCCGTTCGCCGACCTCGCGCTGCTGGAGATCTTCCTCATGCAGTCCGGCGCCGCCATGGAGCGGCTCAGCATGAAGCGGCGGCTCGAGGATCTGGCCGTGCCCAATTTGCGCGAGAGCGCCTAGGTTCTGACGAGGAGTGGAGGAAGCCATGGACCTCAGGGAGCACAGCGGCGCCCTGCGCGCGGCCGTCGACGAGCTGATGCGCGTGGCGCCGTACGCGACCGCGCTCGCGCAGACGCGCAGCGGCACGGTCTGCCGCGTCAGCACGAGGAGCACCGAGGTGGAGCCGGTGGCGCCGGTGTCCGGCGTCGTCTTGAGCGCGCATAACGGCGCGCGCTTGCTCGAGGTCGCCGTGCCGTCCCTCGACGATGGCGCGGTCCGCGCGGCCGCGGCGCGTCTCCTCGAGATGGTCCGGCAGGAGGGCGTCGTCACGGACGGCGCGCGCATCGATCCCGGCGAGCCCCTGCACGAGGAGTTCATCGTCGTCGAAGAGGAGCCGGCCGGGCGCATGCCGACGACGGAGAAGCTGGCGCGCGCCACGGCGGTGAAGGATCGGCTCCACGCCAAGGACCCCCGCGTCGTCAGCGCCGTCGCGCGCGCCACCGACACGCAGACACAAGAGCTCTTCGTCGGGCCCACGCGCACCCTCTATCAGGATCTCCGCCGCGGCGAGTTGGTGGCGTTCCTCGTCATGGAGCACGGCGGCAACACCGCGAACCTGCACGGCGGCCGCGGCGCACAAGGCGGCGCCGAGCACTTCTCGCTCGACGAGGAGTCCATCGCCGGGCTGGTCAGCGACTGCGGTCGCCTGCTCGGCGCCGGACGCGTCGAGGGCGGCCGCTACGACTGCGTGTTCGACGGCGACGTCGCCGGGCTGTTCGCGCACGAGGCCTTCGGCCACGGCACCGAGTCGGACATGTTCACGCGGCGCCGCGCGAAGGGCGCCCAATACATCGACAAGCAGGTGGCCTCCCCGCTCGTCGACATGTTCGATGATCCCTCCCTCGAGGGAGAGGCCGGCTCATACTTCTTCGACCACGAAGGGCAGCTCGCCTCGCGCACACAGATCATCGAGAAGGGCGTGCTGAAGAGGCCCATGACCGACCTCGTCTCCGCGACGAAGCTGGGCGTGCCGCGCACGGCCAACGGCCGCCGTGAGAGCGTCGCGCGCAAGGCCTACACGCGCATGAGCAACACGTTCTTCGGCCCCGGCGAGGGCAGCATCGACGACCTCATCGCGCGCACCGACGACGGGCTGCTCGTGCGCCGCTCGCGCAACGGCATGGAGGATCCAAAGGGCTGGGGCATCCAGTGCGAGACGCACCTCGCCGAGGAGATCAAGGGCGGCAAGACGACGGGGAAGGTCTACGGCCCCATCGTCATCACGGGTTATGTGCCTGACCTGCTCATGAGCATCGAGGGCGTGTCGTCGGAAGTACACATCAGCGGGCTCGGCATGTGTGGCAAAGGCTACAAAGAGTGGATCAAGGTGACAGACGGCGGCCCGGCCCTCAAGCTCAAGGCACGCATCGCCTAGGAGGCGACGGATGCTGGAAGACATCGTCAAGGCCCTGAAGAGCGATGGGCGCTTCTCCGGCTGGCAGGTCACCGAGCTGCGCGGACGCTCGCACCAGCGCTACGCGGTCTTCCACGAGGTCGAGACGCGACGCGAGGTCGAGAAGCACTTCGCCCGCGTCCAGGTGTTCGTCCCGCACGCCGCCGACCCGTCCTCCTCCGGCAAGGAGCGCATGGGCGAGTCTTCGTTCACGCTCGCGGCGGGCACGGGTGACGTCGCCGCGGAGCTCGATCGAGCGTTCGAGCGCGCGCGCCTCGTGAAGAACCTCGCCTGGACGCTGCCCGGTCCGGACGAGGCCGCCTCCGTCGTCGTCGACAACACCGACCCTCTGGTGGTGGAGCGGCCCGGGGACGCCGTGGAGCAGCTCGGCGGCGCCATCGCCCGCGCCGCGGCCGCGCACGAGCGTGTCGAGCTCGCGTCGTCGGAGGTGTTCTGCGACTACGACCGCGTTCACCTCGTGAACCACCTCGGCCTCGAGCGCACGCGCGAGGAGACCAGCCTCTACACCGAGTACGTCTTGCTCGCGCGCGGCGAGGGCGACGAGGTCGAGGTCTACAGCGCGCCGACGGCCCGACGCCTCGCCGAGCTCGACCTCGAGCGCGAGATCGACGCGGACGTCGAGGCCACGCTCGATGGCCTGCGGGCGAAGCTGCCGCCGACCGGCGCGCTCGACGTCGTCATCGGCAGCACCGGCGTCGAGGAGCTTTTCGACGCGTTCCTCGCGCACGCCACCGGCCCCGCCGCCTTCGAGCGCTGGTCACGCTTTCAGCTCGGCGAGCCGATCCTCACGGAGGTCAGCGGCGAGCCGCTCACGCTCTGGTCGGACGCCACCCTCGCCGGCGGACGCGCGAGCTACGCCTTCGACTCCGTGGGACTGCCCGGCGGGCGCTTCGCCCTCGTCGAGGAGGGCCGCTTCGTGCGCCGCCAGAACGATCGGCGTCACGCGTGCTGGCTCGGAGAGGACGCGACCGGCGACATGGGCAACCTCGTCATCGCGTCCGGCCACAAGAGTGAAGGCGAGCTGCTCACGCCGCGCGAGCGACCGTTGCTCCAGCTCCTGCGCTTCTCGCAGCTCTCGCCCCACCCGCACTCCGGCGGCTTCTCCGGCGAGATCCGGCACGGCTACCTCATCGAGCCGTCGGGGAAGCGCACGCCGGTGAAGGGCGGCAGCTTGTCGGGCGTCGTCTTCGACGCCTTCCGGCGCGCGTGGTTCAGCAAAGAGCGCGCGGTGCACGGGCGCACGCACGCGCCCCGCTCGGTGCGACTCGAGCGCGTGCAGGTGACGGGCGGTTGAGACGACGAGCACCCGGCGCTACCCCCCACGAGCGGTCCGGGCCGCTGAGAACCGAGGAGCGAGCATGGCCTTCTTTCAGGATCCACCCGAGAACCGCGACGCGTACCTGCAGGACCGCGCGCTGCGCACCGAGCTGCGTCGCTACCTGCCGCGCGATGTGCTCGAAAGCGTGACGCCGGCCGTCGCCGAGCTCGGGCGACACACCGCTTCGACCCTCCCAGAGTTGTCGGAGCAAGCAGAGGCGAACCCTCCGGTGCACGTGGCCTGGGGTCCCTTCGGGCGCCGCGTCGACGAGGTCCGCACGCACCCCGCCTGGGAGGCGCTCAAGCGCTTCTCCGCCGAGCACGGCGTCGTGGCCACCGGCTATGAGCGCGCGCTCGGCGACCGCAACCGCGTCGTGCAGGCGGCGCTCATCCATCTGTTCTCGGCGTCGAGCGCCACCGCCTCCTGCCCCTTGGCGATGACCGACGCGGCGGCGCGCGTGCTGCTCGACGTCGCCCCCGCCTCGGTGCGCGAGCGGCTCTTTCCGCAGCTCACCACGCGCGAGCCCGAGCGCTTCATCACCTCGGGCCAGTGGATGACCGAGCGCACGGGCGGCTCCGACGTCGGCGACAGCGAGACCGTCGCGCGCTTCCTCGGCCGGGAGGGCGAGGAGGAGCGCTACGCCCTCTACGGCACCAAGTGGTTCACGTCGGCGGTGACGAGCGAGATGGCGCTGACCTTGGCGCGCATCGAGGACGCGCAGGGCGGCAGCGTGGAGGGCTCGCGCGGGCTCACGCTGTTTTGCGTCGACGTCCGCAAGAAGCCGGAGGGGGGCTACCAGGGCATCCTGGTGAACCGCCTGAAGGACAAGCTCGGCACGAGGGCGTTGCCGACCGCGGAGCTCACGCTCGACGGCGCCCCCGCGGTCCGGCTCGGCGAAGTGGGCAAGGGCGTGAAGAACATTTCGACGATGTTGAACATCACGAGATGGTACAACGCGGTCGCCTCCGCCTCGGGGATGGCGCGCTGCACGTGGCTCGCCCGCGACTACGCCGAGAAGCGCGCGGCCTTTGGGCGTCGCCTCATCGACCACCCGCTGCACGCGCGCACGCTCGACGACATGGAAGCCGAGACCGCCGCCGCCACCGCCCTCTGCTTCGCCGTCGCTGACCTGCTCGGGCGCATGGAGCAGGGCACGCTCGACGACGCGGAGCTGAGCCGGCTCAGGGGGCTCATCCCCATCGCGAAGTTGACGTGTGGCAAGCAGGCGGTCGCGGTCGCGTCCGAGGCGCTCGAGGCCTTCGGCGGCGCCGGCTACATCGAGGACACGGGCCTGCCGCGCCTTCTGCGCGACGCGCAGGTGCTCTCCATCTGGGAGGGCACGACCAACGTGCTCTCGCTCGACGTGCTGCGCGCCGAGGCGCGCTCCGGCTCCCTGGGCGCGCTGCTAAAGGACCTCGGCGCGCGCGCGGAGCGCCTGCCGGAGGGTCTCGACGGCAAGGCCGTGGGCTTCGTGCGCGAGACGCTCGGGCGCCTCGTCACGCGCGCGAAGGAGCTCGCCAAGGCGGGCGATCCGGAGGCCATGGAGCGGGAGGCCCGGCGCATGGCGCTCACGACCGGCTACGTCGTCGAGGCCGTGCTGCTCGCCGAGTCCGTGGCGCACGCGGGGGCCGACGACGACGAGGCGGGGCTCCGCTTCGCGCGCTTCTGCCTCGCGAGGCTGGCCGCCCCTCTGTCGTGAGCGGGCGGCGGGCGGCGCTCAGGCCGCGCGCGGCAGCGCCTGGTCGAGGTGCGGCGTCTTCACGAAGCGCAGGTACACCCCGATGTGCTCGTCGGCGAAGCCCTGCTTGCGCAGCGACTCGACCAGCTCGCGCACCTTGGCCTCGTCGAGCTCCTGGAAGAACGTCGGCTCCTCCTCGATGAGGCCGTTGTCGTTCTTGACCTCGAGGTGATCGAGCGTCGCCTTCAGGAGCGGGCGCTGGGTGTACAGCCAGTTGCGCAAGAGCTCCTCGCAGAGATCGTCCTCTTGCTTCGAGGAGCCCTCCTTGAGGCGCGCGTGCAGCTTCTTGGTGCGCTCCTCGAGCCTGCCGTGCACCTTCACGCCCAGCGACTTCTTCTTGGCCTTGATCCCGAGGCGCCCGAACAGCGTCTCGCGGATGCGCCGCGGCGACGCGGTGATGACGTCGTGGAAGGTGTCGTCGGAGAGACCCGCGACGAGGGCGATGAACTCCATGGCTGCTCCTGACGTCGAGAGCGATGGCGCGCCTGACGTCGAGTGTGACTCCTGAACGGCGAGCGACCATCGACGGGCGGATGGTCCTCGTCAAGCCGGGCGAGCTCAGCCGCCCTTCACGACCTTCTGGAGCACGGTGCGGATGGCCGCCTGCCCCTTGCGCTCGACGGCGCCGATGGTCCGGTCGACCAGGAAGCTGACGTCGTCGAAGGCGTGCTGAAACGGCGTGCCCTGGCTGCGCACGACCGGCTGGATGCGACCGCTCGGGTAGCAGACGCGCGCCGAGACGCCGAAGCGCAAGAGGCGCTGCTTCAGCCGGCCGCGCTTCTCGAGGGACATGAGGCCCTTGACGCCGCCGGAGATGAGGAACGCCTTCCAGCCGAGCGGCAGCGTGAGCGTGCTGATGACGTCGGGGCTGAGCCCGCCGAAGCCGACGACGAGCAGCGGCTTGTGCGATTGGCGCGCGGCGTCGAGGTCCTCGCCCGAGAACGCCGCCAGCGAGCCCTTGAGGCCCGGGTGCGTGTGCCAGAGGATCTCTCCCCAGCTCGGGTCAACGAGGACGCGGCCGGGCTTCCCCGAGGCGCAGCGCTTGAGGCCGAGCAGCAGCGTGCGCTCGCCGACCTGCCGCGCGTAGACGGCCCCGGCGAGCTCGAGGCCATGCGACGTCGACACGCCGAGCTGCTCGGCGGCGTCCTCGAAGAAGCGGGCGGAGCCGTAGAGCGGCGGTTCTCCGACGGGCACGAGCGACAGCGACGCGCGCGCCACGGCCCCTCGTCGGGCGCCGTCCTGCTCCCGCGCGTCCGGGATCCGCTCCGGCGCGCGCGATGTCGCCTCGCGGCCGCCCTCCCCCTCGAGGCGGCCCTCGAGCACCGGCTCGTCTTTCAGCGGTCTGATCGTCACGTCACGTCCTCCGCCAGATGCGTGTGCTCAACGTGAAGCCGATACATGCCATCACCGTGACCAGCGAAGAACCCCCGTAGCTCACGAACGGCAGCGTCTTGCCGACGACGGGCATCAGCCCTGTCACCATGCCGATGTTGACCATGACGTGCCAGAAGATCATGGCCGCGACACCCACGTTGACGAGGACCGCGAACCTGTCCGTAAAGCGCCGGGCGTCCCTCAAGATGAGCAGGATGAGCGTCATGAACAGCAGGATCAACGTGACGCCACCGACGAGCCCCCACTCTTCCGCGAGCACCGAGAAGGCGAAGTCCGTGTGGTTCTCCGGCAGGAACGAGAGCTGCGTCTGCGTGCCGGTGCCGAAGCCCTTGCCCGTCAGCTGTCCCGAGCCGATGGCGATCATCGACTGCGCCGAGTGGTAGCCCGCCCCCTGCAGGTCGTGCTCCGGGTTCAGGAACGTCTCCACGCGACGCTTCTGATAGTCCTTCAGCAGATAGCTCCAGCCGAAGATCGCGGTGGCGACGACGGCCATCAAGGCGATGAGCAGCGACGACTTGCGCACGCCCGTGAAGAGCACCTGCGTGCCGGCGATGGCGAGCACGATGAGGCTCGTGCCGAGGTCCGGCTGCACGACGATGAGGCCCCAGGGGAGCAGGATGACGTCGGCGGGCGCGATCAGGCGTCGGTGGTGCACGCCCTTGTTGATGAGTACGAACACGCCGACCGCGAGCCAGCCGACGAGAAGGACCATGAGCACCACCTTCAGCCAGGTCGGGTCGGGCGCCTCGACCAGCGCCCCCGCCAGCGCCGCCTCGGCGGCCTCCGTCGCCTGCTCGTGCCAGCGCAGCAGCAAGATCGCGCACACGCCGAGCGGGCGGCTCACGTTGAGCGGCATGAGCAGCGCGCGCAGCGAATAGCGTCCCTCGACGCGGAAGCGGCTGAAGTAGCGAGCGGTGACGAGGATGATCGAGACCTTCGCGAGCTCCGACGGCTGCAGCATGAAGAAGCCGAGATCGATCCAGCGCTGCGCGCCCTTCACCGTCGTGCCCGCCACGATGACGACGACAAGCAGCAGGTTCACGAATGTGTACACGGGATAGGCCGCGGCCTCGAGCATGTACACGCGCGCGCGAGAGATGGTCAGCAGAAGCAGCGACGAGACGATGAGGTACGCCGTCTGCTTCAGGTACGTGTCCGGCATCGTCGCCTGGGCCGCGGAGGCGAGGTTCATGATGCCGATGACCGAGATGATCACCGTCGTGGTGATGATCCCCCAGGGCGCGCGCGCGAGCCAGAGGCCCTCTTGCTTGTCGCTCATGGGCGCCCCCCTCGCGCGTTCGGCCGCTCTTCGCTCGACGTGGGCTCGGGATCGCGGCGATCCGCGTAGAAGCCCTTGCCGCGCACGTGATCCCAGTAGGCCTTGACGACGCGCGCCACCACGGGCGCGGACATGCTGCCGCCGAAGCCGCCGTGCTCGGTCATGGCCACGACGACGACCTCGGGGTCATCGGCGGGCGCCATGCCGACGAACCACGCGTGATCACGCTGCCAGTACTCGACCTCGTCCGGGTCCAGGTGGGCGACGTTCTTGGCGAGGCGGACCACCTGCGCCGTGCCCGTCTTGCCGCCGATCTTCACGCCCGACTTGCGCAGCCACTCAGACACCTCCGGCTGATCGCGCCGCCAGAGAATGCCGCTCGCGGTGCCGCCGGGCTCGGTCACATGCGAGAGCGCCTCGCGCACCAGCTCGAGGTGATGCGCGTCGGCCTCGAGCCGAGAGCGCACCACGGGCTGCTTCTCCTCGACCACCTCACCGTTGACGTCGACGATCTGACGCACCACCTGCGGCTTGTACACGGTGCCGCCGTTCGCGATGGCCGCGTAGGCCATGGCCAACTGCAGCGGCGTGACGGCGACGTCGCCCTGGCCGATGCTGTTGTTCACGACGAAGCCGGGCGCGTAGTAGCCGAGGCGGTCCACGTAGTACTGCCGGTCGGGCATGATGCCCGGGATCTCGCGATCGATGCCGATGCCCGTCACGGATCCGAAGCCGAACAGCCGCGC
>CAYLZW010000127.1:0-15092 GCA_964388085.1 uncultured Myxococcales bacterium | reverse complement strand
TGCCGAGCGGCAGCTACCACGTGTACGCGTCCATGGGCCCGTTCGCGACCATCGGGCGCGCGCAGGTCGTCGTCACGCCCGGGTCGAGCGAGGCGCTCAGCTTCGACCTCGAGCACCTCGGCGTCACGCCGCCCGGCACCCTGTCGGCGGACTTCCACGTACACGGCTCGAAGTCCTTCGACACCATGCTGCCCGACGTCACCCGCGTGCGCTCGTTCCTGGCCGCGGGCGTCGACGTCATCGCCGCCACCGAGCACGACGCCGTCGGTGACTACTCGGACGCCATCGCCACCCTCGGCATCACCGACGAGGTCATCCTCATGCCCGGGCTCGAGGCCACCACCTTCGTGCTCTGGTACTGGAACCCCGACGTCACCTACCCGCAGGTCATCGGGCACTGGAATTTCTGGCCGCTGCAATTCCGGCCCGAAGCGCCGAAGAACGGCGCCCCCAGCGACGAGCGCGCCGAGCCTGGCCTGTTGTTCACGCGCGTGAAGCAGGCGGAGCTGCCCGAGTGGGGCGTCATCCAGTTGAACCACCCGTACTCGGACAGCCAGTTCGGGCGTGACTACGGCTGGCTCGACGCGCTCAGCCTCGATCTCGGCAGCCCCCTGCCGCTGTACGACGACGGCACAGCGGCGGCGCTCTACCACCGGCAGCCGCAGGGCTCGCTCTACCGCAACTCCGACTACGACACGCAAGAGGTGATGTCCTCGACGAGGAACCACCGCGTGCTCGCGGATCGCGCCTTCTGGTTCTACGCGCTGAACCAGGGCTTCCTGCGCGCCGGCACGGGCAACAGCGACTCCCACTCGCTCACCGACAACCTCGTCGGCGTCCCACGCACGGTCGTGTGGAGCGACACCAGCAAGCAAGACTTCGACATCGAGCGCTTCAACCGCGACGTGAAGGCGGGCCACATGATCGGCACCAACGGGCCTGTCATCGACGCGCGCCTCATCGCGCCGAACGGCGACGTGCGCCGCCCCGCCGTCGCGCCCTTCACGCCCGCCGAGGGCTCGGAGCTGCGCATCAGCGTCTCGGCGGCGCCCTGGGTGTTCATCGACGAGATCCGCGTGGTGGTGAACGGCGAGGTCGTGCACACCATCACGGACGGCATCGAGAACGCCGCCGACCCGTTCGCGGCCGAGCCCGTGCTGCGCTTCGACAGCATGATCGCGCTCTCGGACCTCTTGCCGCCCGGCGACGCGGACGCCTGGATCGTCATCGAGGCAGGCACCCCGCTGCCGCTGACCGGCGACCTCGACTGCAACCGCATCCCGGACACGAGCGACAACAACGACGACGGCGTGGTCGACTGGCGCGACGCCGACCGCGACGCGGACGGCGCGGTCACGGAGGCGGACCTCGACGCCGACGGCGACGGCGTGCTCGACGACGCGCCCGCGGCCTGCACGGGGCCGGTCGGCCCCATCCTCGACGCCGAAGCGCCGCCCCGCGACAGCGATCTGTTCCCCTTCTTCGCCGTCAGCGACGGAGCCTTCCCGCTCTCCTTCACGAACCCCTTCGTCCTCGACCTCGCGGGCGACGGCTTCGACCCGCCGGGGATCTGATATGCGCGCGTATCCGAAAGCCACGCCCCTCTCCGCGCTCGCTCTCTTCGCGCTCGTCGCCACGCTCTCGTCGTCGGGCGAGGCCGCCGCCGGCGTGTGTAGCCTCGCTCCGCAGGGCGTCCCCATGGGCCCGCTGCCGTTCTCCTGGCAGATGGGAGAGCTCGCGCAACCTCGCCGGGCCTGCCCGCGCACCGAGCTGGTCATCGGCGGCGAGGGGCAAGCCATCGTCCGCACCGAGGAGTTCTACGGCAACCTGCAGGGCAACGCCGTGCTCGGCGGCAGCTACGCCGTCAGCCCGCGCCTCGAGCTGTTCGGCTCGCTCGAGCCTCTCCTCGTGCAGCAGGTCATCTCGTCGCTGCAGGCGACGCACATCGGCCTCGGCCACGGCGCCATCGGCGCGACCTTCGTCGTCCTCGAGCAGGGCCCGGTCGTGCTCTCGGCCACCACGCGCGTGACGCTGCCCTTCGCCTTCGGCCTGTACCAGAACGCCTGGCCCATCGGCCTCGACGCGGGCCTGACGGGCGCCTTGCAGCCGCTCCCCTACCTGCGCGGCTACGCGTCCGTCCTCGGCAGCGGCTCGTTCCTGCTGTCGGCCGGCGATCCCCTGCCCCGCGCGGGCGTCCTGATGCTGGGCGGGGCCGAGCTCATCCTGTTCGACTGGGTCTCGCTCGTCGGCGAAGCCAAGGCGCTGACGCTCTACGAGGCCGATCTCGACCACCTGAGCGTCTCGGGCGGCCTGCGCACGCGCATCTGGGACGGCTTCGGAGCAGAGCTGTACGCGACCGCCCCCATCGCAGGTCGCGAGCGCTCCCTCGCGGGCGGCGGCCTACGCGTCTCCTGGCAGCTCTGAGCGCCCGCGCTTGCCGCCTCCGGTGAGGCCGGCGCCCGTCGGGTGACGCCCGTCACGCAATGCGTCAAAACAGGCTCTCGTCCGGTGACCAGCATCACCGGAAGACCGCCGCGATCCGCCGTTTCAGAAGGAATTCCAGACCCTTCAGCGGTTTCGGCGCACCCCTTCCAAAACTCCAGAGCCCCGGTACGAGAAGGTGTGACATGTCGCATCGGTCGTGTGGCCATCCGCCTCATGCCCGACCCGCCGACGAAGCCAGCCGCTTGAAGGAGCTCCCATGACGTCCCTCCTCTCCCGCTACAGCGCCCTCACCGCGGCGGCCCTCCTCGTGGGGTGCGTGAATGAGCTGCCGGCGCCCGCGCAGCTCACCATCGAGGTGGCCGACAAGGGCGAGGAGACAAAGCAGATCCCGTGGGGCTCGCGCGACGATCCCGACATCTTCGGCGCGGACCTCGTGTACACGGCCGCCGACCTGCCGAGCGCGGGCGCCGCAGCCAACACGCCCTGGCCCGCCAGCTACTGGCCGGTCTACGAGGACAGCATCAACTACCGGTGGGACGGCGACAGCACGCTCTCCCCCGCGGCCAAGTACGGCCAGGCCTTCGGCGTCAGCGGCGTCGAGGACGCCGTCAGCCGCTACCACGGCATCGACAGCCAGAAGCACCGCACGGCCTGCACCGAGGACAGCCAGTGCGACAGCGAGCTCGGCGAGACCTGCAGTCGGCGCGCGGGCGCCAGCGACGGCTACTGCATTCCCACCTGGTTCGGCCTCTGCCACGCGTGGGCGCCGGCGGCCATCCTGCACCCCGAGCCCCAGCACCCGGTGACGGTGAACGGCGTCGAGTTCAAGGTGAACGACATCAAGGCGCTCGCCACGCTGGTGCACGATGGCGTCGTCAACAAGTTCGCCTCCCGTCGCTGCAACGACGACGACGGCAAGATCGAGTACGACGAGTACGGCCGCCCGAAGAGCGGTGACTGCATCGACACGAACCCCGGCACCTTCCACCTGCTGGTGACGAACTTCCTCGGCATGCGCGAGCAAGCCTTCGTCTACGACCGCACCTGGGACGATGAGGTGTGGAACCAGCCCGTGTCCGCCTACCGCATCACGCAGAAGACCGAGATCGACGGCCCGCGCGCCAACGCCCTCGTGGGCGTGACGACGACGGGCGGCGACACGCAGGCCTTCGAGGCCGAGGTCCCCGAGGGCGAGTGGAAGCACTTTGGCGCCGTCACCGTCGAGGCCGGCGCAGCGGTCACCGTCCACATGTCGGGCAGCGGCGACGGCGACCTGTACGCGCGCTTCGGCGCCGAGCCGACGGCGGGCGACTACGACTGCCGCCCCTACGAGGGGGGCTCGGCCGAGCGCTGCGAGCTGAGCGTGCCCGCGGGCGCCACGCAGCTCTTCGTCTCGGTGCACGGCTACGCGGCCTCCGACGTGAACGTGAACGTCACCAGCGGCGGCGAGGTGCCCACGCGCTACCTGTTCAACGACGACGCCGTGACGTTCTTCGACGTGCGCATGGAGGTCGACTACATCACCGAGTCGTCCCCGCACACCGACGGGCCGCTCGTGCCGCGCGCGAGCAGCTACACGGGCACCGACCGCTACCACTACGTGCTCGAGGTCGACGCGGGCGGCCGGATCGTCGGCGGTGAGTGGCTCGACAGCTCGAAGCAGAACCACCCCGACTTCCTCTGGCTGCCCGTCCGCGAGGGCAGGCAGACGTTCGCGGGCGGCACGATCCGCTACGCCGACGTCATGAACATCCTGAGCCAGTCCATCGTGGCCGAGGACGAGGGCGGGGAAGGTGCCGAGAAGAGCGTGGACGAGTCGGGCAGCGTCGCGCGCGGCCAGCTCGTGCACTTGGGCCCCTTCCCGACCGCCGCCGCGGCGTCCCTCGTGGCGACGATGACCGGCAGCGGCGACGCGGACCTGTACGTCCGCAGAGGCGCCGCCCCGACGCTGTCGAGCTACGACTGCCGCCCCTACAAGAGCGGCAGCAGCGAGTCCTGCACCGTCGAGGGCGCCGGCGACATCTACGTCGGCGTCCATGGCTACGCGGCCAGCAGCGAGTTCGCGCTGCACATCGTCTACACCGAGCCTGGCGAAGGCGGCGGCGACGACGACGGCAGCGACGATGACGGCAGCGACGATGACGGTGCTGACGACGACGACAGCGAAGACGACGGCGGCTCTGCCGGCGGCGTCGCGCACCTGAACGAGTCGGGCAACGTCGCCTCCGGCGAGATGAAGCGCTTCACGCTGGCGGTGACGGCCGGCCAGGAGGTCGTCGTGCGCACCGAGGCGCCGAACGACGTCGACCTGTACGTTCAGTTCGGCCACCAGCCGACGACGAGCGACTACGCAGGCATCGGCTACACGGCGTCAGGCAACGAGCAGGTCGTGTTCACGGCGACGTCGGCGGGGACGCTCCACATCGGCGTGCATGGCTATCAGGCGTCGAGCTTCACGCTGACGACGGCGGCCGAATAGCTATCGCAGGCTCTACGCGAGTCGCGCGATCAGTCGTGTACCCAGTACTCCGGCTGCGCGTTGCCGAAGCCGTCCATCATGTGGCCCTCGTTGAAGTTGCGGGAGCCGGCCTGCGCGGTCGCCGGTCCCCTCGACGTCAGCTCGCCCGGGCGCACCATGGCGATGTGGCCGATGCCGCCGGGGTTGTTCCAGCTCGCCACCGCGGGGTGGCCCTGGTTCGCCATCTGCTGCGCCTCCGCGGCGGACACCCGGCGCCAGCCATTGCGCTCGCCGTGGTTGTGCAGCCAATGGTTCGTGGAGTTCGCGTCCATCTCGCGCGCGCCGGGCGCGCCGACGGCGGCGGGGTTGCCGTTGCGGTCGACCCAGTGCGGGATCTCGGCGCCCATGGCCTTGGTCGCGTCCCACGCGAAGATGTTGCAGTAGGTGTTGCCGTTGCGCTTGGCGTAGCGCGGGTTGTCGCCGACCGCGAACTGGTCGAGCACCTCGGCGTACTTGCTGGCGCTGCGGTCGCCGGGGCGGTTCTGCAGCGGGGCGTTGACCGGGATCCACGCGTCCGTGTTCGTCGTGCCCGGGGCCGGCGTGCGGCCGTCGTACTGACCGCGGCCGACGTTCGGCGCCGGCACGTCCTGGTTGTCGTTGGCCGCCGGTGCGCCCGGCACATTGGCGTTGCCCGACGACGAGCCCGGCAGGCGCAGCACCTGTCCCGGATGGATCAGGTTCGGGTTGCGGATGTTGTTGAGCTGCTGGAGCTCCTGCCACGTCGTGCCATGCCGCGCGGCGATGCCGCTCAGGGTGTCGCCCGGCCGGACCGTGTAGCGACCGCCCTGCCCGCCGTTGTTCGCCGGCGCGGTCGCCGATGTGGACGGAGCCTGTGACGACGGCGCGCCGCTGCCGACGGGACCATCGGACAGGTTCGGATCGTTCAGGATGCGCGTGCGCCGGTTGCCGCTGTAGCGGTTGGCGTCGGCGAGGTGCGCGAAACGCTCGAGGATCTGCTTCTCGCTGCCGCCCGCCGCCGCCGCCTGGTTCAGATAGCGCTGCGTGCCGCCGACGCCGTTCTGCACGGCCGAATCGAACAGCATGGCGTGCGCGCGCTCGCTCGTGAGCCCCTTCTCGGCCGCCATCCTCGCCGCCGGCTCGTAGTAGCCCTTGCGCGCGAGGTCGCGCTGCACCTGCTGGAACTCGGGGTCTTTGGCGGACGCCTGCATGCGCGCCTTGATGTCGGGATCGTTCAGGTTCGCGTTGCGGACGTAGCTCTCGTTCAGGAGGTTCTGCGCGTGCGGGCCGAAGGTCTGGTTGAACTTCGCCGGGTTCTTCTCGTGCATGCCCTTGAACAGTGACGGCAGCGAGCCCACGTCCTGGTTGAACTGAATCAGGCCGAAGCTCACGCCATGGCCGGCGTCGTTCGGGTTCCAGGCGTCGTACTTGCCGCCGCCCTCGGTGCGCGCCGTGTAGTCGATGATGCGGTCGACCGGGCCGAGCTCTCCGGCGGCGGGCTTCTTCGGCAGCATCCCCTCGAGGCCCTTCGGATCCACGCCGCCCTGGGGCGCCGGCTTCGCCTGCCCGCCCTTCGGGTAGTTGCCCTGGGCGTCCGGCTGCGCGCCGCGCCGCGCGGGGCGTGAGGGCGCCTCGGCCGTGGGGGCGCTCGCGCGCGCCGCGGGGACGTTCACCTCCTGGCCGGGGAAGATGAGATCAGGGTTTCTGATCTGCGGGTTCGCCGCGATGAGGTCCTTCAGGCGCACGTTGTTGTCGCGCGCGATCTTGCTCAGCGTGTCCCCCCGCTGGACGGTGTGCGTGCTGCCCGCGCCGCTGTCCGTGCTGTCGCTGCTGCGGCTCTGGCGGTTCTGGGTCGACGAGGGGCGGCACGAGGTGAGGGCGACCATGGGATCCTCCGAAGGCTGGGACAATGTGGGTATCGGTGGGTCGCGGTGGTCGGTGTTCGGCCGAAGGGTTGATGCTCCTTCCGCCTACACTGTCTCCAAAGGTAGGTGCGGCGCCGAAGGGAGGTGTAGGTATGGTGCAGCCATGCGCGCCCCCCTCCTGCTCCTCGCTCTCTCGTGCACCGCGCTCGCGCCCGCCGCGGCCCTCGCCGCGCGCGACGCCGTGATTCAGCTGCACATGGGGTACGGCACTCCCGCGGGGTACGTGATCACCGGCCGCGTCATCGATGACAAAGGCGTGCGCCCGCCCGCTGTCCACCGCACGGCGGCGGACAACCTCATCGACTCGTTGAAGGTGCTCGACAGCGACGAGGTGGAGGACGCCGTCGTCGAGATCACGGTGGCCGGCGCGCGCGTGCGCACGAAGACCGATCACGACGGCAACTTCATGGCGCGCGCGCGCGGGCTCGAAGAGCGCCTCCCCCTCGGCGAGGTCGCGACCTCCGCGCGGCTCGTGGACGGCCGCGGTTGGCGAGCGCCCGTCGCGCATGGCCTGCTACGCGTGCTGCCCGACGACGAAGCGCACGTGGTGGTGCTCAGCGACTACGACGACACCGTCGTCGAGAGCGGCGTGAAGAACAAGATCACCATGGGCATGGGCGCCGTGTTCCGAAACGCGGCCCAGCTCGAGCCCGTGCCCGGCGTCAGCGTCGCCTACCGCCGGGCGCTCGCCGCCGGCGCGAAGGGGATGTTCTTCTTGAGCGGCAGCCCCTTGAGCTTCTACCCGCGCGTGGCGTTCTTCTTGCGCAAGAACGACATCCCGGGCGGACCGCTGCTGCTGAAAGACTTCGGCAAGGTGAACCCCTTCGAGCAGCTCGACTACAAGCGCGGCCGCCTCGATCAGCTGCTCGAGGTGCTGCCGAAGACACGCTTCGTCCTCGTCGGCGACTCGGGCGAGCACGATCCCGAGATCTATGCCGGCCTGCGCCGGGATCACCCCGAGCGCGTGCTCGGCATCGTCATTCGCCGCGTCAAGGGCGACGAGTCCGCGCCCGATCGCTTCCGCGCCATGACCGTCGTCGACGACTACGCGGCCACCCCCGACGTAGTGGCAGACTACGTCGAGCGGGGCCTCGTGGACATCGCGGCGAGCCGGCCGGCCGCTCCCGAGGACGCGGTCACGGAGAGCGACGTCAGCGCCGAGCGCGAAGGAGCCGAGGAGAGCGAGGCAGATGACCGCGTAGTCGAGGCGGCTGACGCGGACGCCGGGCCAACCGACTGAGCGTCGCGGCGACCTCGTCAACGTCGTCGCGCGCAGGTCGCGTTCGCCGCGTGGCACGCTATCCTGCTTCGGTGCCGCTCGCGATCCCCTCTGGACCTCGCGCGCTCGTCGGACTGGTCGCGCTCGCGCTCACGGTCACCGTCGACGGAGGCTGCGGGTTCCTGCTCACGCTGGCGGGCGAGCCCGACGGCCCTCACCCTCCGGACAGCGGCGCGCCGGTGGGCGGCCGCCACGTCGCCGATTGGCACCGGGACGCGGCGCTCGATCCCGCGGACGTGAGCTCAGCGGACGCGGGCGACCCGCTCGACGGCGCGACGCCCGACGCGGCGATGGACGGCGGTGCGCTCGACGCGAGCGACCTCGACGCGAGCGACCTCGACGCGAGCGACCTCGACGCGGGCGACCTCGACGCGGGCGACCTCGACGGGGGCGACGGCGACGGCAACACCAGCGACGCCGGCGCCCCGCCGAGCGATGACGCGGGGAGCGACGCCGGCGCGGACGGCGGCGGCCCCTGCGGCACGGTGACGATGCTCGCCGACGACTTCTCGGCGCCGCCGAGCGACTGGCGGCTCGAGCCGAACGGCGCCGTCGACGTCTCCCACAGCGCGGGCGGCGTTCGCTTCGAGGTGCCGGCCGGCTCCCCGCCCGACGCGGGCGACTTCGGGCGCCTCGTCTCCAACTGGGACGTGTCGCTGCGCGAGGACGACCTCGAGCTCGTGTTCTCTGCGCTGCCGGGCTCGAAGCGCCTCGTCACGACGCTCTCGATCCCGGGCCCTGACCCCGCGAACGACTTCTTGCGCCTCCGCTACGACGGCCACGCCTATCGCGCGACGGTGCGCTCTGTGACCCCCAGCGTCGACGTCACCGAGGTGGTCACGGACCCGGTCGCCTATCGCCACTGGCGCGTCCGCCATCGGGTCGCCGACAACACGATCCGCTTCCAGGTCTCGAGCGACGGCTCGAGCTGGACGATCCTGTGGGCGCGCGCGGCGCCGCCCTGGATCGATCGGGTGCGTCCGTTCGTTCGCGTCCACGGCCTCGAGCCGGCCAACCCGCAGGTGGTCGCGCTCGACGCTGTGCGCGGACGGGTCCTCTCCCCCTCGTGGTGCCCCGCGGGCGAGCTCGAGCAGAGCTTCGACGACGGCCTCGGGTCGGCGTGGACGATCGCGGCCGAGGAGGGTTGCACGGCCTCTGCCAGCTCCGGCGAGCTGACGTTCACGCAGACACCGCCGGGCCCGCTTCACTGCGCCGCGCGCGCGACGTCCCCGCGGCAGCTCCGCGGACAGACCGTGGTCGTGAAGGTCCGCGATCGGCCGTCGAGCGCGCTGCTCGACACGTTCGCCGGCCTGCACGTGCTCCTCGGCGCGACGCACGAGGCCTACCTCGGGATCCGCGCGGGCACCCTCCGCGCGACGGTGCGCGCCATCGACGGCAGCGGGTCCTCGTCCGGCACCCTCGACCCGCCCGCGCCCGCCGGCGTGACCTACTTGCGCCTCGACGTCGCGGCGGACGGCAGCCTCGACTTCTCTTATGCGACGGCAGAGGGCCCGTTCATGCCGCTGTGGGAGCACGCAGGTGGGGTGCCGGTCGACGAGGCTCAGATCCTGCTTACGCTCGCGACCTTCGGTGACGCTTCGGCCTCCGCAGAAGACCTCGCCACGGTGTCCTTCGAGGGCGTGAACGCCGAGTGAGCGGGACGCGGCTCAGGAGCGAGCGCGGCTCAGGAGCGAGCGCGGCTCAGAAGCATGGAGCGAGCTCCGCCGCGCGCAGCACTTGAAAGCTCGCGCTGTAGACAGAGCCGGGCGAGCCGGGCGCCCAGCCCTCTGACTCGCGCAGCGTGAACCCGATGGCGTGCGCGTGCTTTCGGCGCTTCTCCTTCGGCAGCTCGTACCAGCGGAATTCGAGCTCGAGCTTCCCGGTGTAGGCCTCCTTCGACGTGAACAGCGTCTTCTTGTCGTCGCCGACGTGCAGCACGACCGCGAAGTGCTTGGTCGGCACCCCGCCCGAGTCCTGCGAGAGGATCATGGCCTTCAGGGTGCACTTCCGGTTCGGGCTGCTCTTCGTGGCCTCGACCGCCTGAAAGGCGCCGTCAGCGAGGTGGGCGTCGATCTGCTCCTTGCTCAACACCTCGCCCGCGAGGAAGGTCGCGATGGCCTGCGGCAGCCGCGTCCGGGCCGCCGGATCCTGCCGCAGCCGCTCGTACAGACCCTCGTCGAGCCTGTCTCGAAAGCGCCGCTTGAGGGCGCCGTCGAGGGTGTAGACCTCGATGAAGGACCACGTGTGCTCTACGTCCGGCGCCGCCGGATCGCAGAACTCGACGGTGCGCTTGACCGCGAACTGCAGGTACTTCTTCGAGAACCCGAGGGGCTTCAGCGAGGGCTTCGCGATCTCGCAGACGTCGGCGGCGTGCGCGGCGGAGGAGAGCGACAACCCAAGGGACAGCATCAGCCCCCACGACCCGATGCGCGCATTGGACATAGCGGCCAGTGTAGCGCGGCCTCGGCGGCGAGCGCACGCGCGCCCGACGGCGACGAGGGTCAGCGCATGACGCCCCCCCACTCGACGGCGACGTAGCCCGAGCGCGGCGGCGGCGATGACGGCAGCGCCTGCGGCAGAAGCGCCTCGCCCGCCTTCGCCGGCCGCCAGTCCATCAGCACGCGCACGACGCGGGCGGGCGGGGGCTCGATGGTGAGCGGGCTCAGCTGGTCGATGAACGCGCGCTCGTGGAAGGCGATGGCGACGTGCTCGTGGCGCAACAGGCGCGGCGCCCAGGCGTCGAGGAACTCCCGGATCTCGCGCCCCTCGAGGCCATGGCGCTCGAGCGCGTCGCGCAGGAACGCGCTCACGTCGTCACGCGCCACCACGAAGCCGCGCTCGGGGAACGGGAAGGCCGCGCCTTCGCCCTCCCAGAACAGGAAGGGCAGGCGCTCGCCCCCGACGCTCACGCGGCCGTCCGGCTGCGCGACGTAGCGCCACGCGTTGTCTCGAGCGAGCGGGCGGCTCTTGGTGATGCTGACGCGCGCGACCTCGACCCGCACCGGCGTCGGGGCCGGCGGGTAGAGGTACAGCACCGGCTCGCACAGGCTCGGGTTGTCGATGCCGTCGCGCGTCAACTGCAGGACGCGCCCGAAGCTGTCCTCGACGAAGTAGTAGGGCATCTTGGCGAGCATCTCGTCGACGCCCGCGCGCGCCTCCTCGGGCGTGCGCTCGACCTTCTGGCCATGCTGCCCGCGCACCTCGGCGCTGAAGAAGCGCTCATGGTACGGGTGCTCGCGCGGCAGGCCGAAGATCGGGCCCCCCTTGGCGCTGCCGATCTGCACGAGCTCTTTGCGCGGCACGTCGACGACGACGTTGACGAGCTCGGGCGCGCCGCAGGTCATGCGGAAGTGCGGCTGAAAGCTCACGCCCTGCGTCGCGGCGGCGTCGGCTGGGTCGCTCCATGAGATGTCCGTGGGGCCGAACGACGGCTGCCATTGGTACACGGCGACGCCTCCGTAGAGCGAGGGCACGAAGAACGCGCCGCCGCCGCGCGAGCTCGCGCTCTCGGGCTCGAAGTAGCGGTCCTCGGGCTGTAGAGAGCGCGCGCGATAGACCGGCCCGAGCTCGACGTGGTGGAAGGCGACGCTCACGGTCTCCGGCGCGGCGTCGAAGCCGCGGCGGTACCAGCCGAGGAACACCACGCGGCCCCTGTCGTCCTCAAAGATGACCTCCTGCTTGGCGGTGGGGATGCCGGTGAGCGTCATGCCGCCGTCCTTCGACAGCTTGATGTCCTTCCTCGCCTCAAGGAGCCTGCGCGCCGACTCCTGCGGTATGTCCGCGCCCGGCAACGGGGAGCCGACCTCGATCCAGCGATCGCCGTCGAGCACGAAGAACAGCGGCCGCACCTCGACGGGCCCTACCTTGCCGCCGAACGTCACGGCGCACGCGATCACCTTCTTGTCCTTGCGCGGCCCCTCCACGATGCGCGCGAACGTCTTGCAGGTGAGGCTGTTCTCTTCTGCGTCGGGGCCCTCCTCCTCCTCGCTCGGCTCGATCTCGAGCACCGTCTCGCTTGGCTCGCCGACGAGCACGCTCACCTTGCGCCCCTCACAGCCGGGGCACACGGCCTTCTCCCATTCCGGCTTTTGCCACTCGCGTCCATGGCGCTTGCGATCGAGCCAATAGGTCTGGCGGACGTCGCCGATCCAGAACCGATCGCCGCGGTAGCTGAGCGCGAGCGTCTCGCCCTTCGGCACCGTGCGCCGCGTGAGGGTCTCTAGCTCGCCGCCCTCGTCGGGCACCTCGACATAGCCGACGGCCGCGAGGCGACACGCGCCGTCGACGCAGGTCTCGGCGACGACGATGCCGGCGTGGTTCTCGTCATTGTTGGCGGCCGACTCCGCCGCGGGGCCTTCGGCGTGGACGCGCGCGCTGCCGCCGAGCTTCGTCTTGTCCTTGTGCCTGAGCGAGAGCGCCGTCGCCGTGTCGCGCTTGTCTTTGGGGCCGCTGCGCTCGGACACGCGCACCGCCAAAGCGCCCTTCTGCGTGAACACCGCGGCCCACTCCTCGAGCTCGGTGTCGCCGTCGAGGTCGACCGAGCCGGCGAGAGGCGTCAGCGCGCCGCCGAATACGTGCCCCTCCGGCGCGTCCGGCTCGGGGGCGCCCGTCTCGAGGACGTACACCTCGTACCAGCGATCAACCCGGCCGCCGACGCGCACGGCCTCCGACGACGGCCTGCTCACCAGCACGCGCACGCCGAGCGGCAGCGCGCGCGCGACCTCCGCGTCGGCGCTCGGCGCTTTGCGGACGTTCGTGCTCGCGGCGGCGAGGGAAAGCACCATGCCGCGCTCGTATTTCGTGAACGTGTACTCCGAGACGGGCGCGTCCTTCGCCGCCGGGCCCTGGTACTCGAGCACCGTCGGCGCCTCGACCTCGTCGGGGAGGCCGCCCGTAGGCTCCTTCTGGACGGCGGCGAGCTCGCGCTCCGGGATCTCGCCGTTCAGGTCGACGCCCTCCGGCGGGAGCTCTTTCTTGGAGCATGCGATGAGGCACACGCCCGCGAGCACACACGCGGCGGTTCGAAAGATGTGCATGAGCGCCTCCCCAACGACGTCCGCGCTCCGCGGCGCGAGCCGGCGTCGTGCTCGGAGGTTAGCTCAGAAGCTGAAGTCAGCGCCCAGATCGAAGGAGCCGAGGAAGTCGATGTTGGTGGCCTCGGTGTAGATGCCGCTGGCGCGGACACCGGGCCCGCCGATGAAGGCCTGGCGCGCGCCGATCCCGAGGCTGGCGCGCAGCCGGACGACGTCGCCGAGCGGAAACGCGTAGCGCAGCCGAGCCTCCACGCCGACGGCCGGGTGCATGACAGGCGGCTCCGCCTCGCCGTCCGCGGCTTCGGCGTCCGGGTGCCGCGGCTTCGGCACATCGAGGACGGGCACGCCGTCGTAGTCGTCGAGATACTTGGTGCCGGGGTCATAGACCATCAGGTACCCGCCGAGCGGCACCGCGGCCTCAAGGGAGACGAGCCCGAGCGCGCCACCGGCCAGGCGCGTTCTGGCGGCGACATAGGGGCGGACGGCGTCGAGGTAGACGCCGGGCGTGAACGCGTCGACGCGCGTGCCCGCGACCTCGATGTCACCGATCCAGACCACGGACAGGCCGCTGCCGAGCCCGGCCTCGACGTCGACGATCTCGTCGCCGTGCAGGCGCCAGCCGACGTGGGCCGCGAGCGCGGCGTGAAACACGGACGTGTAGATCGGGTCTTCCCCGGGCGCGCCCGGCGGCGCGAGGTCGAAGCCGAACAGGCCGAGGTTCAGCTGCGCGTCGGCCACGAGCGGGAAGTCGCCGCGGTAGGCGTACGACAGCGTCCCCGCCGGCCCCGTGCTCGAGAGGTCGTACTTGTAGAAGGCGTCGCCTTGCGCATCCGACGCGTAGGTCTGGCTCCACTGCCCGACGCTGATCGCGAACGAGATCTCCTGCCCTCTGCCGAGCAGGCGCGGCCCCGCGGCGGCCGCGGCAGCGTCAGCCGGGGCTGCGCTGCCGTCGTCGGGCAGAGCGCCCTCTTGCTTGCCGCCGTCGCCCTTCTCGTCACCGCCCTCGGCCTGCGCGCGCTCGACCGACGCCCGCGGTGGCGCCGCGCCGGCGCGCGGCCCTCGAATCGTCCACGCGCCATCCCCCGCGGTGGGCGGGCTCTTCTCCGCCGGCAGCGCTACCGCGACCTGATAGCGGGAGACCCAGCCCTGTTCGCCTTTGCTCTCGACGTACAGCCAGAGCCCGTCGGGCGAGGTGCCGGTCACCTGCAGCTTGGCCTTCGCGTGCACCGTCGTCAGCACGCGCGCGTCGAAGCGGGGGTGCTTACGCAGTGACGTGTCGCGCACGGCGAGCACCTCGTAGGGCGAGGCCACCGGCGCCGGCTTGGCGCCCTTCTCCTCGCTCAGGTCAGCCTCGACGAGGCCGGTCGCCACCCAGCCCACGCGGCCGTCCTCGATGGCCACCAGCGCGAAGCTGCCGTCCGCGGTGGTGCGCAGCACGTCCACGCAGCGGGAGCTCGGGAACACGTACGTGACCTCGAAACCGAGCGCCGGACCGCCGTAGGCAGCGCTGCCCTTCACGACGCGCCGTTCACGCTTCTTACACTGCGATCGTCGCGCGTCCGCCTCGGTGGCCGCCGAGGTAACCGCGAGGCAGAGGAGCAGGGGCAGCGCGAGCGAGCGGAGAGCCAAGAGCATGCGTCCTCGTCGAAAAGGCCGGCGGCAGCATACAAGATCCCGCAGGCGCCGAGGACGCGCGGCGGCCTGATGCGAACGTTTCTTCAGCGGCCGGTCAGCCGCCGGCACTCCTGCTCGGCGAGCGCCTCGAGGCCCTTCGGCGCCCTACGGAACGCAGGATCGAGCTCGCGCGCGCCGCCCCGGTACTGCGGCTTGCCGTCCTCATCGGCGCCCGCTTCTCGTCCGGCGGATTGTCGTCCGGCCAATTGGGACCTCGTGGCGACTGAAGCGCAATAAACACAAATATCGCGCCAAGCCGC
>CAYLZW010000126.1:0-15099 GCA_964388085.1 uncultured Myxococcales bacterium | reverse complement strand
AGCCACTCGCGCCCGGCGAGCTTCTGGGCGGCGTCGCGGAAGATGGCGTACTCGATGAGGCGCTTGACCAGCTCCATGCGCGGGTCGATGCCGTCGTCGTCGTCCTCGTCGTCCGGCCGCTCCTCCTTCGGCAGCAGCATGCGGCTCTTGATGTGCGCCAGCCTCGAGGCCATCAGCAGGAATTCGCCCGCGATGTCGAGGTCGAGCGAGCGCATGTCGTCGAGCACCTTCAGGTACTCGGCGGTGATGCGCGAGATGGGGATGTCGAAGATGTCGAGCGTGTGCTTCTCGATGAGGTGCAGCAGCAGATCGAGCGGCCCCTCGAAGTGCGACACCTGGACGCGCAGCTGCTCGGACTCGGGCGACGGCACATAGCCCGTGACGTCCTTCTCCTCGAAGTCGCCGCGCGCCTCCACCCACATGTCTTCGTTGCCGGCCCGAACGGTCTTGAGCCCCGCGTCACGCGAGTCATCCGCGCCGTTCTCGGCGGCGCTCGCCTCTATCTCGTCGTGCTCGCTCATGGGGTCCCGGGTCAGGTCTGCCGCGTAACCCGTCAGAGAAGGAGCGACAATCCGGCCCTGAGCAGCCCGATGATGGGGCGGATGAAGATCCCACCCGCCAGGATGACGAAGGCGAGCAGCCCCCAGCTCAGCCTGGTGGCCACCTGCTCGAACTTGTCGGCGGCCGCGCGCGGCAGGAGGCTCATGATGACCTTGCTCCCGTCGAGCGGCGGGATGGGGATGAGGTTGAACACGAACAGCGCCAGGTTCAGCACGATGAACTGATGCAAGAGCGCTACCGGCGAGTACGGGTCGCCGATGTTCACGCCCACGCGCACGGCCACCGCCAGAATGAGCGTGCACACGAGCGCCATGGCCAGGTTCGACAGCGGCCCCGCGATGGCGACCAGCAGCTCCCCGGTGCGCAGCGTGATGCGCTTGCCCCGGATGCGCCGATCGAGCCGCACGGGGTTGTAGGGCGCCGGCTTGCCCGCCGCGAAGAACGGCAACGCCCCGCTCCCCGCGCTCATGACGACGAGGATCGCCGGCAGCGCGATGGTCCACACGGGATCGATGTGCGAGATGGGGTTCAGGTTGTAGCGCCCCATGCGGGTGCCGAGGTCGTCACCGAGCCAGCGCGCCATCGCGATGTGCGCGAACTCGTGCACCGTGATCGCGAGGATCAGCGGGATGAGCGTCACGACGAGCGCGAGTAGAAGCTGTTCTGGCTGCATCCGGGCTCCGAGCGGTGGTGCGCACGTATAGGAATTTTCGCGCCGAGCCGCCAAGCAGCCAAGCAGCCAAGGGCACACATGGGGTTCTTGGCGCTTGGCGCGAGACCTTGCCCAACGCGACGCCACCCGGTTTAGGTTACATATTGCATATTACGTAAACCATACAGAGGACCCCTGTAGCGCTCCCCGTACCTGTCTGTAATCAAGCGCGCGTGCCCGGCCCCCGAGGTGTTGTCATGCGCGCATCGTTCGTTCGCCCCATTGCGCTCTCTTCCGTGTCCTTTGGCCTCCTGCTGATCGCGGGGTGTGAGGGGTGTGGCGGCACCAACGTCGGCGGCATGGACGCGGGCGGCGGCGGCGTCATCTCTTGCGAGGTCAACGACGACTGCAGCGGCGGGCACTGCCAGGGCGGCGTCTGCGTGCCCGGCCTCGATCCGAACGCTGACGACGACGCGGGCAGCGATCCGCTCTCGGGTGAGGACGGCGGCACGACGGAGGATCCCATCGGCGTGCTCGCGGTGCTGCCGGGCACGACGGTGGAGTTCGGCGCGCAGCTGCTCGGCTATCCCGTCACCGTCGACGTCACGCTCAGCAACGTGGGCGACGCGGACCTGACCCTCCTCGCGCTGCTGCTCGACGACGACACCGGGGAGTTCAGCGCCGATCCGAGCGGTACCATGAACGTCGTGCTCGCGCCGGGAGACAGCATGCTCGTGCACGTGACGCACACGCCGTCCGACGGCACGCCGGACGCGGCCGAGCTGAAGGTGCTGCACGACGGTGAGGGCAACATCACGACGCTGGCGCTGTTCGCCGAATTCAAGGGCGACGCGTCGCTGAGCCTGAGTGAAGACCTCGCCGTCATCACGCCGAGCGCCGAGCAGGTGAACTTTGGCGAGGTAGACTCCGGCGCCACGGTGCTGACGACGCTGTGGGTGCGCAACACGGGCAGCAGCGACTCCATCCTCACGCTCGACGAGCTGACGGTGACGCCGGCGACGGCGGGCTTCGCGATCGAGAACGAGCTCGCGCTGCCCCTCTCCATCGGCGCGTGGAGCACGGCGCTGTGCCCGAGCGCGGACGTCGCCGAGTGCCCGCCGGGCGCGAGCGCTTGCGAAGACACCGTCTGTGTCGACGACGCGGGCGAGCCGCTCAACGCCGTGCCCATCGATCTGTCCTTCACCGCCGGCCCCCTGCCCGCGCAAGCCACGCTGACGCTCGACCACGACGGCGCGCAGACCGACGTGCTGCTCACCGGTCTGCCCACGCAGCCTGACATCGCCGTTAGCCCCGCGGAGGCCGCCTTCGGGCCGGTCCTCGTCGGCGCGCCGACGCCCGCCGAGATCGTGGTGACGGTCGAGAACGTGGGCGCCGGTCCGCTGCTCATCACCAAGGTCGTGGAGCCGCTGACGACGACGGTGTTCAGCTTCGACTACTCGCGCCCGGTCCCGAAGGTGGACGGCGATCCCGCCCTGCGCATCGACTCCGGCGCCACCCCGCTCGAGGTGACGGTGACGTTCACGCCCGAGGCCGCCGAGGGCTACGCGGCCGTGCTCACGCTGCACACGAGCGACGGCGACTCGCTCTCGCTGCCCATCACGCTGCAAGGCACCGGCGTCGTCTGCCAGGCGAACGCGCACGTCGACCCGAACGGCGCCTGCGTGTGCGACGACGGACACATCGCCTGCGGCGGCGAGTGCAAGCTGCCCGGCGCCACCGCCTGCGGCGCTGGTTGCGTGGACTGTACGGCGGTGAACGGGATCGGACCGGGCACGAACGCGAGCTGCAGCATCGGCGGCTCCTGTGAGTACCAGTGCGCGCCGAACTACTGGGACATCGACAACGCCACGGACGGAAACCCGGGCGGCTCGTCGTGGAACGGCTGCGAGTACGCCTGCGTGCAGCAGGCCGGCTTCGAGATCTGCAACGGCGTCGATGACGAGTGCGACGGCGCCATCGACGACGGCCTGCCGCGGGACGCGAGCGACACGCCGACGAGGAACGACACGCGCGCGGCGGCCAAGGTGCGCTCGCCCATCGATGAGGTCCCCGCCACCAAGGCCCCCGGCTCGACGTCGACGCTCACCGGGCACACGCTCTACCCGGCCGGCGATCAGGACTGGTTCAAGGTGACGGCCGTCGAGGCCGACAGCGGCTTCGCTTGCGCGAATGAGATCCCCTGCTTCGAAGGTGGGCAGGAGAACTACCAGACGGACTTCGAGGTCATCTCGCCGAACGGGCTCAACTACGACATCGAGGTGTGGGCGCCGACCGGCTTCAACTACGACGACCCGAACGGCGAAGGGCTCAACTTCACGGACACGAACTCGGACAACAAGATCTCGCTCGAGTGGAGCCGGGCGAGCAGCTTCGGCGACTGCCTGTTCTGCGCCGGCTTCGACATCGGCTGCTTTGAGGGAGGCTACGGCTGCGCCTTCGACGACAGCCAGGTGTTCTTCGTGCGCATCAAGCCGCAGGCGGGCCAGTCGACGACGTTCTCGTGCGAGCCCTATGAGCTGAAGGTCACCTCCATCAGCCTGCCGCCCGGAAGCGGTGCCTGAGGTGCGTCGCCTGGCCCTCCCCCTGCTGGTCCTGGCGCTCGCCGCCTGCGAGAAGCCTGTGCCCGTGTACGACGACGACATCGGCGTGCAGGCCGAGCCGGCCGAGGTCGGCAGCCTTGCGGGGACGTTCGCGCTCAAGACCATCAACGCCACGCTCGTGCACGTCCCCTTCGAGACCGAGGACGAGGTCATCGGCGGCGGCGTGAACCTTCGCCTCGTCACGCGCGAGTGGGACGCCGAGCAGCAGCTGTACCTGCAGCGCAGCACGCTGTGCGGCGGTTACAACTTCGAGGTCTTGGGCGTGACGACGTCGGTGCCCGAGCCCACCTATCGCGAGGTGCCGGAGAGCACCGAGGAGTGGGTGAAGGTCGACCACGAGCTCGGCACCTACGAGGCCGGCGGGCACATCCAGCTCTGGGCCATCCAGCTCGACGATCCGTTCGATGACGCCTTCCCCGCCGACAAGGCGGAGGCCGAGAGCCCCGCCTTCGCGGACCGCATCTTCGACATCGACGACGACGGACACCCCGGGCTCACGCTCTTCGTCAGCGGCGCCGTCTCGGGCGAGGTCTACGCCATCCAGCGCAAGCGCGTGGACCTCGAGGGCGTCATCCAGGGCGCCAACTACGCGGTCGGCCTCGCGCAGAACACCTTCGAGTCGGTCACGCTCGGCAACAACAACCCGCTGCTGGACGCCTCGAGCCAGGGCAGCGCGGAGCCGCATCCGGACCCGAAGATGAGCTGGTTCGAGGAGGTCCGCGTCGACGACACGACGACCTGTGAAGACGTAGTTGGCTTCGAGGACAGCGGCGTGCTGAACCGTCGTCGTCCGTTCTAGCGAACACGAACACAAGGTCTCGCGCAAAGCCGCAGAGCCGCAAAGAGACCACAAAACACAGAATTTCGCGCCAAGCCGCCAAGCCGCCAAGGAATCGCATTTGTGTTCCCCTTGGCGGCTTGGCGCGAGATCTTGTGTTTTGTGTTCCCTTTGCGGCTTCGCGGCTTTGCGCGAGAATTTTGTGTTCTGCAGCTAGCGCTTCGTCGTCGTGCAAGCGGCCCGGACGCGGTTGGCTACCTCGTTGACCTTGTCGATGGCGAGGTCCCGCACCATGGACTCCGGGACGAAGCGGCCGACGTCGACGAAGCTCGAGTAGGTCACGCGCGAGACTCCCAGGTGCTCTGTCTTCTCGACCTTCCAGCCGCCGCGCACGGCTTCGAGGTCGCCGCCGATCTCGCGCCAGCGGATGGTGCCCTTCTCTTCGTCGAGGTCACGGCGCAGCGTGTAGCTGACGGTGGCGAGCACGGCGTCGACGGTGAACTTGGCGTCGACACCGTTCTGGCGGCGCGCGAGCACGTCGAGGGACTTGATGTCGGGGAAGATCTCGAGGAAGCGGTCGACGTCCCAGAGGGTCTCGAGCACGCGCTCCTTCGGCGCCGCGACGTAGAAGGTCGCGCGCAGGCCCTTGATGTCGGCCTTGCCCTCGCTGGCTACCGTCGAGAACGCGCGCTCCACCACGGGGGCGGCCTTGCACTTCGCGGCGAGCGGAGCAGGCAGCTCGGCGCCGCCGAGTAGGAGCGCGCAGCCGATGACGACGAGAGCGACGGGCCTTCGCATGCTTCCGCGACCCTAGCAGCTACGGGTCTCCAGCCGCTTCTCCGCTCTGACCGCTCGACGAGGGAGCGACCGGAGGCGCCGGTGTGCGCGCGCGCGGGTGGTGCGCGCCGTACAGGGCCCGCAGGCGCTCGCGGTTTACGTGCGTGTAGATCTCCGTCGTCGACAGGTCCGCGTGGCCGAGCATCGCTTGCACCGCGCGCAGGTCGGCGCCGCGCTCCACGAGATGGGTCGCGAAGGAGTGCCGCAGCTTGTGCGGCGAGATGTCCTTCTTCACGCCCGCGGTCCGCGCGTGCTCCTTCAGGAGCTTCCAGAAGCCCTGCCGCGTCATGGGCTCCCCCCCCCGGCGCAGGAACAGGAACGAAGACGCCTTGCCCTTCAAAAACTCCGGCCGCGCATTGCTCAGATAGAGCCCGATCCACTTGAGCGCCACCTCGCCCATGGGCACCACGCGCTCCTTCGAGCCCTTGCCCTTCACGAGCAAAAAGCCGCGCTCCATGTCGGCGGCCTCGGCGGGCAGCCCGACGAGCTCGGAGACGCGCAGGCCGCTGGCGTAGAGCAGCTCGATCATGGCTCTGTCGCGCAGACCGCGCGCGGTGCTCGTGTCGGGCGCGGAGAGCAGCGCCTCCACCTCGTCGAGGTCGAGGAAGGTCGGCAGGTCCTTCATGGGGCGCGGCATCTCGATGTCCGCCGCGGGATCCGCCTTCAGCACCTTCTCCTTCACGAGGAAGCGGAACAGTTGGCGCATGGAGACGAGGTGACGCGCCTGGCTGCGCAGCCCGAGCTGCGCGCGGCTCAGGGCCATGAGGTGCGAGAGCAGGTCGCTGTTCTTCACCGCGGTGACGTCGTGAACGCCGCTCTTGTCGAGGTGCGCGGCGAGCTGCGCCAGGTCTCGGCCGTAGGCGTCGAGCGTGTTGTCGCTGAGCCCGCGCTCGATGCGGGCCCAGGCGAGGAACTGATCGATGGCGACGTCGACGTTCATGGCGCAGCTCCGGGGCGCGGCCGGTCCTCGCGCAGACAGTACAGCAGCGCGCGCGCCAGCTCGTCGAGCAACGCCGCCTGCGCCGTCTCGGCACCGCCGGCGTCGTTCGTCTCGTGCGGGTCGCGGACGACGTAGAACGAGTCCCGCGCGAGCGCACCCTCGGTGTTGATCTTGGCGAGCACGATGTTCCAGCCGAGGGTGGAGAGCGTGTGCGCGAGGTCCGCCACGAGCCCGGGCCGATCCTCGGCGCGCAGCTCGACAATGGTGGCGCCCCAGGTGTCACCGTCCGCGATCACGCGCACGCGCGGCTCGATGCGGGGCCCGGTCCGCCGCGTGGGTCGCAGCGACGAGGACGTCGAGCGATCGAGCTGGTCCTTGCCGGCGTCGTAGAGCGCGCAGATGGCGTGCTGGAGCGCCTCGTCCTGCAGCGCCCGCCCGCGCCCGTCGTCGACACGGAAGGCGTCGAAGCCGATGGCGTCGTCGCGGGAGTCCGCGTGCGCGTGCAGCACGTTGGCGCCATGGGACGCGAGCGCCCGCGCGAGATCGCCGAGCAGGCCGCGGCGGTCGGGACACACCACGCGCAGGGTGTGTGCGTGCCCGCCCTCGGCGAGCGAGCAGGTGACGACGGGATCGTGCGCCTTGGGCTCGTAGGCCGCGAACGCCACCAGGTCCTCGATGAGCTCCTCCTCGAGCCGGCTGGCGATGGCGCGCACCGAGGCGCCCTCGATGAAGCGCCGCAGCGTCTCCTCGTCGGTGATGTCGGCGAGCGAGGCGGACGCACGCTCGCGCACCTCGGCCTCGTGCTCCCCGCGCACGGCGCCGCTCGCGTCGGGGTGCAGCAGGAATTCGCGCACGCGCCGCACGGCGAGCCCGAGCAGGCGCCCCTTCCAGTCGGTCATCATGCCCGGCGCCACCGAGGCGATGTCCACCCACGTCAGCAGCGCCAGCAGGTCGAGGCGCTCGGTCGTCTGCACGCGGCGCGAGAGCTCCTCGATGACGGCCGGGTCCGTGAGATCGCGGCGCTGCGACGCCCACGAGAGCGTCAGGTGATCCTCGACGAGGAAGCGCAGGATGGCGCGCTCTCCGGGCGGCAGGCCCATGCGCTTGGCCTCGCGCATGGCGATGTCCGCGCCTAGCTCGGCGTGGTCACCGCCGAGCCCTTTGCCGATGTCGTGAAACAGCGCTCCGAGCACGAACAGGTGCGAACGGCTGAGGCGCTCCACGACGGGGGCGAGCGACTCCGGCGGCGGCTCGGCGCCGGACGACACCCGCAGCGCCATGTCGACGCAGCGGCAGATGTGCGCGTCGGTGGTGTACGCGTGGTAGCCGTCTTGTTTGAAGCGGCCCTCGAGCCGACGCAGGTCGCGCAGGACCGCGCCGAGCACGCCCGCCTCGAGCAGGTCCGTGAACGGCCGCCCCACCGCGTGGCGGCTCTTGCACAGCTCGAGCAGCGCGCGCCCACAGCGCTCGTCATCGAGCCAGTCCTCGGAGGCGCCGGCCAGCGCCTGGTACATGCGCGAGCGCGTCCGCGGCGAGAGCCGTACGCCGGACTCGTCCGCGACGCGCACGGCGTCGATCATCTTGGCGGGCTCGCGCGCGAACAGGGTCGGGTCGGCGCTGAACAGCGCGAGGCCCTGCGCCGACGTACCCGCCGCGCGAAAGCCCTCGCCGAGATCGCGGGTGACGACGCTACCCGACGACGAGGACGCGGGCGGCGGCTCGTAGAGCAGGCGCTCGACGACGTCATCGGCGGTGCGCCGCACGACGAGAGCCGCGCGGAAGTAGCGCCGCATGAGCGCCTCGGTGGGCGTCTCCTGCTCGCCTGGCCGGACGTGCAGCAGCGCGGCGATGGGCTCCTGGTGTTGAAACAGCAGCCGGTCCTCGGCGCGCCCGCTGACGAGGTGTAGGCCGGCGCGCAGCGAGAGCAGCGTGTCCCGCGCGCCGCGCAGCGCCTCCGCCTCGCGCTCGTAGACGATGCCGGTCTCGAGCAGCCGCGAGAGCGCTCCCCGAGGGGCGGCGCCCGGCGTGCTCGGGCTCGGCCCCGGACCCGCCCGCAAGAGCCCGAGCCACAGCACGCTGTGCAGATCGCGCAGCCCGCCGGGAGAGGACTTCACGTTGGGCTCGACGAGGTGGACGCTGCCGCCAAAGCGCGCCCGGCGCTCGAGCATCTCCGCCAGCTTGTCGCGCATGAGCCGCTCCCGCAGCGACGGCAGCGTCTGGCGCATGAAGCGAGCGCGCACGTGCGCGGCCAGCGCGTCGTCCCCCGCGAGCACGCGCGCCTCGAGCAGCGCGGTGGCCGCGTGGTGGTCGTCGCGCAGCGCCGTATCCACGTCGGCCGGCGTGCGCACCGCGTGACCGAGCACGAGCCCGAGGTCCCAGAGGGCGTAGAGCAGCTTCTCGACGCGCGCGTGCAGGTCCCCTCGCGCCTCGGCGATGAGGATCAGCAGATCGACGTCGGCGCCCGGCGCGAGCTCCCGACGAGCGAGGCCGCCCTGCGCGAGCACCGCGATCTCCTGGGCGGGTCCCATGCTCTCGACCGCGTGCCGGACCAGGGCCTCGACGCCGTCCGAGTAGGCCGCGCACACGGCCGTGCCGCCCTCGCCTCTCGCGAGCGAGCGCTGCACTTCGTCTCGTAGAGCGTCGAGGGATTGGCGCACGTAGGCAGCTTACCCTCCCGATCGCTTGTTCACTGCTCGGCGTAGAGCGCCTGGCGGGCCTCTACGAAGCGCTGCACGCCGGCCACGACGCCGTCGGCGACGGTCTCGCGGTACTTGTTCTCCCGCAGCCGCTGCTCCTCCACCCGGTTCGAGATGAACGAGGTCTCGACCAGGATCGCGGGCATGCGCGCGCCGAGCAGCACGTAGAAGAGCGCGTGCTTGAGGCCGTGGTCCTTCACGCCGCTGTAGTCCTGGCGCAGGCGGCCGACGACGCTCTTCTGCACCTGGCGCCCGAGGCGGATGCTCTCGTCGACGTTCGACTTCATGGCCAGGTCGGCGAGGATGAACTGCAGGTCGCTGATGCGCTTGTCGTCGCCCGTGTGCACGTTCTCCCGCGCGGCGAGGCGGATGGCGTAGCGGTCGTGCGTGATGTTCAGGTAGTACGTCTCGACGCCACGCACCTTGCGGCTCGGGTTCGCGTTGCAGTGGATGGAGATGAACAGGTCGGCGCCGGCCTCGTTGGCGATGCGCGTGCGCTCCTCGAGCTCGATGAAGGTGTCGTCGTCGCGCGTCATGATGACCTCGACGCCGGGCAGCTTCTTCTTCAGCCGCTCGCGCACCTCGCGCGCGATCTGGAGCGCGATGTCCTTCTCGCGCGTGCCCTTCTTGCCGATGGCCCCCGTGTCCTTGCCGCCGTGGCCGGGGTCGAGGACGATGCGCTTCACGCGCAAGCCGATCTGCGCCGACAGGGGCACCCCGCCGGGCGCGCCCGAGCTGCCGAGGCGCTCTTTGACCTCGCTCGGCGTGGGCAGCTGGTCGAGCGGGAGCTCCGGCTGCCGCGGCTCCTTCACGAGGGCGACCGCGGGCGGCTCGCCGCGCTGGTCGGCGAGCGACACGGTGAGGCGCGCCTCGAAGGGCTTCTCCGTGAGGTGCAGCAGCGGCTCGTCCTCTCCCTCGAGATCGACGACGAGACGCACGGTGTCCTTGTCGTACTGGCCGGCGCGCACGCGGGCCATGACGCCGTCGTTCACCTCCACGTTGCTGTCGAGCTTGCGCGGCAGCTTCGCGGGCGTGAAGTCATAGAACAGGCGACGGGCGCGCTCGCCATCGGCGGGCACCTCCCCGCGCGTGACCCCCACCGCGCCCGAGAAGCGCATCTTGACGACGGAGTCCTCCTCGGTGCGCTCGTGCGCGAGCATCTGCACCTTGCGCGCGGGCGTCCCCTCGGGCGGCGCGTCCGGCAGCACCTCCACCTGGGGGATGGCCGCGTCTCGCTTCATCTCCGCGGCCATGCGCTCGAGCACGGCGGTGACCGCGCTCTTCGTCGGCGCGCTTTGCGTCTCTGCGCGCTCCTCGGCGGGCGGCAGGGTCGCGAGGAGCTGCTTGGCCTTCGGGCGGAAGTCCGCGGGCGCCTCCATGGCGATGAGCTTCTCGAGCAGCGGCCGCGCCGCGGCGGGGTCATCCTTCCGCTCGACGAGCAGCGTCGCGGCGGCGAAGAGCGCGTCGTCCGCCAGGTTGCTCGCCGGGTAGCGCTCGGCCACGAGCGCGTAAGCCTCGACCGCGATGGCGAGGTCCTCGGGCACGCGCGAGACCGTGTGCTGCTCGTCGAGGAGCTGCGCCGCCACGTAGAGCGCGTCGTCCGCGCGCGAGCCGCTCGGATCCTGCTCCGCGACGTCGCGCATCCGCTCGATGAGCCGCTGGTAGTGATGGCGGAACTTCCGCTTGGCCTCGTCGTTACGAAGCGCGGTCACCTCGTCACGCACGGCGCGGAAGGCCGCCTCGGAGGCATCCTCCCCGCCACGCGCGGGGAGCGCGGCGAGCAGCAAGGTCAGGGCGAGGGTGCGGGCGATAGGCCGGGTCACGTCGTCTCCACCTTGCGCCAATTGGCGCCATGTGGATCCGGAATACCGCCCTTTCGGATGTCCAGCAAAAAAGTGACCGCCCGCCGCGTGGCGCTGCCGCTGCCCTATCTCCCGCCGGGCTACGGCGCCCCGATGGCGATGAAGCTGAACATGCGCGCCGCGTCATTGCCGTCTCCGTCGCCACACTTGATCGTCACCTGGCTCGCGCTGAACGTCGCGGAGGTCACGACGCAGTTGTCCGTGGTGAACGGGGTGGGCGAGCTGGAGCGCTGCGTCACGACCACGCTCGGTCGGTCGCCAAACGGAGGATCGAAGTTGAGCTGGTAGAAGGCTGCCGCCGGGTGGAGAACGGTGAAGCCGGAACCCGACTCAATGTCGCCGTCCGCTTGCACCACCCCGCGGACGACGCGCAGCGCCTCGCCACCGACGAGCCCGGGCTGGCCCTGCACGGTGAACTCGCCCTTCACGTTGAGATCCTCTTCTACGCTGAGACCGCTGTCGTGTTTCAGCGTCATCAGCACTTCGCCGTCGAGGCCCGGATCGAACTCGGTGTTTGAGTGTTCCCCTCCGTGGTACCAGGCGAAGTTTGGAGCGCGGGAGTAGAGCGTGCCGTTTTGGTGCCCTAGCCGATAGGGCGTGCCGTCAAAGCGAATGCTCCCGGCGCTGCTTTCCACGACCAGCGTCCCATCCACGTTGGCGTCACCGTCGACGTCGAGGTTGTTGAGCACACCGACGTTTCCGTTCGCGGTAAACCTCGCGGTGGGGGTAGCGCCCGTGCCGGACCAGATGACCACGTCGTCCGCGTCGAGGTGCAGGTCGTTCCCGCTCCCGCTGATCTCCCCGCCGCCCTCGAAGCGCAGCGCCCCGTCGCCAGAGACCATGAAGTCCCCGGCTCCGCTCGTCATGGCGCCGAGCGACGGATGGATGCGCTGCCGGGTCTGAAACGCGACCAGGCCACCTCCCGAGCTCACCTCATCGACCGCTACATCGAGGTACACGGGCACGCCGACGACGCACGCCTCGGTGACCGGGCCGATGACGACCGAGAAATCGCCCTCTCGCACCTCGACATCTTTGCTCTGGCTGTAGCAGGCCGATCCCGTCTCCGAATTCGCGATCGAGAACTGGAGCTTCACCCGCTTGTTGAGCGGCACACCGCCCTTCTCGAGGCGTCCGGCGTAGGGGATCAGCACGCCCGCGCTGTCGCCAAAATCAGCCAACGCCACGAGAGAGACGCCGCAGAGGCTCACGAGGACCAGGGCAAAGGCAGCGAATCGGCGGCGAGCAAGGCTCATGGGGTCTCCAACACGTTTTCAGAAGAGGGCGCGCCGTCAGCTGGTCCTCGCGTCCCCGTACGCGGCGCAGTATGTGCGGGGGCGCCTGGTGGTTCAAACGCGACGCAGCGGTGCAGCACGTCGGGACACGCGTCGTCTGCCGCCGCAGGAACGTCATCGCGCTACGCTGCGACGCCGCGACGGAGCACATCTGTGTTCCGTCGCGGCGTCGCGTGAAGGTCTGTGTTCTTGCGGTTCGTTCCGCCGACAATGCCCCTCAGAAGCCTTCGCAAGCGCCCTGGTCACACGAGAGGTTCCAGTTCACCCACTCGGCCTCGGCCTCGTCGGCGGCCTTCTCCTCCTCGAGGGTGAAGGCGGCGGCCTTGGTCATCTGCCCGTCGGCGGAGACCGTCACCTGCATCATCTTCTCCACGCGCTGCTCCCACTCCTTCTTCGAGATCTCCTGGAAGGGCGCGGCGATCTCCTTGCGGTCCGAGCGGATGGGGCCGACGCCGGCGTTGTCTTTGCCCTGGTTCGTGAAGAAGGGGCTGTTCGAGACGGCCACGGCGCCGTTGTAGACCTTCACCACCGTCGCCTTGTCGCGGTCGATGTTCACGCGGAACACGGTGCCGCGCACGCCTGCGACGGCGTTCTGGGTCTTGACCTGGAAGCGCGCTTCGGAGCCGACGAGCTTCGAGACGTTCGCCCAGACCTGGCCGCTGACCACGTTCGCCTCCGCCTGCACCTCCTTGGACTTCGGGTCGAAGCCCGAGGCCGAGATGTGCACGACGGACGCGGGGCCGACGCGCACCACCGAGCCGTCCGGGAACTTCAGCTCGAGGCGGGCGTCGGTGCCGGTCTTCACGAAGGAGCCGGGTGGCACCTTGCGCTTCTTCTTGAGGCGCTTCATGGGGCCGTCGGCCTTCTGGCCGTACTCCACGTCACCCTTCACGAACGACGCGATGGGGCCCTGCCCTGCCTTCGCGTCGCCCTCCGTCGGGAGGAGCAGCAGCGAGAGCGCCGACAGCACGGCGGCCGGCAGGAGCAGGGAGCTTCGGTTCGCGCGCGCGAGCGCTAGGCGAATTGGTCGCATGGTCAAACCTCTGCCTTTACCGCTCAATTTCAATTGAGCTTGATGATGACCTTGCCGCGGGTGACCTCGAGGACCTCGACCGTCTGGCGGTCGACCTTCTTGCCCTCGATGCTCGCCGCGAACTCGTCCGCGCCGCCCTCGACCTCGATGTCCCACACGCCGGTGCCGCCCTTGAGGCTGCGGCGCTCGACGCCCGCTTGCGCGAAGGTCGCCTTCACCACCTTGTCGAACGACATGGCCGCCTTGAAGTTCTTCACGTTCTGCACGGTGACCGACACCTTGCCCGCGTTCACGAGCTCGTCGGACCAGCGCTTGGTCACCTTCTGCATGAGCCCGTCGAGCGTCTTGTCGATGACGGCGAAGGCCCGGCCGCCGGCCTTGAGGCGCAGCGCGTGCTCGGGGCTGATGCCGAGCACCTGCGCGTGCTCCGCCACCGACGCCTCGACCTCGTTGGTCTCGACGTTGATGAGGCGGCCGGAGATGCTCATGGAGTAGGACTTCATGCTGCCGTCCTTGAAGACGGACTGGCCGCTCGTGTCGCTCTCGATGACCTTGGCCGCCGCGAAGAACACGTACTGGGCGTTGGTGTTCTTCACGAGCTTGTCCATGACCTCCTGCGGCAGGTCACCACTGGCGCTCACCTCCGTCACCTTGTAGCCGGGCTCGACGAGCGTGAAGCAGGCGTCCATCAGGCGCTCGGTCATGAGCGCCTCGACGAGGCCGCGCTCGACCTTCCAGTCGCCGCCGTCCTTGCCCGTCTTCTCGACCATGACGAGCGCGATCTTCGGGTCGTGGTTGGCCTTGATGACCGTGCAGATGGCGTCTTCGATGGCCTCGGGCGACACGGCCGCCGTGAGCTGGATCTTGGCCACGCCGTCGGCGAGCTGCATCGGGCCCCACTCCTCGCGGGTGATGACGCCGTTGGCCTTCGTCACGATCTCGTCGGCGACGAGCTGGTAGTTGCGCACGATGGTGTTGGACTCGACCAACACGCCGGCGCCCTGCTCGACGGCCTTGCGGCGCGCCTCACGCTTCACGCGCTTTTCGGTCTGTCCCTTGTCGCCCTTCACGGCGGCGACCTCGGCGGTCACCGTCACCGTGTTGACCTTCGCCTCCGCCGCGCCGCTCAGTGTGAGACCGAGAGCGGCGACGATCGGGGCGAAGGTGTGGCGTCGGCCACGCTGTCTCGTTTTCCGGGTTGCAGTGTGCATCGGAGCTCCTCTTGCCCTTGGATCGCTCGCTCGCATCTCAGTCGACCACGATGATGACGCGGCCTTCTGCGAGGAAGGAAAGGTTGCTGTTGGGATCGCGGAGCTTGTCGGCGTCCGCGTTCGAGATCACGATGTCGGTCTTGGTCTTGTCGGCGAGGCGGAGCGCCTTCACGATGAGCGGCTTCGCGCCGACGCGCTGGTTGCCCTTGGCCGCGTCGACGTCCTTCACGTAGCCGGCGATGCCGCCCTGGGCGAGCCCCTGGTCGCTGACCACCGACGCGCCGTAGACCTCCTTGCCCGCCTCGTCGACGACGCGCGGCGCCATGGAGGGCATGAGGCCGAGCGCCTTGGCGTTCACGACCAGGCCGGAGTAGGTGCCGGCGCCCGTGGTGGGGAGCTTGCGCGGCTTCTTGCCGGATTGGATGCCGGAGAACAGCGCGCTCGTGATGCCGTCGTCCATGGGGCACTGCATGACGATGTCGACGGAGCCGTCCGAGTAGTAACGGGTGTCGACGGTCTTGCAGCTCTGCACGAAGCCCTGCACGCGGCTCTTGATCTCGCCGTTCGACATCAGGTCGCCGGCGCTGCGCTTGCCGGTCACCTGGATGCCCTG
>CAYLZW010000125.1:0-15322 GCA_964388085.1 uncultured Myxococcales bacterium | reverse complement strand
AAGGGCAGCAGCCACAGCGACGTGAGCGCGTCGAAGCCGAGCGCGAGGCCGAGCTTGATGCGGCCCTTGCGCGAGAGCTCGCCGCCCGTGTGCAGCGCGCGCCAGACGAGCCAGAGCGAATAGAGCCCGAGCGGAGGGACCAGCACGGCGCCGACCACGCTGGCCCTGAGCGCGCGGGAGGCGAGCGCGTCGGGTGTCCGCCGGGCGGGCGTGAGGGCGCTCGCGTCGTCGTCGTGCTCGTCGTGGTCGTCGTCCTCATCGTCGTCCTCGATCGCGACGGCGCCGATGCCGGCGATGACGTCGCGCGCGAGCTCGGCGTTGTCCTCGTGCACGCGCAGCTTCACACCACCGACGGCGAGCGCGAGCGGACCGCCGATGGAGGCGGTGTGCAGATCGAGCAGATCACAGGCGATGCCTTCGGCCTCGAGCCGGCTCTTCACGAGCTCGGCCTCGATGGCCGTCGGGTACGAGGCGAGCACCACCGGCCGTCGCCCGTCGGCCCCGGGCTCGTCGAGGAGGTCTTCGTCCGCGGCGGCGAGATCCAGGGCCGCGAAGCCGCTCGCCGACGACGTCGGGAGCGTCGGCCGCGGTGCGTGCGCCGGATCCTTTCGGTAAGCCATGCTGCGGCCAAGGTATAACAGCGCGCCTCACAGCGACTTCAGGTATTCGAGCAGCGCGTCCTTGGCGGCCTCGTCGAGCTCTGCCCCGTACTCGTGACCCTGATTCGAGAGGCCCACGCGCGCGCTGTCGTAGATGCGCCGGCCTTCGAGGGTGGCGCTGTCCCCGCCGCTCGTCTCCGCGGTCACGACGACACCGACGGCAGCGCTGTCGTAATCATCGCGAGAGACGCCCGTGCGGCGAAAGCGCGCCGGCCTCGTCGTGGGCTCGAGCAGCGCGCGCAGCGTCGGCACGCTGCCGTTGTGCAGATAGGGGGCGCGCGCCCATACGCCCACGAGCGGCTGCGCGAGGTAGCCGTCCGTGTCGTGCACCGGCGAGGTGCCGAACCAGCTCGCGTTGATCCACGCCGCCTCCGCGGCGCCGAAGCGTCGCTCGCGCACGGGGTCTGTACCCAGCTCGTCCGTCGGCACGATGAGGCCGGGGAAGGCGGCGTCCGCCCCTTGGTAGATGCCATGGCACTCGGCGCACCGGCTCTCGAACACGAGGCGCCCGGCCGCGAGCTTGTCGTCGTCGAGCGCGCCGAAGGGCCAGGGCGGGGCGCGCAAGCTGAGCAGATACTGGCGCACGTCTTCGAAGGTCTCGTCGCGCTGCTCGAGCTCGCTCTGCGTGAGCCCGAACGCGAGCAGCGTCGCCATCATGGTGCGGTGGCCGTCCGACGAGGCCATGCCGTCGGTGTACAGCTCCTCCTTGTAGGCCATGGTCCACCAGGCCGGCGGCTTCTGAAAGCCGAGCCGCGTCTCGATGTCGCTCGGCGGCCCGTACGCGGTGGAGAGCTCGAGGCCGAGCCCCATGGCGTCGTTCGCGCCCGCCGCGGCGGTCAACCCCTCGGGGAGCGCGGGCGCCGGTACGCCCGCGAAGTCGGCCAGCGCCGCGAGGTCGTCGAGCAGCCCTTGCAGGTCGAGCGTCGTGTTGGGCGCGCCGATGATGGTCTGCCCGGCCACCCGTCCGGCGTGGCACAGCAGGCAGTCGAAGGTGGTCGAGCCGTCGTCGAGCCGTCGCACGCCCGCCGGCAGCCCGTCGTTGTCGAACGGCGCCTCCACGAGGCCGTAGCGCGCGCGCAGCTCGGCCTCGAAGTCGGCCGGCGGAGACGACGCGCCCCACACGACCCAGAGGTTCTCGAAGGCGCCCGCCGGCAGCAGCGTCTCGGACAAGACCTCCTCGGTGAGCGCGCGCTCGCCTCGCGCTGCCCGCGCCGCGTCGACGTCGTGCAGCACCGGCAGGCCGCCTTCGCCTTCGCCTTCGCCTTCGCCTTCGCCCTCGCCTTCACCTTCGCCCTCGCCTTCACCTTCACCTTCGCCCACGCCTTGTCCCGCGTCGGGCAGAGGAGCCGTCGGCGCCGGGCAGGCGCCGCAGAGGAGCGCGATCAGCGTCGCGGACGTGGACATTGCGGCGGATCGCTTGGGCATTGTGCTCGACACAATATCACGGATGCGCCGGCTCCACGGGGGCCGGGGAGAGCGTCAGCACCTTCGTTCGATAGCGCCGGTGCGCCGTGAGCGGAGCGCGCAGCTCGTCGTAGCGCTCCTTCTTGTAGGCGCCCGCGAACATCCTCACCGTGCGCTGCAGCCACGCGCCGTCGCGCTCGCGTCGGCTCGCGAAGGAGACGCTACCGAGCGCCGACGTCTTCGGCGCCGCCTCCGGCAGTCTCTTGAGCCGCAAGCTCGCGGGCAGGTGCACGCGCAGCTCGGAGACGACCTCGTCATCCTCGTCCGCGACGATGTCGTGCTCGCGCTTGTTCTTGACGAGCCGTCCGTCGTAGGCGTGCTGAAAGATGTCGAGCGGCAGCAAGAGCGCCTGCCCGTCGCGCGTCGCGAAGGCCGGCAGCAGGTAGCGGTAGCGATGCACGCAGCGTCCGGCGGCTCGATCGCACGACGGTGGCTCGAAGTCCTCGAGCCGGGCGGTGGCGAGCGCCTCCTTGGCCCGCCGCTCCGCGCGCCGCAGCTGCTCCTGTCGATCGTCCGCGCGCGTGCTGCGTCGTCGGCGAAACGCGTGCGCGCCGTAGTCCTCGATGGTGAGCTGCACGCTGACGTCGCCGTTGTCGCGCACGGTGGCGTCGTACCGATAACGCTGCCGTGTGGCGGCGGCGGGTCGGCCGCTGGCCACGCGCCACTCCGCGCGGCCCTCCTTGTGTTGAAAGGCCGACTCCTCGTAGCCGATGACGAGCGCCTCGACGCCACGGGACCAGGCCGGCAGCTCTCCGGCCGCGCACCACTCGCAGGAAGGATCGATCCACAGGCCCTCCGCGAGGCCCTCCTGGGGGGGCAGATAGAGCAGCGCGTGGTTCATGACCTGGTTCGAGGGCGCCCGCTTGTGCACCTCGCGCGTGAAGCGGCGCGCCAGCACGGCAAAACGCGCGTCGAGGCCGGCGTCATCGAGCAGACCGAACAACAACATGGTCTTCTCCATGTTGTTGGCCTTGCCGGCGGCGAGCACCGATTTGGCGGGCCGAATGTCCCAATAGTGGCTCGTGAAGCGACCGATCTCGGCCCGCTCGCGCAGCACCCGCAGCGCGCTCTGCAAGGTGCAGTCGATCTCCTCGCCGCAGGTACCGTCGAGCTTCAGATCGAAGCCGTCGAAATAGTCGTCATCGCGCGTGTAGATGCGCTCGGCAAAGTGGCGGAAGGTGTCGCGCCACGAGTGGGTGACCTTGTAGGTGTTGTAGCGGAAGGCGAAGTGCTTGATGCGGAACTCCCACCAGGGGGAGCGCCACGACCAGTGCGGCGAGAAGTCGCTCGACTCATGGGCGGGGATGTCGCGCAGGTTCAGGCGCAGGCGTGAGGCGGAGCCGACCTTGTCCTGCTGGAAGGACCCGGCCACGTTGTGCAGGCGCGCCTCGTAGATGACGTCTCGCGCGGCGATGATCTCGAGCGCGTAATCGACCACGGGATAGCTCGAGGCGCCCACGCCGCTCTCCATGACGTTGCGGTAGCCCTGCATGCGCCGGGTGTAGGTGTACTCGAGCAGGCTGCCGACCTCGACGCGCGGGAACTGAAACTTGCGGAACGACGCCTGGTTCTCGCCGAAGCTCGCGCTGTCGTCGAACACGTGCCCCGGATCGACGGGCGTGATGACGCCGCTCGGCGAGATCGTGCGCGCCTCGAAGTGAAGGAACTTCGAGTCACGATCCGCCGAGATGGTCAGCGAAGACCAGTCGTCGATGCCCTCCTGGCTGCGCACGCGCAGCACCACGTGGCGCTGAATGTCGGTGTAGATGGGTTCGCCGCGCGGTGTGTGGATGGAGAAGCGCTCGTGGCGGCGCAGGGCCACCACGGGCGCGTCCTCGAAGCGCTCTTCATCGTCGCTCGGCAGCGCGCTCAGCTCCTGCGCGTCGAGGAGCTTCGCCGGCCTCAGGCCCGCGGCGCAGCCGCTCAGGGCGACGACGACGAGCAGGACGGCGCCGCGTCGCGACCTCCGGTCGCTCGGGCGGAGCGCGTAGCTCATGAGCCGCTCCGCTCGCCGTCGAAGCGCAGCACGACCGTGCGCGCCTCGGCGCTCGCGATCTCGTCGAAGAAGGCGCGCAGCGCCGCGTACTCGGCGGGGCGCACGACGCTCTGGCGCAGGACGAACGTGCGCTCGTAACGCAGCGATCCGTCGTCGAGCAAGCTGGCGTCGTAGACGTAGCGGCCGACCGCGCTCTCGAGCGTGACCGGCGGCGGCAGGGCGCCCACCGTGGTGCCCTCCGGCACGCGCACCGTGATGACGTCGCGCTTTCGCGAGGGAGGACCGAGCAGCACCGGGGTGCGGCGCTCGCCCGCGGGCAGGCTCGGCACGACGTCGAAGAGGTAGTCCGAGAGGCGGAACAGGAAGAAGCTCAGGTCGTCCGACAGCTCGCCGTGTCCGTCGATCTTGCCACGCGCGCTCACGGGGGTCGGCTCGAGCGGGGGCGACGCACCGACCAGCACGACGTCCGTCACCTCGTCGGTGTGCACGGGCACCCAGCGGTCGATGACCTCGGGGATGCCGCTCACGGTCGTGCGCAAGAGCTGGTCCCGCAGCCGATCGGCGAACACGCCCCGCAGCGTCATGTCGAAGTCGCCGACCGTCCCCTTTCCCGGCCGCAGGACGAGGCTCAAGCCGGTCTCGATGACGTTGGTCTCGGGCTCGTCGACGGGCGTCCGCCAAAGCGGCGCGCCTTCGCGCGTGAAGGGCAGCAGCTCGGCCCCCTGGTCGCCGAAGGGCAGGCGGCCAAACGGCACCGTCCTCGTCGTCGGATCCATGGCCACGCGACCCTCGGCGAGATCGACCACGAGGATGGCGTGGTTGGCGTTGCCCACCATGGTCGGGAAGCGGAACGGCCGCGGCAGCCCCCCGTGGTTGTAGATGCTGGCGACGTGGCTCTCGATCCCTTGCGTCAGCAAGAGCGAGCGCAGCAGGTTCGCCTTGTCCTTGCAGTCGCCATAGCGCAGCCGCTCGGTGTCGCTCGAGGCGTGCGGGAACCAGCCGCCGTAGCCGATCTCGATGGCGCAATAGGTGATGTTGTCGCGCGTCCAGGCGTACAGGCGCTTGGCCTTCTCGCGCGGATCGTCGGGACACTGCGCCAACACCGTGTCCGCGAGCGCGCGAATGGCCGGCGTCGGTGCGGCGCGCTCGTGCGTGCGCTCGTACATCCAGCGCGACAGCGCGCGCTCGTCCTCGTGCGCGTCCACGACGCGGCCGCCCTCGAGCCAACGGGCGAGGCGCACCACGACGAGGGTGCCCGGAAACTGCCGGCTCGGCGCGTTGCGCTCTCGGGGCAGCGGGGCCAGATCATGCCGGGTGAACGTCACCCGCTCGCCGCGCTCGTCCGTCGTCTTCGTCGGAGAGAGCTCCACGTCCTCGTCGAGCACGAAGCCGCGGTGCTCGATCCGCCAGCCGGCCGGCATGTGCACCGAGAGCTGGCTCTCGAGGGCGGGAAAATGCGACTCGAAGCCGTGCACGAAGCCGAACAGCAGCGGCTCTTTGTGCAGCATCCGGTAGCGCACGTCGACGACGCTGCCGAGCGGCACGTCGGCGAGCGGCAGGTGGATGACGCGCGAGTCGTCGTAGAGGACCGAGCCGCCGTAGGCCGGCGCGTCGACGGCGTCGTCCCGGCCGAGGCGGCGCTCCTCGCCCGACGGCGTGATGACGCGCGCCTCCAGCTCGAGCAGCTCCTGGAAGGGGCGCATCAAATACACCGAGAACGGCAGCCGCTTCCGCCCCGCCTCGGTGAACACGCGCTGCCGCAGGTGGACGAGCTCCTCGGCGACCGGCGCGCCCTCGTCACCGATGCGCAGCTCGACGCTGCGGCGCTCGAACAGCACCAGGCCGTCGGCGGCGGGATAGCGCGCGGCGCCGGGAAGCTCGTCGAGGTCGACGTCCGCGAACCCTCCATGCGCGCACGAGGCAACGATCAAGCAATTTGCGGTCAAGGCCGCGCAGCGCAACAGCAAGCCGTCCTCCTGGTGCGCGCAGAGTTATCACCCGCACGCCGGCGCGCGCGACCCTGCTTGCCGGCGGGGGCGCTTGTGAGCGGTGGGCGCGTCTCCTACGCTGCTCGACGTCACGAGGAGCTGTGCCATGGCTGACCCGAGCGAGCCCCTGCGCGTTCTGCCCTACGACAAGCCCGCCGCCGGCAAGGACGCCGTGCTCTCGAGCGTCCGCTATGCGCAGCGCCAGAGCGGCGTCGTCCGCGGCACGCGCGCGCTCTTGCAGGTGAACCAGGCGAACGGCTTCGACTGTCCCGGCTGCGCGTGGCCCGATCCGAAAGATCGCGCCATCGCCGAGTTCTGTGAGAACGGCGCGCGCGCGGTGGCGCACGAAGCGACGACCAGGAAGGTCACGCCGCTGTTCTTCGAGGAGTGGACCGTCGCGAAGCTCAAGGCCGAGAGCGATCTGTGGCTCGAGGCCCAGGGACGAATCACGCACCCGATGCTGAAGCGTCCGGGCGCCGATCGCTACGAGCCCATTTCGTGGCAGAGCGCGTTCTCGCTCATCGCCGACGAGCTGAACGCCTGCGCCGACCCCAACGAGGCGGTGTTCTACACGTCGGGGCGCACGAGCAACGAGGCGGCGTTCCTGTACCAACTGTTCGTGCGCCAATACGGCACCAACAACCTGCCGGACTGCTCGAATATGTGCCACGAGTCCTCGGGCAAGGGGCTCGGCAAGGTCATCGGCGTCGGCAAGGGCACGGTCACGCTCGAGGACTTCGACCAGGCGGACCTCATCCTCATCGTCGGGCAGAACCCGGGCACGAACCATCCGCGCATGTTGACGACGCTCGAGGAGCAGAAGCGGCGCGGCGCCAAGATCATCAGCATCAACCCGGTCAAGGAGCGTGCCCTCGAGCGCTTCGCGCATCCGCAGAAGGTGGGCGGCTGGATCGGCGCCGGCACCGACATCAGCGACCAATATGTGCAGGTGAGGATCGGCGGCGACATCGCGCTCTTGAAGGGCGTCATGAAGCTCGTGCTCGCGGAGGAGCAGCGGCGCCCGGGCGAGGTGCTCGATCACGCCTTCTTGCGGGAGCACACGACCGGCTTCGACGACTTCAAGCGCGCGCTCGACGAGGTGTCCTGGGACGACATCCTCGAGGGCAGCGGCGTGTCGCGCGGCGAGATCGAGTCGCTCGCGCGGGCCTACATCGAGGCGAAGAGCGTGATCGCGTGTTGGGCCATGGGGCTCACCCAGCACAAGTTCGGCGTCGCCAACGTGCGGGAGGTCGTGAACCTCTTGCTCCTGCGCGGCAACCTCGGCCGCGCGGGCGCGGGCGCCTGCCCGGTGCGCGGGCACTCGAACGTGCAGGGCGACCGCACCATGGGCATCTACGAGCAGGCGCCCGAGAGCTTCCTGGCGGCCTTGTCGAAGGCCTGCGACTTCGAGGCGCCGCGCGCGCACGGCTACGACGTGTGGCACACGCTCAAGGCCATGAGCGAGGGCAAGGTGAAGGTGTTCTTCGCCATGGGCGGGAATTTCGCGCTCGCGACGCCGGACACGAAGGGCACGTTCGAGGCGCTCGCGCGCTGTGCGCTGACGGTACAGGTGTCGACGAAGCTCAACCGCTCGCACCTCGAGGTGGGCGGCACGGCGCTCATCCTGCCCTGCCTCGGGCGCACCGAGCGCGACCTGCAAGCAGGCGGCCCCCAGTTCGTCACGGTGGAGAACTCCATGGGCGTCGTGCACCGCTCCGAGGGCAAGCTCGCGCCGGCCGGCGAGGAGCTGCGCAGTGAGCCGTGGATCGTGGCCGAGCTCGCCAAGGCGACCCTCGGCTCCCGCAGCACCGTCGATTGGGACGGCCTGGTGGCGGATTACGATCGGACGCGCGAGCTCATCGAGCAGGTGGTGCCCGGCTTCGAGCGCTACAATGAGCGCGTACGCGCGCGCGACGGCTTCGTGCTGAAGAACGGCGCGCGCGATCGGGAGTGGAAGACCTCGTCGGGCAAGGCCGAGCTCACGGTGCAGGCGCTGCCGCGCATCGCGCTCGAGAACGGCCAATACCTGCTCATGACCGTGCGCTCGCACGACCAATACAACACGACCCTCTACGGGCCGGACGACCGCTATCGCGGGGTCTACGGCGAGCGGCGCGTCCTGTTCATGAACCCCGACGATATGAGCGCCGAGGGCCTCAGCGAAGGCCAGCGCGTCGACGTCACGAGCTGGTTCGGCGACGAACAGCGCCTCGGCGCGGGCCTTTTGGTGCTGCCCTATGACATCCCGCGTCGCTGCACGATGTCGTACTTCCCGGAAGCAAATGTGCTCGTGCCGCGCGACAGCGTGGCGGACGAGAGCCACACGCCGGCGTCCAAGTCGGTGGTCATCACGGTGGCTCCCGCGCGCGATTCCTGAGGGCGCTCTCGCGTCGCTGGAGCTCTCTTGCCGCTACCGAACGATCGCGTGCGCCGCATTGTGACGCTCTCGCTGCCCATCATCGGTGGCATGGTGTCGCAGAACGTCATGAACCTCATCGACACGGCCATGGTCGGCCACCTCGGCAAGGAGGCGCTGGCGGCGGTCGGGCTCGCGTCGTTCGTCACCTTCATGTCGCAGGCGTTCCTCACGGGGCTCGGCAGCGGCGTGCAGGCGGTGGCCGCTCGGCGCGTCGGAGAGGGCCGCGAGGGGGAGGCCGCGCTGCCCTTGAACGGCGCGCTCTTGCTCTCGCTGCTGCTCGGCGTCGTCATCACCGCCGCGCTCTACGCGCTCGCGCCGAAGCTCTTTCCCTACCTCGTGGACGATCCGGCCGTCGTCGCTCACGGCGTGCCCTATTGGCGCGCGCGCCTGCTCGCGGTGGTCGCGGTGGGCGTCAATTTCAGCTTTCGTGGCTTCTGGAACGGCGTCGATCTCTCGAAGCTCTACATGCGCACGCTCATCGTCATGCACGTGAGCAACATCGCGCTCAACTATGTGCTCATCTACGGCAAGCTCGGCTTTCCGGCGCTCGGCGCCGAGGGGGCGGGCATCGGCACCGCCATCTCGACCTGGCTCGGCACCGCGACCTACTTCGTGCTGGGCTTGCGCCACGGCCGGACGCGCGGCTTTCTGCGCGCGCTGCCCTCGCGCGAGACCCTCGTCACCATCTTGCGCCTGTCGACCCCGACCGGCGTCCAGCAGCTGTTCTTCTCGGGGGGCCTGACGGCGCTGTTCTGGATCATCGGACAGGTCGGCACCGTCGAGCTCGCGGCGGCGAACGTGCTGATGAACATCATGCTGGTGGCCATCCTGCCGGGCCTTGGCTTCGGCATGGCGTCCGCTTCCCTCGTCGGGCAAGCGCTTGGCCGCAAGCAGCCGGCCGACGCGCGCCAGTGGGGCTGGGATGTCGTGAAGGTCGCCTGCGTCGCCATGGGCTGCCTCGGGCTGCCGATGATCGCCTTCCCCGAGGCTGTGCTGAGCGTCTTCGTCGACGAGAGCGAGGCGACCAGCGTCGTCGCCGCCGCGAGCTTGCCCCTGCGACTGTTCGGGCTCACCGTCGCCATCGAGGGCGTCAGCCGCGTGTTGCAGTTCTCGTTGCTGGGCGCGGGCGACACACGGCGCGTCATGGTCGTGAGCACGCTGCTGCAATGGGGCGTGCTGTTGCCGGCCGCCTATCTCGTCGGCCCGCTGCTCGGCTTCGGGCTGCTCGCCATCTGGTTCGTGCAGATCGGACACAACCTGCTCGGCGCGCTCGTGTTCACGTCGCTGTGGCGCGGCGAGGGCTGGCAGAAGATCGACGTGTAGGGCTCAGCCGCGCAGGTACGCCGAGAAGCCCGCCAGCGAATGAACGCGACAGGCCGGCAGGCGCGCGAGCCCCTCGGGAGGCAGGGCGTATTGCTCGCACACGAGGCTCGCCCGCAGCGCTCGTTCGTCCGCGCTCTCGAACGGCAGCACCTCGTGCTCGAGCTGTCCGTCGAACAGCACGAGCGCGCCGCGCACCGGCAGGATGTCGGCCACGTGACGCGGGCCGCTCCTGAGGCGCAAGGCGCCGCCCAGCTCAGGAGCGCGCAGGTAGAGGACGCTGACATAGTGCGGCACCACCTCGCTGACGCCGCTCTCGTCACGCAAGGTCGCGTCGACGTGGCGGCCCACGCGCGCGCCGGGGCCGAGCAAGAGCAGGTTCAGATAGAACGCGTTCGGCGCCGGCGGCAGGCTCTGGCCGAGCAGGCGCTCCTTCCAGCTCACCAGCGAGCGGCGTACGGCGTCGTCGAGCACGCGCTCGAGGTAGGGCGCGAGGAAGGGGAAGCGCGCGCGCACCTCGCCGAGACCCGCGCGCGTGAACACGATGGCGAAGCCGCGGCTCGCCTCGAACGTCCCGCTCAGCGGGCTGTCGCCGACGAGCTTCGAGGACAAGAGCGCGTCACAGAGCCGCTCGAGCTCATCATCGCGGAGGCCGTTCGGCGTGATGACGAAAGGCGGCATCGCGCACGTTGTACCGACGTTCGCGCCGCTCAGCGACGGCGACGGCGGCGCAGCCGAGACAAGAGCGGCAGCATCAGCGAGAGGCCGACGATCTGCGCGAAGGCGCTGCCCGTGGTGAGGCAGGAGGCCCCCTCGGCGCCGCAGGTCAGCGTGTCGAGGCAGATGCCCGTGGCGCACTCGCCGTCCGCGGTGCAGGGCAGCCCCGGCGGGCGCAGGGCCTCACACGTCGTCGCGGCGCTTGGGCAGAAGGCGCCCGCGGCGCAGCGGCGATCGGCCGTGCACGCCTCGCCGGCGGCGGGCAGCTCGACGCAGCGGTTCGCGCGGCAGAGGAGGTCGTCGTCACAGCGGCCGTCCGCCGTGCAGGGGGCTCCCGAGCGGGGGGCGCGCGCGCACGTGTTGGCGACGCAGAGCGCGCCTTCCTGGCAGTCCCCGTCGCCGAGGCACGGGTCGCCGAAGGTGCCGGCGCGGCACACGTCGTCGACGCACGAGCCTTCGCCGCAGCGCCAGACGCCGAAGCGCTGGCAGCTCTCTCCGACGCTGCGCGGCGCCTGGCAGAAGGGGCCGCTCGGGCCACCGTCGCCGGGTACGGGCGGGTCGGGATCGACGACGACGCCGGCGTCGTTCGGCGGCGGCGGCGGCGGCGGCTCGTCCGTGCAGAGCAGCCCCGCGCGGCAGGGCGCAGCGGGCCCGCACGCCTCGTCGAGCGCTCGGTAGGGCGCGCAGGCGCCGCTGGCCGCGTCACAGAACAGGCCCGCGCGGCAGTGATCATCGGTGGCGCAGGCGCCTCCCGCCGGGGCGCGATCCTGACAGGCGGTGCCGCCGTCGCCGCCTTCGAGCGGGCGGCACACCGAGCACAGCCCGCCGCACTCGTCCGTCGCCACGCAGGGCTCGCCGTCGCCGGCGGGCGGCAAGAGCGCGAGGCAGGTGAGTGTAGCGCCGTCGCAGAAGAGGCCGGCGGCGCAGTCACCGTCGTCGGCGCACACCTCGGTCTCCAGCGAGGGGACGCCGCAGCTCGCGCTCGAACGGCAGGTGAGACCGGCGGCGCAGGGGACGCCGTCGTCGCTGCAGGCGGCGTCTTCTGCGAGGCGGCTCGTGCACACGCCGAGCACGCAAGCGAGCCCGCTCGCGCAGGTGCGCAGGGCGAGCACGTCGTCGAACGGGGGGGCGTCGTCGCAGCGCGCGCCCTCGGCGGCGGGCGGCAGGCACTTGAGCGAGAACGAGTCGAGCGGATCGGCCTGGCACGCGAGCGGCGCCACGCAGTCCCAGGCCTGCACACAGCCCGCGCCCGCTTCGCTGACGAGCGGGGTGATGGCGGCGGCGCAGTCGTCGTCGCTCGGCAGCGCTTGCAGGCCGGCGGCGCGCGCGGGCAGATCCCCGAGCGTGGCGCCCGCGGCGCGCACGGCCCGGCCCTTGTCGACGCAGGCGCGGAAGGCCTCGAGAGAGATGGCGACGCGTCCGCCGCTGAGCGCGCGCAGGAACAGGTCGCGCCGCGGATCCTGCACGCCGCAGCTGCCGATCGGCAGGGCTTCGGTGGCGCTCACATCGGGCGCCTCGTCGTCATTGGAGCAGCGAGCGGGCAGCGCCTCGAGCGCGAGGTGACGCTCGAGGTTCAACAGCCCGCGCGCGTACGAAAAGCACAGCTCGGTCGCCATCTGCTCGAGGGTCGCCGGCGGCTGCCCGCTCCCCCCGTCGACGAGGGCGCCGCCGTCGCCGCGCGGGCCTGCGTCGGCGGCCGGATCCGCGCCCGCGTCACGAGGGAGCCCGCCGCCGTCCGCGCCGACCTCGCCGCCGCAGTCGCACGCCGCCGCGCTCAGCAGCAGCGCGCCCGCGGTGAGCGCGAGAAACTTCGGCCAGGAGCCGGGGTGGGACCAGCGAGGAGTGCGCATGGAAGACCTTCGGTGCACCCTGTTGTTGGCAGACCGCTCGGGTGCCTGCAATGCAGGCGCCCCGGTACCGAGCGTCCGCGGCGGCGCCGTCCGTCCGCCGCGCCTGCCACGGCAGCCCCGGATGCGTAGACAGGTCATCGATCTACCGGCCTTTTTCCTCGCCGAAAGCGGTGCTACCGCCTGCCTGCCGAGGCCGTTGACACCGTAGACGCAAGAGCACCGCGCTCGAGCCTGAGGACACCCGATGATGCCGAGCCTTTCGAACGCGCCCCTCCTCCTCTCCGCAGCCCTCGTGGCGCTCGTCAGCGTGCTGGCGGGCTGCCCTGAGCCCATCGCCGGCGGGGGCGTCGCGCAGGGCAGCGCCCGGACGCCGAGCGCCAAGGCGCCCGGCAGCGGCGAGCCCATCGCCAAGATCGGCAGCATGGTGCTGACGACGGGGGACATCGAGCAGCGCCTCAATGAGCAGAGCCCGTTCGTGCGCGCGCGCTACCAGTCCGAGGAGCGCAAGCAGGAGTTCCTCGAGAACCAGGTGCGCTTCGAGGTGCTCGCCCTCGAGGCCTTCCGGCGTGGCTACGACCAGGATCCGGAGGTGGTGGAGTCCTTGAAGAAGATCCTCGTGCAGAAGCTGACGCGCGAGGAGTTCGACGGGCGCGTCAGCCTGAAGGACATCACCGACGACGAGATCAAGGCCTATTACGACGCGCACCTCGACGACTACAACAAGCCCGAGATGGCGCGCGCGAGCCACATCTTCGTGCCCTTCGGCGACGACAGAGCGAAGAGCAAGGCGCGCGCGGAAGAGGCGCAGAAGCTCGCCGCCGACCCGCAGAAGCTCGAGGATCGCGAGCACTTCAAGCAGCTCGTGCTCAAGTACTCCGAGGATGACGGCTCGAAGCGCAACGGCGGCGACCTCCGCTACATCTCGGCCAAGGAGATCGAGGAGCGCTTCGGCGCGGCCGCCAAGGACGCCGTCTGGGCCGCGGCGGACATGAACCAGGTGACGCCCGTCGTCGAGGGCAAAGAGGGCTGGCACGTGTTCAAGCGCACCGGCAGCCGCAAGCCCATCGAGCGCAGCCTCGAGCAGGTGAAGAACCAGATCCGCAACGTGCTCTACCGCGAGAAGCGCACGGCGTCGTTCCACGCCTTCGTCGACGGGCTCGAGAAGCAGCTCGGCGTCGAGATGTATCCCGAGCGCCTGAAGGACGTGAAGGTCGAGGGCGGCGGCGCCATGCCGCCCGCGCCGCACGGCGGACACGGGGGCCATGGGCACGCTGGTGACGACGAGCCGGGCGAGGAGCCCGGCGCCGACGAGCTCGCGCACTGATCGTGGTGTCGCGGCAGGAGCCTGCACGGGAGGCGAGCATGACGAGCGTGACGCGGGCGACGATGGCGAGCCGAGGGCTCCGGCAGGCGCTGCTCCTCTTGGCGGCGTCGCTGTCGTTGGCCTGTCCGTCGGATCCGCGCGCGAACCAGCCGCCCACCGTCGTGGCCGCCGTGGGCGCGGCCGAGATCTCGCGGCCGGCCTTCGTCGCCGAGCTCTCGCGCGCGGGCGCCGCGCGCATCGCCGATGTCGACGCGCAACTGCGGCTCGCGCACGACGTGCTCGATCGCATGATCCGGCAAGAGCTGCTGTTCCAGGCGGCCAGCGCGGCCGGCGTCGAGGTGGACGCGCACGAGGTGGAGCGCGAGCTCGGTCGCGCGGCGGCCGGCTATCCGCCCGGCATGTTCCAGCGCGTGCTGCACGCCGAGCAGCTCACCCTCGAGCAGTTCGAGCAGCGCATCCGTCGCCGCAGCGTCGTCGATCGCTATCTACGTGAGCGCTTCGCCAAGCTGCCGGCGCTCACCGAGGAGGAGCTACGCGCGCGCTGGGACGCGACCACCGCCAAGGAGATCCGTCCGGACCGGGTGCGCGCGCGACAGATCCTCGTGAAGACCGAGGAGGAGGCGCGCGACGTGCTCGCCCAGCTCAAGAAGGGCAGCCTGACCTTCGAGGAGGCCGCTCGTCGTCAAAGCGAGGCGCCCGAGAAGGAAAAGGGCGGCGATCTCGGCTGGTTCACGCGCGGGCAGATGCCGCCGGTGTTCGACGAGTGTTTCAAGCTCGAGAGCGGCCAGACGTCGGACGTGGTGGCGAGCGAGTTCGGCTTCCATATCTTCCAGGTGTCGGACCGCCAGGCAGGCGGCGCCGAGCCGTTCGAGGAGGCGCGACGGCGCCTCGAGGTCGAGCTGCGACAGGAGCGACAGGAGCAGGCGCTGGCGGAGCACGTGAAGGAGCTGCGAGCGAAGGCGCGGATCTCGATCTCGGAGCGCGCCTTCGAGGCGGGCGTCGCGCAGCTGCCGGAGGGTCCCTTCGAGGACGACCGGGGCCCGGACGAGGCCGCCCCCGCGATGGCGCACGGGGCGGAGGAGTTCGGGGCGGCGCTCAAGGGCGCACCGCGCGCGGTGCCGGTGCCGCGCCCGTCCGCGCCCGCGCGCTGAAGGCGGGCTCGCGAATTTTTCTTTTTGACGACGAGACCGCCGCGCGCGGACCTCGCAGAGCGAAGCAACCATGCACAAAAACGCCCTCGCGCTCCTCTCGCTGACCTGGCTCACGGCGGGCGTCGTCAGCGCCGCCGAGCCGGCTCCCGAGAAGACGCCCGACAAGGTCGCCGCTCAGGACGGCTTCGTCGTCGAGCGCATCGTCGCCATCGTGGACGAGCGCGTGGTGCTCCTGAGCGAGGTGGAGTCCGTCGTCGAGGACATCATGCGCGCCGAGCCGCCGCCGCCGGGCACCGATCCCAAGGTGTACCGCGAGGCGCGCCGGCGTGACGTGCTCGACACCTTGATCGCCGAGCGCCTGCTCGAGCAAGAGATCGCCAAGCTGCGCATCGACGTCAGCGCCGCCGAGGTCGATCGCATCATCGAGAGCACCA
>CAYLZW010000124.1:5628-15445 GCA_964388085.1 uncultured Myxococcales bacterium | reverse complement strand
GAGGGCCCCGTCGTCGTGCGGCTCATCAACAGCGACGGGCAGAGCGACACGAGCGTGTTCACCTACTTCACCGACCTCGACGCGCCGCCGCAGGTGTTTCAGGTGACGCCCGCACAGGGCACGGCGGGTGACGTCGTCACGGTGCGCGGCAGCGGCTTCGACGTCGACGAGCTCGCGGGGACGCTGGCGCAGGGCGCGCAGCTGCTCGTGCGCGGCGGCTCGCTCGTGCCGACGAGCGCGAGCGAGAGCCAGGTCGTCTTCACCATGCCCGAGGTGCAGACGGCGGCGCCGCTGACGCTCGAGGTCACCGTCAAAAACGCCGACGGACAGCGCTCCTCGGGCAGCTTCCTCTACCTGCCGCCGAGCGCGCCGCCGCCCGCCATCCACTCGCTGATGCCCTCCGAGGTGCCGCTCGCGGGCGCGGCCGTCACGCTCACGGGGACGGGCTTTCAGGCCGACGGCGGCCTCCTGTTGGTCGCGGGCGTGCCGGTGAGCGGCGCCGCCTTCAGCGAGACCACGGTGAGCTTCACGGCGCCCGCCAAGCCCGCCGGCACCTACACGGTCACCGTCCAAAACGCCGACGGACAGGCGGCGCACTCGACCCTGCGCTATGTGGCCCCCGCCGTCGACAGCGGCGTGCCCGTGGTCGGCGTCGTGCTGCCCCAGGAGGTGCACGCCCTCGTCCCCGGCGACGTCATCACGGTCACCGGCCAGAACCTCGCCGGCGTCACGAGCGCGAGCATCGAGCGCGCCGGCGGACCCTCCATCGGCAGCGTCACCATCACGACGCAGACGGACGCGGCCGTCACGCTGCGCAGCGATCTCGCGCTCGAGCCGAGCGACCAGCCGAGCACGGGCACCCCCTACGTGGTGCGCTTGACCGGCACGAACATCGACGTCGTCTCGCCGCCCTTCCTCGCCAAGGCGCCGCGGCTCGTGTTCTACAACGGCGACGGCAACGAGGACGGCGGCCAGCTGTTCTTCGCCGGTGACATGCTGAACCCGAGCAAGCTCAGCGGCGCCGACTTCAGCGACGAGAGCGGCAAGAACCCGAGCGTGCCCCTCGTCATCATCGGCAAGAGCGAGACCTTCGTGTTCGCGCACACCGGCGGCGCGCAGCTGCTGCCGGGCGCGCCCTACGCGCTGAGCTTCCGCTACGACGGCGTCGCCGCGCCCATCGCGCCGTTCGCGCCGGGTCCGCCGCCGCCGAGCTTCGCCCCCGAGCCGCTCGACCTGCGCTTCGACCGGACCGAGGTGCCGGCCGACACCGATCTCGCCGGCCTCGAGATGCACGCCACCGTCGACGATCTCGGGCGGTTCAGCGACACAGCGCTCGGCGCTCCCGCCACCTGGACCTTCCGGGTGGAGCCGCTCGCCGGTGGCGTCGCCGCGCAGGGCACGTTCGTCCGCATGCCCGACGGACAGCGGGTCCTGTTGACGTTCACCTCCGGCACGCTGCCCGTCGGCGACTACCGCGTGCTGCTCGAGACCGAAAAGACGCAGCAGCTCGCGTTCACCTGGTCGCACCTGCTCGGCGCCGTGCAGCCCGAGCTGTGGGAGCTGAGCCCGAGCAGCGTCGTCGAGGACGGGCTGTTCTTCGTGCGCGGCCGGATGTTCCCGGGGAACCGCATCGTCGCCGTGCCGAGCGCCGGCGGCGCCGCCGTGCCGTTGCGGACCGTGCCGAACGACTTTGGCAGCGGCAGCGGCGACGGTGAGGCCGACCTGCTGTTCGTGCCGACGACGGGCCTGTCGCCGGGCAGCTACGACGTCTGCGCCGTGCCGGCGTCCGCCCCGCTCGGGTGCCCGCAAGGGGCGTTGCCGCTCGCCGTGCGTGCGCAGGACTGCGGCGCGCTCGGCGTCCCCGTCGGGCTCGGCGGCCGCTTCACGCTCACCCTCGACCAGGAGATGTTCGAGTCGAGCTGTGCGCCGCCGGGCATGGCGAAGGCGCTCACCGTCGACGTGCCGACGATGACCGACGTCGAGATCCGCCTCGTCGGCAACGACGCTGCCGGCGTGGTGATGTCCGACGGGGACGCCGCCTGCACCGGCGGCGAGCCGAACTGCCAACCGGCGGGCGACGTCGTCCAGTCGTTCCAGGGCCGCCGGCAGTACGTCTTCGTCGATCCATACGGCAGCGGCAGCAGGACCATCACCGTCGAGGTCAGCCTCCGCAGCGCCGGACGCTGCCTGGCCGCCGACGACGACGGTGACGGCTACGACATCTGCAGCGGCGACTGCGCCGAGGGCGCCGCGGCCGTGTACCCGGGCGCCAGCGAGGTCTGTAACGGCGTCGACGACGACTGCGACGGCAGCGTCGACAAGCTCGGCCCCTGCGCCGTGGGCGGACAGCAGGGCGTGTGCGGCGACGGCGAGCTCTCGTGCGTCGACGGCGCGCCCGTCTGCGAGCAGGTGCGCGCGGCCGGGCCCGAGGTGTGCGGCGACGGCGCCGACAACGACTGCGACGGCGCGCTCGACGAGGCGGACCCATGCGTCGAGCCGGGCCTGAGCGTCATCCCGTTCGCGCCCGCGATCGCCCCGTTCCAGAACCCGCTCCTGCTCGGCGGCGACACGCACGTCGCCGGTCCCATCCCGCTCGCGTTCCCGTTCCATTACTTCGGCCGCCGGGTGAGCGAGGTGTGGCTCGACCTCGACGGCCGCATCCTGTTCGCTCCGCTCGCCTCACGCGCGTATCCCTCCTTTTCCCAGTTCCCCTGGGCGGACGCGGACAACGCCTTCGTGGCCTTCGCCTGGGCCGACCTCGTCTCCACGCCGAGGACGAACGCCGCCTGGGAGGTGCGCGGCACGGCGCCGAACCGGGAGCTCATCATCGACGTGCAGGGGCTCTCCCATTACGCCAACTCCAGCGTGCCGTCGGTGAGCGCGCAGGTGGTCTTGCAGGAGGCGGGCTCCTTGCTCGAGCTGCACACCTATCGCGTCCACGGCGGCGGCGCGCCGGTCACCCAGGGGCTCGAGGGCTGGTGCGGCGCGCTCGGCGCCACCTTGAGCCCGGAGCGGGTGGTCTCCTCGAGCGGCCTCGACAGCGACGCGGTCCGCTTCGTCAACTACGGGCCGACCTGCGGCGACTGTCAGTGCCAAACGGGCGAGGAGTCGCTGTGCCCGAGCGACTGCGCAGAGGGCACCCCAGGCACCTGCCAAAATGGTCGGTGCGAGCACGGCGAGGTGAGCTCCTGCCCGCAGGACTGCGGCGCCGGCGTGTGCGGCAACGCGATCTGCGACCCGAACGAGGACAGCACGAGCTGCCCCGCCGATTGCGGCCCGGACCTGTGCGGCAACGGCATCTGCGACAGCGCCGCTCCCGTCGACGAGCGCCTCTACTGTGCACGGGACTGCGGCGAGAACGACTTCGACTACGACGGTGACGGCCTGCGCGCGAGCGAGGAGCTCGCGCTCGGCACCTTCGACTACGACCCTGACTTCGACGCTGACTGGGCGCTCGACGGCGAGGACCCGGATCCGTTCGTGTCCGACTACGACGACGACGGCGAGCCCGACGGCAGCGAGCTGCTCGCCGGGCGCGACCCGACCTCCTACCTCGACAGCTTGTCCGGCTGCGGCAGCAACTTCGTCTGCGACGCCGGAGAAGATCACACGAGCTGTCCGGTGGACTGCTGGTGCGGCAACTACGCGTGCGAAGACGGCGAGACCTCCGCGACCTGCCCCTCGGACTGCGGCGGCGGCGGCCTGGGCGGCGACGAGGGGAGCCCGGACTGTGGCAACCAGAACTGCGAGCTCGGCGAGGAGAGCACCTGCCCATCCGACTGTCCGGCCTGAGCCCGCCGGGTCGGGAGCGGCCGGCAGATCACGCACAGTTCCCCACAACGGCGCCTGCGCGCCGGCCGATAACGCTCTGCGTAACCGGCTGGCGCGGGGGCCTCTCTCGAGGTCGATCGCGGCCTGCCCTGCATGTCCCGGGGGTCCTATGGCTTTGTGCGCAACGGTCCGTCGCCTCCGCACGAGCCGCGGCCCGCTCGCTCGCCAGCGTCGTCGCGTGTTCTTGCGCATCGTCGGACCCGAGGGAGAGCTCGCCGAGGCCTTTCGCGAGGTGCAGCTCGAGCAGCGCCGTCCGCGCCGGCCGGGTCCGCTGCATCGCGTGTGAGCGCCGGGGCCGGGCGGCTCACAGCACCCGCAGCAGCTCGTTGCGCGGGAGGCGCCAGACCTTCACGCCACAGAAGCGCTCGCCTTCGGGACAGACCGGCTTCTGCCCCGCGCGATCGCGCAGCCCACAGGGCGGCAACAGGAACGCGGACAGCTCGGGCGCGCGCTCGGCGACCTGGCGCACCTCGTCGAGGGTGGTGCGCCAGATCTCTTCCTGCGCGTTGTAGCAGAGGCGCGTGGTCCACTTGTGGTGCTGGTCGAGCAGCGAGCCCGACTCGGTGAAGCGCACGTTGACGGCGTTCGGCAGCAGGTACTGCCAGGCCTCGGGCGAGACGCCGCGCTCCGCGAGGAAGGCGATGTCCTCCCAGCTGCGCTGCATCTCCTCGTCGTAGAGCCGCTTGGCGCCTTGGGCGAGCTCGTGCTCGAGCACCGCCGGCGTGACGTAGTCGGGGCGGCCGGGCGTCATCTGGGTCCACAGCACCGGCCGCGCGCCGGGCGTCATGCGATGCCGCTGCGCCTGGCTGTCGGCGGAGTGCGAGAGGCGCTTTTTGAACGTGAAGGACACGAGCTCGAGCGCGCGCATGCCCTTCGACAGCGTGCCGAGGTTCAGCGCCTCGCCGAGGTAGGGGCTGTGCTTCGGGTCGAGCGCGAGCGCCACGGCGTCGTCGTCGGAGAGCGCGCTCGCCGGCAGCCCGAAGGCCTCGCGCAGGGCCGCCGCGATGACGGCGCCGGGCGCGCGCGTCATGTCGACGAGCTTTGAGCCCCGGCCCTCGAGCGAGGCGTCGAACTCCTGACAGAAGGCGGCCGCGTCGTCCGCGGTTCGTCGCCCTGCGCGAGCGCGCGCGAGCACGAGCGCCTCGTGCGTCTCCGCCTCGGGCAGCGTCGCCTCGGCCTTGGCGAAGAAGCTCGGGTCCACCTCCGACACCTGCCGCATCATCTCGTCGACGACGAGGCGCTGCTCGCTCGGGCAGTCCTGCGCCTCGGCGACGCGGTGATAGCGGTGCAGCGTGAGCCCGCTGATGGTGTGGTAGAGGTGCGCGTGCGTGCCGATGGGCAGCACGTAGCGCGCGACCTCCTGGCAGCGCTTCTTCACCGCCTGGTGGTAGCGCTTGTACTTACGCGAGTGGCTCAGCGGCTCGCCGGTCGCGCGATCCCTTCGGGCCGGAAAGACGCCGTAGTAGACCGCGCTGACGGCGGGCTCGAGGTCACGCAAGAGGCGCTGGTAGCTCTCCATCTGCCGGAGCGCGCAGGCCTCGAAGCGCTCGGTCAAGGTCGCGTCGCCGAGGTCGGGCACGAGCACGCGGCCAGCCTTGACCTCGACGTAGCGCTGGCTCACCTGCTCGGAGTTGTAGAACGGGTGCGCGTGGAAGAACGACCACAGCGCCTGCCGGCTGACGTTCTCGAGCGTGAACTGGAAGTGCGCGTGCTGCAGCGTCGTGTGGTGCCCGGCGAGGTAGATGCTCTCGGCGATGCGGTCCCGGAGCGCGGGCTTTTGCGCCACGTCCTCGTCGGTGATGATGCGGCTCGAGTAGCAGGTGCGCGCGGTGGCGACGGCGTTGTCGAAGGGCGTCGTGAACACCTTCGTCAGCTGCACGCGCGGCGGCGGGGACTTGAGCTTGAGCGGCATCTCCCGGCCTTCAGATCACGGCATGGCTCGAGACGGAAGAGGGGCTCGCGCCAGCGGGTCGAACCCCTTGGCGGCGTCCGCCGGCAGCGCGCGCGGCCCCGAGCAAACTTTACCCCCGCCATCCAGCCCCGTTATAACCGTGGGCAAACCAGCGCGCTGAGACCGGAAAGGCAAGGGAATCCGATGATCAAGACCCTCACCGCTGTGGGCAACAGCCTGGGGCTGATCATCGACAAGCCGATCCTCGAGCTGCTCGGCATCGACAAAGACACGCGCCTCGAGGTGCGCACCGACGGCGAGGGGCTCATCATCCGCCCCGTACGCGAGGGCGCGCGCTCGTCGCCGCCCGCGATGGCGGCGGCCGCCGCTCCGCCCGCGCCGGCTCCCAAGCCCGCGCCGTCGACCGACGCCGAGGACGACATCCTCGACGACGATCTGGCCGATCTCGACGCGCTGCTGGCGGCCCCCGCGAAGCCTCCTCCCCCCTCGGTCGCCATGGACGGCAAGGCCGGCGGGCTGCCCCCTCCGCCGCCGGCGCCGCCCGCGCTGCAGCGCCCGGCGACGTCGGCCGCCACCCCCTCCGCGAAGTCGCGCGGAGAAAGCGCTACGCCGCCGCCGCCCAAGGCGCCCGCCCCCTCGCCGCCGCCGTCGTCGTCGGGCTCGGGCAAGAAGGGCGCGATGCCCGAGGTGGTCGTCGAGCTGAAGGGCGACGAGCTGTTGCGCGTGCCGCTCACGGGGCCGGAGCTCGTCATCGGCCGCGAGCACACGGCCGACGTGCACCTCGACGACCGCGCGCTCTCGCGCAAGCACGCCAAGATCGAGAAGCGCGGCGCCGCCCTCTGGGTGCAGGACCTCGGCTCCGCCAACGGCACCTACGTGAACGGCGAGAAGGTCACCGAGCCGCGGCCGCTGCTCGCGGGCGACATCATTGGCGTCGGTCACTACAAGGTGCGCGTCACAGGCGTGGAGCAGGCCAGCGAGAAGACGCCGGTGCTGACCTTGACGGGGCCCGAGGGCACGCATCGCTTCGCGCTCGTCGGGGAGCAGATCGTCATCGGCCGCTCCCAGAGCTGCGACATCTCCATCGGCCACAAGAGCATCTCTCGTCGTCACGTGCGCATCTCGCAGGAGGCGGACGGCTTTTTGGTGCACGACCTCGGCAGCCAGAACGGCTGCAAGCTGAACGGCAAGCAGCTCACGGGCTCGGCGCCCTTCGGCATCGGCGACCGCCTCGACATCTGCGACTTCTCGCTCAGCCTCGGCTTCCTCGACGAGGACGGCGGCCAGAGCGCCGCCAGCGACGACGACGCCAAGCCCCGCCGGCCCTCCACCATGCTGATCGACAAGAGCGCCATGGCGGGCGCGGCCTACGTCGACGGCGACTTCGAGAACGTGCGCTCGCCGCGCGCGGCCAACGGCGCCTCGCAAGCGGGCCCCGCCAAGGCGGACACGGGCGAGTACGACGTCGCCGGCGGCAAGAAGAAGCCGAAGGTCGTCCGGCCGAAGCGTCGTTGAGGCGCCGGGGCGCCGACGTCGGCCGCGCGGGCGACAAGACCGCCGAGTGACGGAGCCGCCGAGTGACGGAGCCGCCGCGCGCCCCTGCAGAAACCCTGCTGGTGAGCGCTTCGGGGCGCGCTATACCGCGCGCATGAAGCATCTCACCTACGCCCTCGCCCTCGCCCTCGCCACGGCGCTCGCAGCCGCCTGCCAGTCGCCGCCCACGGGCGACAGCAAGGCGAGCGACGAAAAGCCCGCCGACGAGAAGAAGACCGACGAGAAGAAGTCCGACACCCCGGCGACGAACCCGACCAGGGCGCCTGGCTCCGAGGCGCCGAAGACCGTCGAGGCCCCTGCCGACGTCGCTGCGCCGCCCGCGGACGCGGAGAAGACCGAGTCCGGCCTCGCCTCGAAGGTGCTGCAGAAGGGCACCGGCAGCGACAAGCCGGGCAAGTACGATCGCGTCACCGTGCACTACACGGGCTGGACCAGCGACGGGAAGATGTTCGACAGCTCCGTGACGCGCGGCCGCCCGGCGACCTTCGCGCTGAACCGCGTCATCCCCGGCTGGACCGAGGGCCTGCAGCTCATGACCGTGGGCGAGAAGCGCCGCTTCTGGATCCCCGCCAAGCTCGCCTACGGAGAGACGCCCATGCGTCCGGGCGCGCCCGCGGGCCAGCTCACCTTCGACGTCGAGCTCATCAGCGTCGAGAAGATGCCCGAGCCGCCGCCCTTGCCCGACCCGCCGAAGGATCTGAAGGCGCCGCCGGCGGACGCCAAGAAGACCGCCAGCGGCCTCGCCTACAAGGCGCTCGAGGACAAGAGCGGCGGTCAGAAGCCGAGCGCGGCCGATCGCGTGAAGGTGCACTACACGGGCTGGGACACGTCGGGGAAGATGTTCGACTCGAGCGTCACCCGCGGCGAGCCGGCGATGTTCCCGCTCGGCGGCGTCATCAAGGGCTGGACCGAGGGCCTGCAGCTCATGGACGAGGGCGACACCTACCTGTTCTGGATCCCGGCCGAGCTCGCGTACGGCGAGACCCCCATGCGCCCGGGGGCGCCGGCGGGAATGCTCGTGTTCCAGGTGACCCTGCTCGAGGTCATGAAGTAATCGGGAATCGATCCGCAGGCTCGAAATAGATCGACGAGCCAACGCGTTCTCGCGGTCCCAAGCGCAACGAACCCACTGCGCCGGCGGGTCGCGATCGCTATCGCACGCGGACTTGACGCTCGTCGTGAGGGGACTAGCTTCGCGCGCACGCGCAACAGCCAGGAGATGAGGTCTTCATGGAAGCACCCATGATCGGCATCCGGGAGTTGTCGAAGGTCTACGGCGCCACGCACGCGCTCCGCGGCATCACCTTCGAGGTCCCGAAGGGGCAGGTGGTGGGCTTCCTCGGCCCGAACGGCGCCGGCAAATCGACGACGATGAAGATCCTCACGGGCTATGTGCTTCCGAGCGCGGGCAGCGTGAGGGTGGGCGACACCGACGTCACGGCGGATCCGGTCGCGGCGCGCCGGCGCATCGGCTACCTGCCCGAGAACAACCCGCTCTACGACGACATGATGGTGCAGGAGTACCTCGAGTACCTGGCCGACATTCGCGAGCTGCCAAAGAGCGAGCGGCAGAGCAAGATCGAGAGCGCCGTCGAGCGCTGCGGCATCGGCGCCATGCGCGGCAAGAACGTGGCGCAGCTCTCGAAAGGCTACCGCCAACGCACGGGGCTCGCGGCGGCCATGCTGCACGACCCCGACCTGCTGATCCTGGACGAGCCCACCACCGGCCTCGATCCGAACCAGGTGCTCGAGATCAGAGACCTCATCAAGCAGCTCGGCGAAGAGAAGACCGTGCTCATGTCGACGCACGTGCTGCCCGAGGTGCAGGCCACCTGCTCGCGCGTGCTCATCATCTCCGACGGCGAGATCGTGGCCGACAGCCCGACGGCGCAGCTCACCACCGAGATGGGCAGCATCCACGTCGAGATCGCCATCCGCCAAGGCTCCACGCGCACCATCGAGGGCGTCACGAGCATCCTCGCCAAGCTGCCCGGCATCGAGGACATCGAGCGCCAGAGCGCCGAGGAGAAGGACTGCTTCGCCTTCCTGCTGAAGACCAGCGGCAAAGAAGATCCCCGCCGCGCGCTCTTCGACGCCTGCGTCGACAACGACATGATCCTGCTGCAACTCGAGCGCCGTCAGGTCTCCCTCGAGGACACCTTCCGCCGACTGACGACTTGAGCTGCCCTTCTATTTCGACGAGCGGAGACTTCGCATGACGAACACTCTCGCCATCGCCGCCTGACTTCCGAGGGGCTGCGCCCCTCACCCACGCGAGCAGAGCTCAACGTGGGGCCCCTCCCATCCTTGCTCCCTCCGGTCGCCCATTCGAGTTTCGAGGACACTTCGCATGACGAACACCCTCGCCATCGCCCGACGTGAGCTGCGCGCCTACTTCAACTCGCCCATCGCGTATGTGTTCCTGGGCGCGTTCCTGGTCACGAGCGCGGTGCTGCTGTTCTTCTTGTTCGGCGGCATCTTCGTCGACGGCACGGCCACCATGCGGCGCTACTTCATGTT
>CAYLZW010000124.1:0-5528 GCA_964388085.1 uncultured Myxococcales bacterium | reverse complement strand
TGTTCGGCGGCATCTTCGTCGACGGCACGGCCACCATGCGGCGCTACTTCATGTTCGCGCCCTTCGTGTTCATGCTGCTCGGCCCCGCCGTCACCATGCGGCTCATCGCCGAGGAGCGCAAGACGCGCACGCTCGAGGCGCTCTTGACCCTGCCCGTCACAGACGGCGAGGTCGTGCTCGGCAAGTTCCTCGGCGCGCTCGCCATGGTCGCCGTCGGGCTCGCCTTCTCGTTGTTCTTTCCGCTCACGATCTCGACGCTGGTGGCCGAGGGCTTCGCCTTCGACTGGGGGCCGGTCATCGCCGGCTACCTCGGGCTCTTACTGCTGTCGTCGAGCTTCTTGGCCCTCGGCATGTGGACGAGCGCCATCACGCAGGACCAGGTGGTGGGCTTCGTGCTCGGCACGGTCGCCTGCACGAGCTTCGTGTTCGTCGACTGGGTGGCCTTCCTCGTGCCCGAGAGCGCCTCGGCGCTGTTCACCTACCTCTCGGCCGACGTGCACTTCGACTCGATCGCGCGCGGCGTCATCGACTCGCGTGACGTCGTGTACTTCCTCTCCCTCAGCGCCGTGGGACTCGGGCTCTGCGTCCGCACCCTCGGGCGCGTCCGACAGTAGGAGGCAGCGATGGCGCGCCCTCGAACGCAAGACCGCGACAAGCTCATCATCCTGCTCTCGACCATCGGCAGCCTCGTCTGCCTGAACATCCTCTCGGTGCAGCACTTCTGGCGCATCGATCTCACGCGTGACGACGTGTTCACGCTCTCGTCCGCGTCGACCAAGACCATGAGCGACCTCGAGGATCCGGTCACGGTCACGGCCTACTTCACGGCCAACCTGCCGCCGCCCTTCAGCCAGAACGCCCAGTTCGTGCGCGACCTGCTCGAGGAGTACCGCGCCTCGTCGAAGGGCATGTTGAGCTACGAGTTCATCGACCCCGAGAGCGCCGAGACCGACGAGGACAAGGCCATCAAGAAGGACGTCAAGGTCGACATCTTCGGCCGGCGCATGCGCGACAAGACCTCCATCGAGAGCGAGCTCGAGCGGCTCGGCGTGAGCCCCGTCGAGATCCGCGTCATCGAGGAGGACCAGGCGCAGACCAAGCGCGCCTACATGGGACTCGTGGTGCGCTACGGCGAGGAGACCGAGGTCCTGCCGGTGGTGCAGTCCACGGGCGACCTCGAGTACAACCTGACGACGCAGATCCGCAACCTGACGCGCACGCGCGTGCCCGTGCTCGGCATCGCCCAGGGGCACGGCGAGCTCTCGCTCAGCGAAGATCTCGCCAACCTGAAGGGCCTGCTCGAGCAGGTCTATGAGGTGAAGCCGGTCACGCTGCCGGCCGATCTGAAGGACGGCAAGATCGACGACGACATCGACGCCATGCTCGTGCTCGGTCCGAAGCAGAGCTACGGCGAGCCCGCGCTGAAGGCCATCGACGCCTTCCTCGCCAGCGGCAAGAGCGCCGCCTTCCTGATCGATCACGTCGACGTGGACCTCAAGACCTTCCAGGCAAAGCCCACCGAGCACGGCCTCGGCGACCTGCTGGCGAGCTACGGCATCGAGCTCGGCAGCCAGCTCGTCGCCGACGTCAGCTCCGCGAGCCTCTCGGTGCAGCGCCGCATGGGGCCCATGGTGGTCAACATGCCGCTGCGCTACCCGTTCATCCCCGTGCTGCCGCGCCTCGAGGGGGACTCGGCGCTCACGCGCGGGCTCGCCGACGTGACCATGCCCTTCCCGACGGCCGTCTACCTGAGCGACGACGTCATGAAGGCGAACGAGGGCAAGCTGAGCGGCACCATCCTCGCGAAGTCGACCGAGAAGTCCTGGCTCGAGGACGCGACGCCGATGAACATGGCGCCGCAGCGCTTCGCCGAGCGGGTGGAGGCCATCTTCACCGGCCCCTACAACCTGATGGCGTCCGTCGAGGGCGCGCTGCCCGCGCACTACCCCGAGAACGCGCGGGCGAGCGACGACACCGCGCCGGCCGACGGTGCCGGCGGCGCCGACGAGGAGAGCGCGGAGGCGACGAGCGCGAGCGGCCAGAAGAAGTCGCGCGTGCTGGTGGCGGGCACGGCCGGCATCGTGCGCGACGACTTCCTGAACCCGGCGAACGCCGCGCTCACGCTCAACATGGTCGACTGGCTGCTGCTCGATCCGGCGCTGCTCGGCATGCGCACGCGCGGCCTCATCGACCCGCCGCTGCGTGAGGAGCTGCCCGACAGCACCCGCAACTTCGTGAAGTACGGCAACGCCGTCGGCGTGCCGCTGCTCCTCGTCTTGTACGGGCTCATCCGCTGGCAACGGCGGGAGTCCCGTCGTCGTCGCCTCAACCAGACCTCGGCCGCCTGAGCGCTGCCCAGCTCGTTGGACTGGAGAGAGACATGAGCACCCAGCTCCCGCACCGTAACGCTCTCATTTCCGTCGCTGTGTTCCTCGTGTTGCTCGTGCTCGTGTTCGTCACGCGCGAGGATCGCGTGGCCGTGGGCATCCGCACGCTGGCGCTCGCCGAGGTGCAGCAGGACGCGGTCAGCAAGATCGAGCTCGCGGGCAAGCACACGGCGCTGCTCGAGAAGGGCGAGGGCGGCTGGACCGTGGCCGCCCCCGACAAGCCCGACGCGCGCTTCGCCGCCGAACAGAGCGCGGTGACTGAGGCCCTCGACGCGCTCGGCGAGCTCGAGGCCGGCACCTTCGTCACCGGCCGCGCGGAGAAGCACGCCGAGCTCGGCGTCGACGACGAGAAGGGGCTGCAGGTGACCGTGCACCAGCCGGGGAAGGAGCCGCTCGCCCTCGTGTTCGGCCGCTCGGCGCAAGGCGGCGGCCACTACCTGCGCCTCCAGGGCAGCGACGAGGTGTTCGTCGGCAAGGGCAGCCTCGCGGCCAAGCTGCAAAAGGACGTCTCGGACTGGCGCAAGAAGAAGCTGCTCGACGAGGAGCTCGCCGCCGTGCAGAGCGTCCTCGTGGAGCCCGCGGCAGAGGCTTCCTACACGCTCGAGGCGCGCGAGGAGTCGAGCGGCGAAGGTGAGTCCGCGATCACGAAGACCACCTGGGCCTTCGCGAGCGACGTGGCGCTGCCCGAGGGCTTCCGCAGCGACGGCGATCTCTTGCGCCGCGTGGCGAGCACGGCCGCGAACCTGCGCGCCAGCGCCTTCGTCGACGAGGCGAAGAGCGCCGACGAGACCGGCCTGTCGGACAAGCCCGCGCTCGGCCGCGTCGTCGTCAAGCGGAAGGACGGCAAGAGCGTCGCCGTCCGCTTCGGCAAGGAAGATGACCAGAAGCGGATCTACGCCCAGATCGAGGGCGAGCCGCAGATCTACCTGCTGCAGAGCTACCAGACGAAGAACCTGCTGAAGACGATCGAGGAGCTGCGCGACCTGACGCTCGTGCGCTTCGAGCCGAGCGCGGTGGAGCGCTTCACGCTGACGAGCCCCGGCGGCACCGTCGAGCTCAGCAAGCAGGACGGGGCCTGGACCATGACCCAGCCGAGCGCGCCGCCGGAGGGCTACGAGTTCGATCCCGGCCGCGTGGACGCCGCGCTCTCGGTCCTCGCGCGCCTCAAGGCGCAGCAGCGCTACGCCGACGCTCCCGCCGGGCACGGCACCGGCTCGCCGACGACGAAGCTGACGCTTCAGCTGGCGGGCGGCACCAGCAAGTCCATCGCCTTCGGCGCCGCGGTGCCGGGGGACGAGGGCGGCAAGCGCGTGTACGTGCTCGGCGCCGAGGACGGCAACATCCACGCGGTGGCCGAGCACCAGAAGGTGCGCTTCGACAAGCCGCTCGCTCTGTTCAAGAAGCTGCCGCCGCCGCCACCGCCGCCGCAGGGCATGGGCGGCGGCATCCCCGGCATGGAGAACCTGCCGCCCGACGTGCGCAAGAAGCTCGAGGAGAGCCTGCGCCAGCAGGGCCTCGCGGGACGCTGAGCGCATGGCGCGCAGGGCGAGGAAGCGGAACATGGTGCTCGCCCTCGCCGCGCTCGCGCTCGTCGTCGTGGGGGGCGCGCTGTTCCTCGGCGCCTGCGTGTTCGCGGCGCCCGCCTACCGGGGGCCGCGGAGCGATCACTTCGACGGCGAGCGCTTTCAAAACCGCGAGGCGACCGGCCACCAGAACGTCACCGACGTGCTGAAGTGGCTGGTGACGCGCAAGCAAGGCCCCTGGCCCGACTTCATCGACGACGAGCCCGGCCCGAAGCCGCCCGCACAGGTAGACGGCGGCGCCATGCGCGTCACCTTCGTGAACCACGCGACCGTGCTCTTGCAGGTGGACGGGCTCAACATCCTGACCGATCCGCACTTCTCGGAGCGCGCGAGCCCGGTCTCTTTCGCGGGCCCAAAGCGCGTGCGTCCACCCGGCCTTCGCTTCGAGGACCTGCCCAAGATCGACGTCGTGCTCGTCAGCCACAACCACTACGACCACCTCGACGTGGAGACGCTCGAGCGCCTACGCGAGCGAGACGCGCCGCGCATCTTCGTGCCGCTCGGCAACAACGCCCTGCTCCTGCGCGAGGGCATCGAGGGCGGCCAGGATCTCGACTGGTGGCAGTCAGCGCAGCTCAGCGACGACGTCACGCTGCACGCCGCGCCGGCCAGGCACTTCTCGGCGCGCGGCATCAGCGATCGGGACAAGACCCTCTGGGGCGGCTTCGTCATCGAGAGCAAGTCCGGCAACGCCTTCTTCGCGGGCGACACCGGCTACGGCGGACACTTCCGCGAGGTCGGCGAGCGCTTTGGCCCCCTGCGCCTCGCGCTCTTGCCCATCGGCGCCTACCTGCCGCGCTGGTTCATGGCGCCGGTGCACATCGATCCGCAGGAGGCCGTGCGCGCCCACGAGGAGCTGCGCGCGCAGACGAGCGTCGCCATCCACTACGGCACGTTCGCGCTCGCGGACGACGGCTACGAGGAGCCGACGCGCGATCTCGCGGCCGCGCTCGCGAACAGCGCGGTGACGTCGGAGCGCTTCTGGGTGCTCGAGCATGGCGAAGGGCGGGACGTGCCGCCGCTCGACTGAGCCAGAGGCCGCGAGTCCCTCAAGGCTTCTTCAGCGCCACGAACACGGTCGCCTCCCCGCGCTTCACGAACATGCGCAGGACCTCGCCGCTCTTCGCCTTCTTCACCAGGCTCTGCAGCTCCTTGGCGTCCTTCACGTCGCGGTCGTTCACCTTGGCGATGACGTCGTCCGCCTGCAGGCCGGCGTGGAAGGCGGGGGAGCCGAAGTCCACCTTGACCACGCGCGCGCCGCCGATCTTGCTGGTGAGGCCGAGCCTTCGGCGATCGTCGCCGTCGAGGGTGACGACGCTGACCCCGATGCCGCGGCCGCCGCCGCTCTTCTTCGAGAGCTCGGGAGACTTCTTGAGCGCGGCGGCGTCCGACTCCGACATGTTCTCGGGGTGCTCGCCGAGGACGATGGCCATGTCCTTTTGCTGGCCCTTGCGCAGCACGACGATCTTCACCTTCTCGCCCACGCCGGCGTCCCCCGCGATCAGCGGCAGCTCGTTGGCGTCGTCGATGTCGTGATCACCGAAGCGCAGGATGACGT
>CAYLZW010000123.1:10504-15492 GCA_964388085.1 uncultured Myxococcales bacterium | reverse complement strand
CGTAGGTGTCGCCGCCGATGCCGCCCGCGACGCCGCCGATGACGCTGCCGACGACCGTGCCGACGACCGGCATCGCCAGCGTGCCGATGAACGCGCCGACCTGCGCGCCCGCGCCTGCGCCGACGAGGCCGGCGGCGTTACCGGCAACACGCTCGGCGTACTCCGGACCGTCGATGCGGCCGCGCGCGAAGCGATAACCATCGCGCGCGGTGTCGAAGGCAAACAGCGCGCTGCCGGCGGCGAGCGCGGGCTGCTTGGCCAGCACGCCGAACACCTTCTTGGCGACGTCACCGGAGACGCGCTTGGCGATCTCTTTGGCGCCGAAGTGCGCCGTCTGCGAGACCGTGAGCTTGGCGGCGCCCTCCTGCGCGATGGCCTGCACGCGCCCGCGCGCGCGGTCTCCGAGGGCCTTCGGGCGCCCGTCATCCCAAGAGGACTGGCCTTCGCGGTCGCGCTCGCGGCTGGCGACGTTCCCGACGGCCACGCTGGCGGACATCACAAGGTCACGAATCAGGGACATGGGCAGCCTCCGTAGAGCTGGAGCAGGCACGAGAGCTAACGGGAGATCGTGCTGCGCAAGACAACGTGTGTCCACAAAGCGCGATCTGCAAGCGACGGACAGTCCTACCTTCCCCTACCTCACGCCGCTGGCGCGTCACGAGGCAGCCGCGCCCGCAGCACGGCCGTCTTCACGCGCACGGCGAAGGGCTCGGGAGCGTGCGCGCCGCCCCCGAGGTAGGTGTCGAGGAAGCGGGCAGCCTCGCGGCGGACCTCTTCCGACGGCGCCGAGCCGAGCCAGCTCTCAGCGAGGCAGTCGAACAGCAGCGGATCCGCCGCGGCGGCCGCGCCGGACTCGTAAAAGAGCGCCCGCTCCTGCTCGCCAGCGGCCTCCACGACGAGCCCCTGATCGCGCAGGAGCGCCTCGAGCTCCCGAGGGTCGTACAGCTCGCGGCGCGCGTCGGACGCGCCGGCCAGCAGCCGCGCGTCCGGCGTGTGCTCGGCCACCTCCGTGAGCACGTCGAAGATCTCGTCGAAGCTGCCGCCGAGCAGCGCGCTCAGCACGAGCACGCCGCCCGGCTCGAGCGCTCGCCGCATCGCCGCGACGCGCGCGGCGTCATAGGCGCGCGCGCCGAGCGCCAGGTTCGCGACGACGACATCGAAGCAAGCGTCGCGAAACGGCAAGCGCTCCGCGCCCGCGCGGAGAAAGCGTACCCCTTCGCCTACGGCCGGCAGCGCGGCGAGATCCTCGCGCGCGAGGACTGTGAGCGGCGCCGAGCCCGCCAGCTTCTCCGCGAGCGCCGCCGTGAGCGTGCCCGTCCCCGCGCTCACCTCGAGGACGCGTCGAACGCCGTCGAGGTCCGGCAGCGCGTCGAGGATCAGCTCGGCGCCGGGGACAACGAGGCGCGGCACGACGTGCTCCCGAAAGGTCGCCGGCGGTCCGATGACGTCCATCGCGCGTGGTTGTCCCGAAATGCCGCGCAAAGGGCAAGGCTCGCGTTCGCGTTGGCGCGGGCACGCTCGTGGTAACGTCCGGCGCTATCGCGCGGCGTCCTCGACCCGGCTCCGCTTGGAGACATCATGCTCGAGCTCAACGGCACCGTCGTCGTCCGCGGGAAGGTCGCGCGCCAGGCTTGGCGCGCCTCACCGTGGCTGCACGCCGACGACGTGCTCTCGCGCGACGATGGCGACGGCCCCTTCGTGGACCTCGTCGACGAGAACGCCCTGCCCCTCGGCACCGGCCTGCTCGGCACCACCGCCGAGCGCGCGCTGCGGCTCGTCACCTCGGCGCGAACGCGAGACCCGCTCTCCCTGCTGCGTACGCGGCTCGAGCGCGCCGACTCGCGCCGCCGGCAGGATCTGCTGGGCGCCGACGCCTACCGGCTCTGCCACGCCGACGCCGACGGCGTCGTTGGCCTCTACGTCGATCGCTTCGGCGACGGCCTCGCCGTGCGCGCGGACAGCCTCGAGGTAGAGCCCCTGGTGGCGCCGCTCACAGACGCGCTCGTGCAGCTCACCGGCGCCAGCAGCGTCGCGCACTGGCCCGTGCACGAAGGCGCGCCGCGGCTCGTGGTCGGTGACGAGCGCACCGTGCGCTTCCACCACGGGCGCCTCTTGCTCAGCGTGGATCTGCTCGCGACCTCGTCGCTGTTCGCGGTGACCGCGCAGCTCGATCACCAGCGCTATCTGCGGCGCTGGGCGCGCGGCCGCGTGCTCGACGCCTTCGCGAGCTGGGGTGGCTATGGCCTGCAGCTCGCCGACGCGGGCGCGGGTGAGGTCGTGCTCGTCGACGCCGACGAGGGCTGCGTGCGCTCCATCGAGGAGGACGCGCGCAGGAATGGCATCGCCGATCGCATCCGCGTCGTGTGTGAGGATCCCGCCGAGCACCTGCGGCGGCTCGAGGAGGCGGCCGAGCGCTTCGACTGCGTCGTGCTGCACCCGCCCGCGCGTACGGAGCCGGCTGCTGCCGCGGACGACGCCGCGCAGGCGACCATCGATCTGCACCGGCGCGCGCTGCGGCTGCTCGACGAGGGTGGCGTGCTGGTGAGCGCGCCCGCGTCGAGCGCGCTCAGCATGGCTGCGTTCGAGGCCGCCCTCGCCGAGGCGGCGCTCAAGAACCGAAAGCGCCTGCAGGTGCTCGCCCGCCTCGGCGCCGGCGCGGACCACCCGCTCCTGCTCGGCACCTCGGATCCCGCCCTGCGCGAGACCCTCGTCATCCGCGTCGTCGCCATGGCCTGAGGTGGCACGCAGCCTCGGTCACGAACACGATGGCGGTCGCGGGCGACGGGCCGAAGGACTACACTGAGCCGATGGCGAGCGAGAGCACGGGCGCGCGGTTGGACGATCGATTGGCGCCCGGGTTTCTCGTGGCGCCGCCCCCCCTCGAGGACCCCAACTTCGATCGCTCGCTCGTGCTGCTCGCGGCGCACGAGTCGACGGGCTCCATGGGCTTCGTCGTGAACCGCACCAGCGAGCTGAGCCTGCACGGCCTCTTGAAGGAGCTCGACATCCGCCCCAGCGTCGACGATCGGCCGGTGCTCATCGGCGGGCCGGTGTCGGGCTTCTCCGGCTTCGTGCTGTATGAGCATGCAGCGAGCGCTCCGCTCGCGCCTGGCATCGAGGTCTCGCCCACCATCTCGGTGTCGCCCTCGCGTGAGCTCCTCGAGGCCGCGGCCCACGGCACCCTCAAGGGTCGCTGGGAGCTCTTGCTCGGCTACGCGGGCTGGGCGCAAGAACAGCTCGAGTCCGAGCTCCAGCGAGGCTCCTGGTTGCACGCCGCCTTCGATCCCGAGCTGCTCTTCGACGTCGCGCTCGAGCAGCGCTGGGAAGAGGCCTACGCGCGCCTCGGCATCGAGCCCTTCGGGTTCATGATGGTCCCGGGAGGCGCGCAAGCCTAGGCTGCCGGAGCTGCCGTGCTCTCGGAGGCGCGCGCGGGTGGAGGCCGAATGTTCGACTTGCTCGAGTCTGCTCTCGGGGGCGATGGCTTCCTGGAGCTCCGCTATCACGATCGGCGATCGCGCTCGGTCTCCGTCGAGGACGGCAAGGTCGAGAGCGCCCGCGCGGCGCGGCACGCCGGCGTGGGCGTGCGCGCGCTCGTGGACGGCGCCTGGGGCTTCGCGTCGACGAGCGAGCTGAGCAAAGAGGCGCTCGTGCGCGCCGTCGCCTCCGCGCGCGCCGCCGCGAAGGCCGCCGCTCGCACCCGCAGCGAGAAGGTGCCCGACCTCGTCGTGCCGCGCTTCACGAACGGGCAGTTCTTCACCGACGCGCGCGATCCGCTCGAGGACCATTCCTTCGAGGAGAAGATCGAGCTCGTGCTGAAGAGCGAGGCGCAGGTGCGCTCCCACTCGCAGCGCATCCACTCGGGATCGGCGCGCTACAGCGAGCTCATCGACGAGAAATTCGTGCTCACCAGCGACGGCGCGCGCGTGCACCTGCGCGACGCCAAGCCCGAGCTCCGCGTCACCGCCGTCGCCTCCCTCGAGGCGGAGCTGCAGCGCCACATGGAGGCCGAGGGCCGCACCGGCGGCTTCGGCGACCTGTTCGCGCGCCGCTCCGCCGAGGAGATGGCCGAGAAGGCCGCGCGCACCGCCGTCGATCTGCTGCGCGCGGGCTACGTCGAGGGCGGCCGCAAGAAGGTCATCCTGGCGCCCGACGTCGTGGGCCTGCTGATCCACGAGGCCATCGGGCACACCGTCGAGGCTGACTTCGTGCTCGCGGGCTCGGCCGCCGCCGGCAAGCTCGGCAAGCGCGTGGCCTCCGAGCTCATCACGCTCTGCGACTCGGGCCACAGTGAGCACGAGGCGGGGGCCGGCGGCGTCGTGCTCATCGACGACGAGGGCGTGCCCGCCGGCAGGACCGTCATCATCGAGGACGGCGTGCTGAAGAGCTATCTGCACAACCGCGAGACCGCGGCGCGCTTCGGCGTCGAGCCCACCGGCAACGCGCGCGCGTTCGAGTACGACAACGAGCCGCTCATCCGCATGCGCAACACCTACGTGGAGCCCGGCACCTCGCCGCTCGAGCGCATGATCGGAGAGACGGACGACGGCCTGCTCCTCGCCTCTGCCAGGAACGGTCAGGCCGACGCCAACGCCGAGTTCATGTTCGCCGTCGGCGAGGTCTACCCCATCAAGAACGGCAAGCTCGGGCCGCTGCACCGCGGCACGACCATCACCGGCGACGCCTTCGAGGTGCTCGAGAGCGTCGACGCCGTGGGTGATCAATTCGCCTGGGAGCTCGGCTCCGGTTACTGCGGCAAGGGGCAGCCCGCGAAGGTCGACGCCGGTGGTCCGCACCTGCGCTGCACGGTCACCATCGCCGGCAAGGAGGGCGCGCAATGACGACCGGCAAGAACGCGCGCGAGCAGCGCGAGCGCTTGCTCGGCCTGTGCGCGGGCCTCGTCGAGCGCGCGACGAAGCGCGGCGCCACGGGCGCCGAGGTGTTCGCCGAGCACGTGCGCGAGACCTCGGTCTCCCTCGAGCAGAACGACA
>CAYLZW010000123.1:0-10404 GCA_964388085.1 uncultured Myxococcales bacterium | reverse complement strand
GAGGTGTTCGCCGAGCACGTGCGCGAGACCTCGGTCTCCCTCGAGCAGAACGACATCAAGGGCGGCGAGGTCGACGAGCACGACGGCATCGGCCTGCGCGTGTTTCGGGGCGATCGCACCGGCTTCGCGTACGTGAACCGCCTCGACGAGCGCTCCCTCGACGAGGCGCTCGGCGACGCGCTCGCCATCGCCAAGAGCGCTCCCGGCGACGAGGCGAACGGGCTGCTCGAGCCGCGTCCGATCCGCGACGTCGCCGGCCTGTGGGACGACGCCATCGCGGACATGCCGCCCGACGAGGCCGTGCGCCTCGCCCACGAGATGCTACAGGGCGCCCTCGCCGTGGACCCGCGCGTGCGCATCGACTCGGGCTCGTTCTCCTCGAACGTCAGCCACACCGCCATCGTGAGCTCGACGGGCGTCTCCGCGGCCGCCAGCGAGACCGCCGGCGTCTACGGCCTGTTCGGCATGGCCGTCGACGGCGACGAGGTGGGCTCCTTCGATCACGTGTACGAGGGGCACCGCGCCTTCGCCGCGCTGTCGCCCCGGCCGCTCGGTGAGCGCTTCGGCCGCAAGGTGATCGACCTGCTCGGCGCCGCGCCGGGGCGGTCGTACAAGGGCAAGGTGCTGTTCGCGCCCGAGGCCTTCGAGGAGGTCTTCGTGAGCGCGCTGCTCGACGCCACCGACGGCGACGAGGTGCACAAGGGCAGGAGCCGCCTGAAGGACAAGCTCGACAAGGTCATCGCGGCGTCGTCGTTCTCCCTCGTCGACGACGGCACCCTGCCCGGCCTGATCGCCTCCACGCCCTTCGATCGCGAGGGCATGCCGCACGAGCGCGTCTCCCTCATCGACGGCGGCGTCCTGCGCGCCTTCCTCTACGACGGCAAGGCCGCGCGCCGCGCCAGACGTTCGTCCACCGGTCACGCCACCGGCGACGCGCGCTCCCTGCCGGGCATCGGCAGCACGAACCTCAGCATCCCCACCGGCGACGCCAGCGAGGCAGATCTGCTGCGCGCGCTCGCTGACGGTCTGTTCGTGGGGCGCTTCTCCGGCAGCGTCGACTCCGTGAGCGGAGACTTCTCCGGCGTCGCCAAGGGCAGCTTCCTCGTCGAGCGGGGCGAGCGCGGCACGGCGGTGCAGGAGACGCTCATCGCGGGAAACGCGTTCGATCTCCTCGAGAGGATCGCCGGCGTCGGATCGACGGCGCACCGGACGTTCACGTTCGAGGGGCCTTGGATCCTGGTCGATGGCGTCGACGTCACGGCCGGCGGCTGACGCTCCCGAAGCCGCCACCGCCCGGTGTCTCGATCCTCACGACGTCACCCGGCTTGGCCCGGAAGCTGACATGCCCGCCGACGTCGACGCCGTTGTGCAGGTTCCGACCGGCCGCTCCCGGTGAGCCTCCGGACAGCCCGAACGGCGCGCGCACGCGGCGCTCGCTGAGGAGGCTGACGTCGAGGGCGGCGAGCGCCTCGAGCTCTCGGATGACGCCGTCACCGCCTCGCCAGCGCCCGGCGCCGCCGCTGCCTCGTCGCAAAGAGAACGCGCGCATACGCAAGGGGAAGCGCGCCTCGAGCACCTCGGGGTCGGTGATGCGCGTGTTCGTCATGTGCGTGTGTACGCCGGAGGCGCCGTCGTAGCCCGGTCCGGCGCCGACCCCGCCGGCGATGGTCTCGTAGTAGCCGAAGCGAGCGTCGCCGAGCGTCAAGTTGTTCATGCTGCCCTGGCTGGCGGCCTGCATGCCGAGGGCGCCGAGCAGGACGTCGACGACGCGCTGCGAGGTCTCGACGTTACCGCCCGCTACCGCGTGCCCCGCCGGGGGGTCGAGCAGCGAGCCCGCGGGGATGACGAGCTCGACGTCGCGCAGGCAGCCGCCCGAGAGCGGGATGGGCCGGCCGGCGAGCAAGCGCAGCACGTAGAGCACGGCGGCGACGGTGACCGCGCGCGGCGCGTTGAGGTTTCCCCCCACCGCGGGGGCGGTGCCGCTGAAGTCGACGCTTAGGCGCTCCCCCGCGATCCGCAGCGCGACCCTCACGACGCTGCCGTCATCGAGCGCGTCCTCGAACGTACGCTCCCCGTCATCGAGGCGACGAACGGCGCTCGCGATGGCCTCGGCGGCGTTGTCCTGGATGTACCCCATGTACGCGTGCACGACGTCGTCACCGAGGTCGGCGGCGAGCGCTCGCAGCAGCTCGGCGCCCTTGGTGTTGGCCGCGATCTGGGCCTGAAGGTCGGCGATGTTCTGCTCGGGATCGCGCGCGGGGTACCGTCCGCGCGCCAGGGCGGCGCGCACGGCGTCCTCGTCGAAGCTGCCGCGCTCGACGATGCGAAGCGCGCGCATGACGACGCCCTCCTCCTCCAGCGAATGGGAAGACGGCGGCATGGAGCCCGGCGTTACGCCGCCGACGTCCGCGTGGTGCCCGCGGCTGGCGACGAGCGCCCGCAGCACACCGTCGTCGTCGTGCACAGGGGTGACGACGGTGACGTCGGGGAGATGGGAGCCTCCGCGCGCGGGATCGTTGGAGGCGTAGACGTCTCCGGGTGCGAGCGGGCCGCGCTCGTCGAGCACCGCGCGGACGGTCTCGCTCATGGCGCCGAGGTGGACCGGGATGTGCGGCGCGTTCGCGACGAGACCTGCGGCGGGATCGAAGATGGCGCACGAGAAGTCGAGCCGCTCGCGGATGTTGGTCGACAGCGCCGTGCGCCGCAGCACCTCCCCCATCTGCTCGGCGACGGACATGAACGCGTTGTGCATGAGCTCGAGGGAGACCGGATCGCGCTCGCGGCCGATGTGGCGCTTCGTCGTCGCCCGGGTGGGCGCGCGCTGCTGCCGCAGCATGACGACGTCCCCCTCCACGACCTCGAGCGTGAAGCCGGGGTCGACGACGATGGTGCCCGTCGCCTCGAGCACCACGAGCGGCCCGACCCGCGACTCTCCCACCCGCAGCTCATCGCGGAAGACGACGGGCACCCGGCGGTACCAGCGGCCGCCGGCGTACAGGTCCGTCTCCCTCGTGCGGCCGCGCGGGAGGGGTGCGCTCGGGACGCTCATGTCCGGCAGCGCCGTGTGCCCGATCCCCTCGACGCGCACGGCCGCGATCTCGAGCGGACGCTCCGCGCGCGTGTAGCCGAACAGCCGCTGGTGCGCGTGCGCGAACGCCGCGCGCATGCTGTCCACGTCGCCAAACGGCGCCTGCAGCCCGGTCTCGGTGCCGCGGTAGCGCAGCTCCGCCGTGCGCGCGAGGGTGACGTCAGCGTCCGGGAAGCCCTCGCCTCGTAGCACTTCGCGCACGCGCCGCTCGAGCTCCCGCCAGGTGGGCTCGAGGGAGGCCAAGGCGCTGTCGTCGAGCGTCCGGCGCCCGCCGTCGGCGTCCTCCTGCCAGCGCACGTCAGCGAGGCCCATGCCGTAGGCCGACAGCACCCCCGCGAGGGGATGAAGCACGACGCGCTCCACGTCGAGCAGACGCGCCAGAGCGCACGCGTGCTGGCCGCCGGCGCCGCCGAACACGAGCAGGGCGTGACGGCGGAGGTCGTAGCCGCGCTGCACCGACACCTGCTTGAGAGCCTCCGCCATGCGCGCGTTGGCGACCCGAAAGAAGCCCTCGGCGACGTCCGCGGACGGCATGTCGGTGAGCGCCGCCAGACGGGCCAGCTCGTCGTCGACACGGCCGCGCGCGAGCGCGAACGGGAAGCGGTCGGGCAGCACGCGGCCGAGGGCGAGGTTGACGTCGGTGAGGGTGAGCTCGTGCGCGCCTTCGTTCCCGTAACAGAGCGGTCCCGGCACGGCGCCCGCGCTCTCGGGCCCGACCAGGAAGCGGCCGTCCTGATAGCGACAGAGGGACCCGCCCCCGGCCGCGACCGTGTGCACCGAGACCATGGGCGCCCGCAGCCGAACGCCGGAGACCTCGTGCTCGAAGCCGCGCTCGAACGTGCCGGCGGGCCCGATGCGGCACACGTCCGTGGACGTGCCGCCCATGTCGAAGCCCACCGCCTGCTCGAGGCCGAGCGCGCGAGAGAGGTGCGCGCACGCGACGACGCCGCCGGCGGGTCCGGACAAGAGCGCGCCCGGTCCTCGAAAGCGCTCCGCCGCGATCAGCCCGCCGCTCGACTGCATGACGCGGAGCTCGCTCCCCGGCAGCTCGGCCTTCAGCGTGCGCAGGTACTCCACCAGCAGCGGCGTCAGGTACGCGTCGATACACGCCGTGTCGCCGCGCGCGAGCATGCCGATCTCCGCCGCTACCTCGTGCGAGAGGGCCACGTGCGAGAAGCCCACCGCTCGCGCGACGCTGCCGAGCTCCTCCTCGAGCGAAGCACACACGTGCGCGTTCAGCACGACGACGGCGACGCTCTCGAAGCCGTCCGCTCGCAAGCGCTCGAGGTCCGCGCGCACCGCCGCCGGATCCGGACGGGACAGCACGCTGCCGTCCGCCGCCGCGCGGGCGTCCACCTCGAGCACGGCGCCGTAGAGCACCTGAGGCTTCACGATCGCGAGATCGAACAGGCGTGGCCGCGCCTGCGTGCCGATCTCGAGCAGGTCGGCGAAGCCGCGCGTGATGACGAGCGCCGTCCGAACCCCCTTGCGCTCGAGCAGCGCGTTCGTCGCCACCGTCGTCCCCATGCGCACGCTACAGGGCGGGATCGGCTCGTCGTCAGCGATGCGCAGCAGCGCGCGGATGCCCACGAGCGGCGCGCGGTCGCTCGAGAGCACCTTTTGGACCCGCAGCTCGCCGCTCGCCGGCGCGAGCCCGAGGCAGTCGGTGAAGGTACCGCCGCGATCGATCCAGAACTGCCAGTTGCCGTCGCCCACGTCGTCACCGTACGGTCCCGAGGCGTGCCGTACCAGAGCCCCGAGGCCGCCCGTGGACGCTCCCGTCCTGCTCCTGACGCACAGCGGCGATCTCTACACGATCGACCTCGTGCAGGCGGCCGTCCGGCGCCGTGGCGTGGACGCGCTTCGCGTCGATACCGACCGCTACCCGACGAGCCTCTCCCTCAGCGCGCGCTTCTCGGCCGGACAGCGCTCGTTCGTGCTCGAGATCGCAGACGCTGCGTTCGGCACCTCTCGTTCGATCGCGCTCGATCATGTGCCCGCGGTGTGGGCCCGCCGCTTGTGGCCTGGAGCCATGCCCGCCGACGTCGACGCGCGCTTCGCGGGGCGCTGCCGGGCACAGTCCCGCACGGCGTTCTTCGACACGCTGTCGCTGCTCGAGGGCGCGCGGTGGGTGAACCCGCTGCAGCCGATGCTGCGCGCGGAGTCGAAGCTCTTGCAGCTGAAGCTCGCGCAAGAGGTCGGCTTGTCCGTGCCCGACACCGTCGTCACCAACGCGCCCGAGGACGCGCGCGCGCTGTACGAGCGGAGCGGCAAGCGGGCGGTGACGAAGCTCCTCGGCGCCCTCTCGCAGACCATGAACGCCGGCGGCGACATGGTGTACACGAGCGCGCTCTCGGACGACGACATCAGTGACCTCGATGGCCTGCGGCTCTGCCCGCAGATCTTCCAGGCGCTCATCGACAAGCACCATGAGCTGCGCGTCATCGTCGTCGGGCGCCGTTGCTTCACGGGCGCCATCGACGCCGGCGCGAACCCGCGCGGAGCCATCGACTGGCGACGCACGGAGCCGGGCAGCGACGTCAAGTGGTTGGCCGCGGACGTCCCTGACGACGTGCAGGCGAAGCTGCTCGCGCTCTGCGACGCGCTCGACTTGCGCTACGCAGCCGTGGATCTCATCGTCACTCCCGAGGGCGAGCACGTGTTCCTCGAGGTGAACCCCGCGGGAGAGTGGGGCTGGCTCGAGCGCGATCTCGAGCTGCCCATCGCGGACGCCATCGCCGCCGAGCTGCTGGCGACGGACGAAGGGACGTGACGTGAGCGTGCTCCTCATCACCCGCAGCGACGACAATCACTCGGTGCGCATGGTCGCGGACGCCCTGCGCGAGCGTGGTGCGGAGCCCATCCGCTGCGACAGCGATCGCTTCCCCGATCTCGTCAAGCTGGCGACGCGCTACGGCCGTGACGACGAGCGGTTGCTGCTGAAGACGCCGGAGGGCACCTTCGATCTGCGCGACGTGACGGCCGTCTGGTACCGGCGCTTTCACGCCGGCGCAGCGCTGCCCGCGAGCCTTGGCGACACCCGGGCCGCGTGCGTGCAGGAGGCTCGTCGTCATCTCTTCGGCACCATCGCCGCGCTGCCCTGCTTCCACATGGATCCCATCGAGAGCGTCCGGCGCACCGACCACAAGGAGCTGCAGCTACGCCGCGCGCTCGCCCTCGGGCTCGACGTCCCGCGCACGCTGTTCTCGAACGATCCCGAAGAGGTGCGCGCGTTCTACGACGAGACCGGCGGGCGGCTCGTCACCAAGATGCAGCACTCCTTCGCCATCTATCGCGAGGGTGTCGAGAACGTGGTCTTCACCAACGACGTCACGGCGGCGGATCTCGAGGAGCTCGACGGCCTGCGCTTCGCTCCCATGACGTTCCAGGAGCGCGTCGACAAGCAGATCGAGCTGAGGTGCACCATCGTCGGGGAGCGCGTGTTCACGGCGGCGGTCGACTCCCAGCGCCGCGACGAGACCTCGCTCGACTGGCGGAGGGACGGCGTCGGCCTGCTCGAGGCCTGGCGGCCCTATGCGCTGCCGCCCGACGTGGAGCACAAGCTGCTCACCCTCGTCAGCGAGCTCGGGCTCAACTACGCCGCCTGCGACTTCATCGTCACGCCCGACGGTCGGCACGTGTTCCTCGAGGTGAACGCCGTGGGGGAGTTCTTCTGGCTGCAGCGCGCGCCCGGCTTGCCCATCGTCGAGGCCATCGCGGACGTCCTCGTGGGCAAGGCCGGGAGGCGCCCGGTAGACACCCGCGCGTGGAGCAACTTCATCGACGCCTGAGCGCGGGTCTACCGCTTCGACGGTGGCCGCGTCGTCGTGCAGTCCGCGCGGCGGCCAGGAGCGCGGGCGGCCGCGTCGACGACCGAACGCCAGCGCGAGGAGCGCCAGCGCGACCAGGGACGCTCGGGCCCCCGTGCCCCTCGGGTCGTGCGTCGCGTAACAGCCGCAGCTCTCGTCGGGAGGGCCGCCAGGATTGCCGGCGTCCAAGACCTGTCGCGCCCCTGCGTCGCCCGGGCTGACGCTCGCGTCGGGCTCGTCGCTGCCGGCGTCGGCCTCGCTCCCCGGCGACCGCTCGCGCACGAGGACCTGGGCGCTGGCGCGCGGCCCGATCTCGTAGCGGGCCGAGTCGGCGAGGGTGATGACCACGGTCTCGTCGATCTCATCGAGATCGTCCGCCACCGCGTGAACGTCGAAGGTGGCCGACGCGCTCCCGGCGGGCAGCGTGAGGGTGCCGGGCAGCTCCTCGATGTCCTCGCGCGAGGCGGTGCCGGCCACCTGGTACCGGATCTCGAGGTCGGCGGACGTGTCCCCGGCGCGCGTCACACGGAGGGTCGCCGTGTCGTCGTCGCCGCGCTCGCTGACGAGCCCGTCGACGGCCTCGATGCCTGCGATCGGCAGGTTCAGCGTGCACGGAAGGTGGAGCGTCCAGCCGCGCAGCACGCCGCGCTCGCCCGGCTCGTTGTCCGTGACGCGCAGCCGCCAGGTGCCGTTGCGGACGTGTCCATCGAAGAGCGCCAGCGGGTTCCAGGGACGCGCGCGCCCCTCGAGCGCGGGGATGAGCGTGCCGCAGGCGTCGAAGGCGATCTCGCCTTCGTCATCGAGGGTGACGCGGACATCGTCGCCGGGGCAGCTCGGCTCGACGAAGCCGATGCCGGGTCGGTACAGCAGCCGCACCAGCGTGCCGTCCGGATGGATGAGGTCGACGCTGAGATCACCCACGTAGGAGTGCACGATGTCGAGCTCGACGTCGACGTCGACGATTACGCTGTCGTCCGCGCACAGGCCCGGCAGCACCGTGAGCGTGCTCTCGAAGATGCCCGGCGTGCTCGCGGGCGCAGGGGAGCGGCGGTGCGCGTCGACGAGCTCGTCGGCACAGCTCGTCCCGAACGAAGAGCTGCACTCATAGCTCTGCGCCTCGGCGAACGCCGGCGACAGCGTGAGCAGAGCGGCGACGAGCGCGGGAGCCGATCGGGGTGCGAAGGTCATGTCATTGCTCTCCGGCGCGGCGCAGGGGGGAGCCCGGCAGGAAGGTGGCGTCCGCGCTCCCCGAGGGACGTTGGATGACGCCGACGAAGCCCATGTGTGCGTCGGGCGCGCTCGAGGGCCCGCCCGCCTCCGCGAAGTCGAGGTCGACCTCGAGCGCGCCCCGGGCGTAGGGCACGACGAGCTCGTCGGGGGCGAGCGACACGCGCCCCGCGACGAAGCCGGGGACAAAAGCGGCGAGCACGCTGCTGTTGTCGGCGTCGTCGAAGGCCGTGACGGAGAGCGTGCCCTCGAAGGACGCCGGCGCCGCGTCGCAGGCGTACGGCTCCGGCGCGCGGTGCACCGGCCGGAACAGCACGAGCTCGCTCTCGCCCGTGTCGGGGCCGTTCACGAAGGGCACGCGGAAGGCGCCGGGCAACGGCTCTCGCGGCTCGGAGGTGCCGGCGTTCGCCCACCCGTCGAGCCAGCCGTAAAAGCTGACGTCACCGGAATCGAGCGCGCCACCCGCGCGGTGCAACGGCAGCAGCGCGCCGCCCCACGAGAGGTCGTCGGCGCGATTTCGGACCGCGAAGCTACCGGCCAGCCCGTCGCGGTCGCCGAAAATGCTCGTCGCGTGTTCGGGCACGAAGGGCCCGTCGGTGCAGGCCTTGTAATCGTCGATGACGACGTAGCCGCGCGCGATGTCGTCTCCGAGCGTACGCCCGCCGCAGCGGTCTTCCCACGCGACGACGGGCTGCCCGGTGTGCGCGGCTCGCAAGAACGCGACCCGTTCGTCGTCGAGCCGCTCGAACGGCAAGCGGGAAAAGCAGCTGGCGAAATTGATGTCCTGCGATTTCGGGCCTTGCGGCGAGACGGTGTCCGTTGGGTCCTGCCCGTCGCTCGCGGTTCGCGGGACGAGGCCGGCCTCGAACAAGAGGCGCAGGTCGATGGCCTCGATGTCGAAGCCGGTCAGGTACACCATGAAGCTCTCGGTCGGGACGCCGCGGTCGGTGAAGAGCGTGAGCTTCGCGAGCCGCGCCGACGCGCCCGTGTTGACGATGCGCAGCTCGGTGGTGGCGCGGTTCGGGTCGTCGAGCGCCACCTCGAAGTAAGGCAGGACGAGCGTGGCCGCCGGCTGCAGGTCCATCATCGCCAGGTTCGAGGTATAGCTCACACCGCCGACGTCGAAGCCGGCGGGGGCGACCCAGCCGCTGTCCTCCCGGATACCGTCGTCGATTGGCGTGCCGTACGCGAGCGTGCCGTGCACCGCGTCTCCGACCGCGTCCGGCCGGGTCGCGGACAGCACCACGGACTGCGCGAAGCCGGCGACCGAGATCGGCACGTCGGCGACGTCGAAGTTGAGGTTCGAGAGCACGGCGCCCGCGCGGTAGGGGACGGGCAGCCCCTCGGCGCCACCGGCGGGGTAGCGGCCCGTCGCGCGTGGAAACGGGAGCGAGCCGCCGTGCTCGACCATCTGCTCGGACTCATCGACGTAGAACACATTGTTGCTGTCGAGCGCGAGCGCCGCCTGCGCGAAGCCGCAGGTGACGGCCGCGGGATCGAGGAGCGCGCGTTTGCTCTCCCGCCACACGACGAGGTCCGAGCGCGCCGCGCTGTAGGAGGTGTTCCACAGCGTCGGCAGGGACTCGCGGTGGTCGTTGCCGCTGTAGCCGACGAGGAAGCCGTAGAAGGTACGGTCGGGGAAGCCGTCGATGTCGACCACGCCGTCGGTGGCCTCGTGCGCCAGGCTCGCCTCGACGTGCACCGCCTGCTCCGCGTACGAGGGGCGACCGTCCCCCTCGTGGATCGTGAAGCTGCCGATCAGCGCGTTCTCGTGCGCGAGCTTCGTACCCCAGTAGCTGCCGTCCGCCACCTCGTCGCTGGTGCCGCACTCGCTCACCACATCGACGGTGACGTAGCCGCGCGCGAGGGCGTCGCCGTGATCGACGCCGGGGCAGCCGAGGCCTTCGCTGGTCGCGCTCGGCAGGCGCTGGCCGGTGAGCGCGGCGCCGAGGTCAGCCACCTCGTCCGGCGACAAGGGCGCCCGCGGGATGGCGCAGCCGGCGTCGGAATAGGGCGCGCTCTCCGGCACCTCTCCCGCGAGCAGCGCGCGCAGCGACAGCTCGAGGCGGCCCTTGGCCGGCAGGTACACGTCGAAGTCGAAGACGGGCACGCCGAGATCGGTCCACACGATCACGTGCGTGAGCTGTGACGCGGCAGCGGCGTTCTCGACGATGATGCGCGTGTCCCGCGTGCCGCCTGCGGCCGGGTCGGCCTCGAGGTAGGGGAACAGCAGCGTGGCGGAGGGGGCGGGGTCGAGCGCGCCGATGTTCGCGGAGGCGG
>CAYLZW010000122.1:0-15556 GCA_964388085.1 uncultured Myxococcales bacterium | reverse complement strand
CGCGGCCTCCGGCGTGACAGGCCGGCGTTATAACCGACTTAACTACCACCCCAAGAGCGGTGTTAAGGCAGTGCTTCCTATCGGCTACGGGGCGGTGCCGTCAACCAGGATCCGCGCCTTTACGCGTCGTTTGCGTGCTCGCCCGCGGGGCGGCCGTCGTGCTTGGCGGCCCGGCGCTCGCGGCGCTCGCGCTTCTTCTCGACGGCGAGCTGGCGGGCGAGCTTCTTCTTCTCGTTCACCGCGCGGCCGGGGAGCGCGATCTGCTCGACGTGGTGCTCCTGGATGGAGCCGGGTTGGGCGCCGAGCTGGAAGACCGCCACCTCGCGCTTGCCGCGCTCTCCGAGGCGGAGGGGCATGACCGCCGCGCCGATGCCGGCACCGACGTAGACGGCGCCCGTGTCGAGGCCTTTGCGACGGGAGCCGTACAGGCCGTGCACGTACTTGTGGCCGGCGAGGCGTCCGAGCGCGATCTCATGCAGCTTGGCGACGGTGATCTGCCCGGCGTGCGTGTGTCCCGAGAGCACGAGGGGGACGCCGGCGCGCCAGAGCGCGTCCGCCATCTCGGCGATGTGGCTGAGGCCGACCGTGGGCAGGCGCGGATCGAGGCCGGAGACCGCCTTCTCGACGTCGTGGTGGCCAGTGTAGGCGTCATCGACGCCGACCACCTGCACGCGCTCGCGCCGGATGGTGATGGAGGTGTGCGCGTTCTCGAGCAGCTCGGCGCCCGCGCGCAGGAGCACGCGCTTCACCTCGTCGGCGCCCGACCAGTAGTCGTGGTTTCCGAGCACGGCGAACACGGGCGCGTCGAAGGAGCCGATGACCTCCTCGAGCTGGTCGAGGTACTGGTGGCTGTGACAAACGAAGTCGCCCGTGAGCATGACGAGGTCGGGCTGCTCGCGGTTGGCGATGCGCACGGCCTCCATCTGGATGCGAAAGGGCGTCACCCGCCCGACGTGCTGGTCCGTGATGTGCGCGACGCGCAGCGGCGTCGTCAGGCGCTCGGAGTGGTGCACGTGGCCCGCGAACGAGCGCAGGGCGATGCCTCCGCGACCGGTGGCTTCTTGCATGGGTCCGAAGGCCTCCTCGAGCTGATGATCGAAGTCTGGCAGGGGCGGATCGCACTCGGGGAAACCCATCTGAAGAATGTAGGGGTTGACCCAGATCAGGCCAGCCACTCCCCGGTGCCCACGAGGCGTAACGCCTCGGGAGCTCGAATGCAGGCGAAAAGAACGCGGGCTCGATCCGCTCGCGGTTCGGGGCGGAGCTCAGCTCGAGCCCGTCCGAGCGGTGGCTCGCGGCGATCAAGCGCGACTTGGCATCCTGCTACGCTGCCCCGCGATGAGCGACGGCGACGATTTGACAGAGGGCGGTGACGAACCGGCCATCACCGCGGCCGCGTTCAACGCTACGGCGCCGGCGCGGGGCGGCGGCGAGCATGGCGCGCGGGCGCTGCCGACGCTGATCCCCGTCTACCGCCCCGCCGAGGGCGCCCCCCGGCCGCTGGACGCGCTCGCTCCCTGGACGCTGTCATCGCCCCGCATCGACGTCGGCCGAGCCGTCTCGGACGCTGACGCCATGCGGATCTCCGACGACGCGCGCATGTCTCGCCACCACGCCACCCTGCTCGTGGACGCCAGACGCGGCGCCGTCACCGTCGAGAACCGGAGCAGCAATGGCACCTCCGTCAATGGTGTGCGACAGGAGCGCGCCGCGCTGCAGGACAACGACGTCGTGCGCATGGGCGACACTCTGTTCGTGCTGCGCTGGCGGCCGCTGGTGAACGACGACGCGGAGCTGCCGGGGCTCGTCGGCTCGGCGCCGAGCATGCGCTTCCTTCGCTCGCAGTTGGCCCTCGTCGGTGCCAGCAGCGCGTGGGTGCTCTTGCTCGGGGAGACGGGCACCGGCAAGGAGCTATGCGCGCGCGCCCTGCATGAATGCAGCGGACGACGAGGACGCTTCGTCGCCGTCAACTGCAGCGCGGTCCCCGAGTCCCTCGCGGAGAGCCAGCTCTTCGGGCATCGCAAGGGCGCGTTCACCGGCGCCGATCGGGATCAGGCCGGCTTCTTCGAGGACGCTGACGGCGGCACGCTCTTCCTCGACGAGCTCGGGGAGCTGCCCGTGGCCTTGCAGCCGAAATTGCTGCGTGCGCTGGACGAGAGGAAGATCACGCGCGTCGGTGAGACCACGGCGCGCGCCGTCGACCTGCGTGTGGTGACGGCGACCAACCGCGACCTCACCTCCGCCATCGCGCGCGGCGACTTCCGCGCGGACCTGTACGCGCGGCTGACCGACATCACGCTGCGCTTGCCGCCGTTGCGCGAGCGCCGCGAGGACATCCTGGCGCTGCTGGCGCACGCGCTCGGCGACGAGCACCCGCCCCTCGAGCCTGACCTCGCCGAGGCGCTGCTGTTGTTCGGCTGGCCCTACAACGTTCGTGAGCTGGTCAAGGCCGCCACCGAGCTGAAGGTGCGCGGGCGAGGCGAGCCCGCGCTGCGGCTCTCGCTCGTCGCCGAACGCCTGCGGACCGAGACAGCGATGACGCCGGCGGGGGATCGCACCGACGCGAGCCCGGCGGCTGCCCCGCGCCTGCCGGCCGCGCTCGACGACGAGATCGCCGGTGACGCGCAGGGCTTGGGGCCGCCGGCGAGCGAGCCTCAGGTCGCCGGCCCGGCGCCGGATCGGGCGCAGCTCGTCCGCCTCCTCACCCGATATGGGGGCAACGTCGCTCGCATCGCGCGGGCCACCGGCCGCTCTCGCAAGCAGGTCTATCGCTGGCTCGAGAAGCACGAGCTCGACCTCGAGGGGTTCCGCACCTGACGTCGCTCCGGCAGCCGGTGGGTGCCCCCCCGCTGCCGTGCTACGCTCGCGGCCGATGAGCTTTGTCGTCGTCATGATGCTGGCGTCGCAGTTGACGCCGCTCGAGCACGATCCCCGCTTCCGTCAGGCGCTCGTGCACTTCGAGCAGATGAACGCCGCCGCGGCCCTCGAAGATCTCGCGCCGCTGCGCGAGGACCCGAGGCTGAGCGCGCGCGACCAGGCCCGGGTCGAGGTCTGGGTCGGCGTGAACCTATGCGAGCTCGCGCGCTTCGACGAAGCCGGAGTGGCCTTCGAGCGGGCCCTCCGGCTCGATCCCGCCGTACAGCTCGCCCCCGATATCTCGCCGCGCGTGGCGACCGAGATGGAGGCCGCGCGCGCGCGCGTCGGCGAACCGAGCGAGCCCACCGTATCCGCTGCAGAACCGCCGCCGAAGACAACCCCAACACCGGCAGCGCCCACCGATGACGAGCCGACCCGCGAGCGCTCGTCCGCGAATCCGCCTCGTGACTTCCCCTGGCTGTTCACGAGCGGCGCTGCCCTCGGAGCCGCCGGCGTCGCGGCGCTCGGTGGCGCCGTCGGCTTCGGCTTGGCCTCGCTGTCTTCCCGCGATGCCGCCGTCGCCGACAGCGGCGCTCGAGCCGCGCTGCGGCATCTCTCGGCGGCAGAGCAGTCGGCCTTCGTGGCCAACACGCTGCTCGTCGGTGGGGTCTCGCTGGTCGCCATCGGCGGCGCCCTCTCGTTGTGGTCGTTTGGAGTCGGCGAATGAACGCGAAGATCGCCTGGTCCACGCCGCTGTACCTCATGAGCCTCAGCGCCCTCGTGGGTAGCTGCGTCGTGGCGCCCGTCGACTTCGCGGGTAAGACCTGCGCCGCCGACGAGGACTGCAACGGCCTCTCGTGCGTCGAAGGGCTCTGCCGGCGCGCTGCTGCGGCGTCCGATGCCGGGACCGTGGAGCACGACGCTGGCCGGGTCCGGCCCGACGGGGGCACGCCGGACGCAGGCCACGACGAGCCGGACGCAGGTGACGACGACGCGGGCCGCTACGACGCTGGCAGCGAGGAGGACGACGCGGGTCGATGGGACGCCGGCGAGGGCGACGGCGATGCCGGCCACGTCGATGGCGGTGCCCCCGACCCCGATGATGGCGGCGGCACCGCCGTGGACGCAGGGCCGCTCGACGCAGGGCTGCTCGACGCCGGACCTGCCTCCTGGCCCGCGCCGGCCTTCGCACACGCGCAGCGCTTATCCCTGCACGCGCCGGACGAGCTCGTGCCGGAGGGCGCGCTCATTCGCGTCCCGCTCGGTGATACCGCGTCGTTGATCGCCGCGCAGAAGGCGCGTGTCGACGGCGACGATCTCCGTCTTTGGCACTTCGACGGGGTCTGGAAGGAGCTGCCGCGCGCGCTGCACCGCGCGGGCGACGCGGGCGGTTGGCGCGGCTCCGCGAGCGGGCCGCCCATCGTCATGACGCGCGCTGCCCGAGACATCCCTCTCGGCGGTACGGACGACGACTACTGGTTGCTGTACGGAAATCCCGACGCTGGAGCGCCGCCCACCGAGGGGGTGCCGGCCGAGCGCGTGCTCGCCAGTGAAGGAGCGGCGACCACGCAAACGAGCACCACGCCGCTCAACGTCGTCGGGCTGACGCTGTCTCCGTCGTCGAACGAGGAGATCTGGATTGTCATGGCCACCTGGAACCAGCGCTTCGAGGAGCCGGGCGGGACCGCGGTCTCGCTGCCAACCGGCGTCGCGCGGCTCGTCCTCGACGGCACGCCTTCGGTAGCGCTGAGCGGCCGAGGCGACCGCCATCGTCCACGCGCCATGGTGGCCCTCGCCGTGGTCCGCGGCCATGAGGCGCCGCTCAACGTGGTGCTCGACTTCGCCGCCACCGACGAGGGCGTCCCCGTGCGCATCGAGCAGCCGCGATTGCTCGCCTTCGTGCTCCCGATCGGAGCCAATGACGCGACCCTCCGCGCAGGGACCGAACCGGTCAGCTATGACGAAGGCGTGGTCGGTGACACCGTCACGCTGCTCGAGAGCGACGCGGCCGCGCTCGGGGGCAATGGGCTCTGGCTCGCCGGCGGCGCCGTGCGCAATGGGCGCGCGGTCTTTCTCCTCGACGAGGTTCAGCAGCGCCAGCAGCAAGACACGCTGCTCAGCGGGAGCGCGGCCTTTCAGCCGTTCGCGCACGTGGGCATCATTCACCTCGACGCGCCCCGCAACACGAAGATTGATCTCGAGCTGAGCTCGGGCGCGCAGTCCCACGTCGCGGGGCTCTTGAGCGCCGTCTTGCCGCTCAGCGGCTTCGCGTGGCAGCAGACCTTCGACATCTCTTCACAGAGCACCATCGCCGATGAGCTCACGCCGATCCTCTCGCACACGCTGATGGCTACGACGCTGCCGCACGAGCGCGTCACGCTCGCCATGGCCACCGTCGCTCGCGTGGCCTCGAGCTACGACGCGGTGGTCGCGCGGGTCATCACCGAAGGGACGGAGCTCAACCGCGAAGAGCTCGTCGTGAACGGACCCTATCGCGCACCCCTGGCCGCGGTGTTCCATGAGGACGCCGCCGTCAGCCGCGAGTTCCGCCTCGAGGCCTTCAGTGAGAACATCGGGGTAAGCACCTTCCTCGAGCACGCGAGCTTCATCACGCTCTCGTATCCAGAAGTGGCGACGACCCCCATCGACGAGGAGGAGGCCGCTCCCTGACCCAGAGTCTCCCTTCCGCGGGCGCGCGAACGAGCTCCGGCGACTTCATCGGCCGCTATCAGGTGCTGCGCCTGCTGGGCCGGGGCGGCATGGCGGAGGTCTACCTCGCCGCTGCGGTCGGTGAGCCTCCCGTCGTCATCAAGCGCATTTTGGGAGCCGCTCGCCGCGACACACAAGACGTGCAGCTCTTCCAGCGGGAGGCGCGCATCGGTCAGCGCCTGCGGCATCCGAACATCGTCACGGTGTATGAGCTCATCGAGGACGACGGTGAGCTGGCGCTCGTCATGGAGTACCTCGAGGGCCTCTCGCTCGGGCAGCTCGGCGTACGCGCCTGGACCGGCGGCAGGAGCCTCCCCATCGAGCCCCTCGTCATGATGATGGCGGACGCCGCGCGCGCGCTCGATTACGCGCACGGCTTTGGGACCACTTCGGGCGGGAACGCGGGCGTCGTGCATCGCGACGTCAGCCCGGACAACCTGGTGCTTACCCAGACGGGCAAGACGAAGCTCATCGACTTCGGCGTCGCCAAACCGGGCTGGGGCGACGACCTCACCAACACGCGGCTGATACGCGGCAAGCCGACCTACATGTCGCCCGAGCAGATCGAAGGCAGGCCGCTCGACGGGCGTAGTGATCTGTGGTCCTTGGGCGTCAGTTTCTATTGGTTGTTCACGGGCGTCCGACCGTTCCGCCGCGGCTCGCTCATGGAGACCATGCGCGCCGTCCTCGAGGAAGAGCCGCGGCCGATTCACAGCCTGAACCCTCGCGTGCCGCTGGCGCTCTCGCTGATCGTGTCGGCGACGATGCGCAAGGACAAGGCGCTGCGGACCCCCACCGGCAAGGAGCTCGCGGAGCAATTGGAGGCGCTGATGGCGCGGGTCCCCGCGGGCCACGCGACGCCGGCGCGCTTGCTCGACACGGTGCGAAGTCTGGAGGGGGAGCAGCACGCGCTGCCGCCGCACGCTGCCCTCCCCTCGGTGGACTGGCAGGACGGAACGCGTCGACCGAGCGTGGGCTACGACCAGACGGCGCCGATGCCGCTGAGCCCCGCGGGGCTATCGCACCTCGCTACGGCCGTCATTCCGATCGTGGGCACGCTGGACGCAGGCGACGACGACTACGACGACCTGATTCCTGACGACACGGACAATGAATCGCGACGCCTGCTGGCCGCGCGCCTGTCGGAGGAGCCGACGCGCGTGACGCGTCCGCGCCCGGAAAGCCCGACAGCGCTGGCGCCGGCTGGCGCGTCCAGGATGGTCACGGACACCGGGCCTGCCCTGCCAGCGCCGCATGCGCTCGAGACCCGGACCGTCGAGAAGCCCGCCGCGGTGGAGCTGTCGACGACGAGCGGCGAGCTTCGCCCTGCCGCCCGAGACCTTCGAGAGCCCAAGACCGAGACCGGGATCTCGCCGATGCGCGCCTCCGCGTATGGATCCGGTCGATCCGCCGCTGCGGTCACCACCGCGTTGTTCCTGCTCGTCGTGGGCATCGCGACCGCGTGGTGGGCAGCACTGCCGGACGGGGATCTCGAGCGCAGCGAGGAGACTCCGTTGCCGGCCGTCGTGGCGTCGAAGCCAGCGGAGCCGGCGCTGCCGGATCCTTCGCCGGCGCCGCCGCCAGACGAGGTCAGGACGGAGAGCCCGGCCGAGCACAGCGACGACCCGCGTTCAGAAGCGGGGCGCGATGACGATGACAACAACGACGACGACGGCGTCAAGCGTGACAGGAAGACGCGTACGCGAGCCACGCGGCAACGCGCGCGCAGAGCCGCCAGCGCCACGCGACACAGCGAGCAACGCAAGGTGCAGCTCTCGGCGCCCGCCGGCATCGAATGGTGGACGCCGAGCGGCGAGGCGCTCGGACGAGGTTCCCGCGAGGTGACGTTGCCTGTGCAGCTCACCTCGCTGCGCGCGCTCGACCCGGCGCGCGGCGGGCGGACCAACGTCCCCATCCGGGGCGGCCAGGCCGACTTCAGCGCGCTCCCCACGACGACGCTGCTCGTGCAAGCGCGGCCGTGGGCGACGGTGTGGCTCGGCCAGCAGGAGCTCGGCGTCACTCCGCTCGTCATCAAGGGAATGAAGCCCGGTCGCTACCGGGTGCAGCTCCGCTTCGAAGAGGAGGAGCGCACGGAGACCGTGCTGATTGACGACGCTACGAGGCCCGTGGTGCTGCGCGTCGATATGCGCGAGTGAGCGGCCTACATGTAGGCCGCACACCTCCGAAGCGTGCCGCGCACTGGGCGCGCACGTCCTCGCCGGCGTCTCGCTCCCACACTGATATCCTTTCAAGATTTGATACTTATGGCTTTCAGCGGGCTTGGCCCGCGCGCTGCAATCGGCAGCAGGACCCACGAACCAGGAGGGCCCTCGCCATGTCGATCATCGTCTCCCCTGCCAATGTCTCCATCCGCAAGTCCCCGACCCAGACGGGGGTCGACAAGCAGCGCATCGCGGCCGGCCCCGGCGGCTGCCAAGGGCCCGTCGACGATCGCCGACTCGAGCCGCCGAGCCGCGCGGGCGGCGGTGACGTGTTCCGGGACGCGCTCGAGGAGCTGCGCGATCGCTTCATTCCCGTCCCCCGGGCGCCCGACCGATGGCGGCCGCGACGGTACGAGGACGCGAGCGCCGGCAGGGCCATCGACGAGCTGCGCGCACAACCGCTGCCCATCAGCGGCGACGCCCTCGAGCGCGCCATCCTGAAGGGCACCGCCGACCTCGACGGCAACGCCGCCGGTGGCGAGTACCGGGACCTCAAGCGCTACGTCGCGCAGAGCTGGGACAAGCTCTCCCCCGACGCCAAAGCGAAGTGGCGCGTGTACGAGCAGACGGCTCTACGTTGCCAGGCCGAGGGAAAGCGCGGCATCCCCGCCGCCGACTACGCGCACATGGCCGAGCAGATGCGAGGCACCGACGGCCGGCAAGACGGGAGCTACCGCGACGCGTCGGCGCGGGAGGCGCTCTCCGCCCTCGAGAACGAGCCCGGCACCATCAGCGCCGGCGACTTCATGAAGGCCTTCAGCGCCGGCACGGGCGACCTCGACGGCCAGGCGTTCGGACGCGAGCTCGAGGACTTCGCGCGCTTCGCCGACAAGAACTGGGACCGCATGACCCCGGGTGCCCGCGCGGCCTTCCTCGCCTACCAGCACGTCGCGCAGCACGCGCAGCTTCACGGTAGGGACGGCGCCAGCGCCCTCGAACACGGGGCGCTGACGCGACTGATGAAGCAGGCCTCCGCGTGGGCCGATCAGTGCAGTATCCTTCAGGTGCCCATCCGAATCTGAGGCGGCCGGTGGAGCTCACGTGTCGTCGAGCTCACGTGCCGTCGAGCTCACGTGCCGTCGAGCTCACGTGCCGTCGAGCTCACGTGCCATCGAGCTCACGTGCCGTCGAGCTCAAAGTACGAGCGGTACGCGTCGGCGCCGATGGCGTGCTCGAAGAACGCCGCCCACAGCGCGTCGCTCGAGAGCGTGGCCGAGTCGCCGATGACGTAGAGCTTCCGCTTGGCGCGCGTGATCGCGACGTTCATGCGCCGCGGATCGGACACGAAGCCCACCTCGCCGTTCGCGTTGCTGCGCACGCAGCTGACCACGATGGCCTGCTTCTCGCGTCCCTGGAAGCCGTCCACGGTGTCGACCTCGAGGCCCTCGTCGACGAAGGTCGACAGCTCGCTCGAGAGCAGACCGACCTGCGCGGCGTAGGGCGCGATGACGCCGATCTCGCGCGGCAGGAGCCCGGCGTCGGTGAGGCCGCGCACCACCTTCGCGACGAGCTCCCCTTCGCCCGGGTTGTCGCGGCTCGAGCTGCCCTCCGCCTGACGCTCCTCGAGGCTGGCCCCCGCGGTGTCGATGACGTCGAGGGGGCGCTCGGTCAGGGTCCACTGGCTCGCGCTGACGTCGAGATCTTCGAGGCTGTGCTGCGCGACCGCGTCATGGGCCACGAGCGCACCGTCGTAAAAGCGCGCCGACGGGAAGGCCATCAGGCGCTCGTGCATGCGGTGCTGCACGGTCAGCATGTGCCGGCAGGCCGCGGTCTCGACGGGGAAGGGGCCGCCGTCCGCCGTCATCAGCTCGTCGAAGATGGTCACGCCGAAGCCGAGCTTGGCGGCCTCGAGCGAGAGCACCGTCGGCGGGAGCTGCCGGTGATCGCCCGCCAGCACGAGGCGGCCGACGCGCGGCAGCCCGAGCAGCAGCGCGGGCGTCAGCGCCTGGCTCGCCTCGTCCACGACGAGCACGTCGAAGCGCGCGTCCGCCGGCAGCTCGTTCTCGTAGCCGGTGAGCGTGCCGCACAAGACGCGCGTCTTGCCGATGACGTCGAACGTCGCCTGGCGCTCGAGCCGGCGCGCGTCGGCGAACAGGCGCCCGGCCTCCACGCGCGCCTCCCGCTCGCGCTGCCAGGCCTCGCGCCCCGTGTCCGAGCGCCGGCGGGCGCCGCGCAAGACGCCGTGCGCTTCGTCGATCAGCTTCTTCGCCAGCACGCGCAGCTCGTGTGCGTTGGTCAGCCCGGCGAGCGTGTGCTCCTCGAGCTGCGCGTGCACGCGCGCGGGGTGACCGGCGCGGGCCAGCGGCAGCTTCGGATCGGCCTCGAGCAGCAAGACAGCGAGGTTGTCGACGGCCGCGTTCGAGGCCGCGAGGCAGAGCACGCGCTCGCCGCGCGCGTAACACTGGCGCACCACCTCGACGAGCACGCGGGTCTTGCCGGTGCCGGGCGGCCCGTGCACGAGGGCGACGTCCTCGGCGAAGATGGCGAGCTCGGCCGCCCGACGCTGGTCCTCGTTGAGCGCCTGGTCGAGCGGCTCAAAGGCGCCGACCCGCGGCGGGCGCGGCGCGCTGTGTCCGAGGATGACCTCGAGCAGCCGCAGCGCCGCCCCCTCGAGGCCGCGGCAGCGATCGAGGCCGCCCTCCATGCGGCGCAGCGTGATCTCGTCCTCGCCGCGCAGGAGATCGAGCGTCGAGCGATCGCCCACGGCCGCGGCGTCCTCGAACACGACGACCAGGCGGCCGGCGCGCTTTTTGGTGACGATGCCGTGCGCGCCGAGCACCGGCTTGCCGCCGTCGTCCTTCTCGCGCAGCCAGACGAGGCTGCCCGGCCGCGCGTCGAAGCGATCGACGCGCCCACGCCGGGACGCCTCGTCCGTGAGCGTGAGGCGCGCGCGTCCGAACAGCGCGCGGCCCTCCTCCTCGACGCGCGCCGAGCGGAGCAGCACGCCGTCCGCCTCGAGCTCCTTGTCGCTCTTGCCCTCGTAGAGCTGCTCGTTGCGCGCGCGCACCTCGCGCTCCTCGGCTCCGAGCATGGCCTCGAAGGCGGAGATCCGATCGAGCAGCGGCGCGGAGAGTCTCGACAAGGGCCACCCGGGAAACGACGACGACGAGCAGGCTGACGAACCGGCGCCGCCCCCGTCAGGGGCCGCCGTCTCCGCTCGCGCACAGGGCGGGATCGTCGTCGAGCGCGAGCTGGCAGAGCACGTCGCCGCCGTAACAGACGCCGTTGTCGAGGTCGCAGCCCTGCGCGCGGAAGGCGAAGTCCGACTGATCGCAGAAGCAGCAGACCTCGGCGCACTCGCTCTTCTCGCCGCAGCTCTCGCCCTCGGCGGCGCCCTCGGCCAGCTCCCCGCAGGCGCTCGGCTCCGGCTCACCCGTCGACGCGATGGATAAGAGCACAGCAATGACGACGACAGAGATGCCAGCGAACGCACGCACGGAAGCCATATCCCCTCCGAGGCCTAGTCGCCGCCCTTGAGCTTCTTATAGGCGGCCATGACCTTGCGATACTTCGTCGAGAGCTCTTCGTGCACCTCGGCGTGCTTCTTGAGCTGCTCCTGCGAGGCCTTCAGGCGCTTGACCGCCTCGGTGTACTTCTTCTTGATCTCTTCGCTCGCCTCGCCGTCGCCGGCCGAGGCCGCCTGCTGCTTCAGCTTCTCGTCGAGTGCCCGCGCGGTGGAGATGGCCTTGCGCGCCTTGTCCTTCACCTCGAGCAGCTCGTTGTTGAGCTTCACGAGGCGCTCTTCCTTCTCGGACACCTTGGCGCGCAGCTCGAGCAGCTCTCCCTCGGAGACCGCGCCCGCCTGGGCCTCGAGCTCGCGCATCTTGGCGCGCAGCTGGTCCTCGGCGGCGCGCTGCTCCGCGCGCTCCTTGCCCCGCTCTTCGCGCTCTTTGTGCAGCTCGTCCTTGATGGCGTTCAGCTGCGCACCGAGCTGATCGCTCTCGGTCTTGGCGCCCTGGGTCTGCTCGTCGAGCTTGCGCTTGATGGCGTGCGCCTTGCGCTTGAGCTCGTCGAACTGGGCGCGCAGCGTGTCCTTCTCCTGCATGGCCGAGGCGAGCTCGCTGGCGAGGCGCTGCTCCTCCTCGACGCGGGTCTTCTTGATGGCCTCGAGGTCGCGGACGAGGGTCTGCTCCTCGTTCTTGAACTTGTCCTCGCGCTCGGCGAGCGCGCGCTTCAGCTGCTCGCGCTCGTCCTGCGCCTTCTTGAGCATGCCCTTCAAGCGGCCGTTCTCGTCCTGCAGCGCCTCGGACTGGCCCTGCGTGGTCTCGAGGCGGTCGTCGAGAGAGGCGAGGCGCCGCTCGAGGTCCTCGCGCCGGCGGCGCTCCTCGGCGAGCGAGCCCGCGATCTCCTGGTTGCGGGTGGCGAGCTCCGCGTTCTCGCCGCCGGCCGCCGCGAGACCGTCCTCGATCTCGTGCAGCTGCGCCGCCAGCCGATCGCGCTCCTCCTCGAGGGTCTTGCTGCGCTCGTCGGCGTCGGCCTTGAGCTTCTGGTACGCGCCCTTCAGCTTGGCGACGTCGGTGTCGTACTTCTTGCGCAGCTCCTCGTGGTCGAGCTGGAGCTGCTCGCCGCTGGCCTTGTGCACGCCGAGCTCGTCGAGGGCGAGCGCGAGGCGCTGGCGCGTGTCGTCGAGCTCGGCGCTGGTGCTCTTGACCTGCGACTCGGTGCGGTGCAGCGCGCCGGTGAGATCCGAGATCTTCTGCCGCCCCTCGCTGAGCTGCTGCTCGACCTCGGCCAGCTTGGCCCTCGTCTTGGCGAGATCCGCGTCGAGCTCCTCGCCGATGGCGCGCGCCTCGTCGAGCGCCGCCGAGAGCTGCGCCTCCTTCTGCTTGTGCGTCTTCTCGGCGCGCTGCGCGTCCTCCTTGAGCCCGGCGATCTGCTGTTCGAGCTGGGCGATGCGCTCGTCGCGCGCGCTGACGTCGAGCGCGCGGCTCTGCTGCTCTTCGCTGAGGTCGCCCTCGACGTCTTGGATGCGCTGATCGCGCGCGGCGATCTCACCCTCGAGCCGGGCGCGCTCCTCGGCGGCCTGCGACAGCTCCCGCTGGAGCTCCTGACCCTCGCCCTCGAGCCGCGCGACGATCTCCTCGAAGCGCTCCTGCGTGGCGTCCGCGTCCGCCTTGACGCGCTCGAGCTCCGTCCGCAGCGACGCGATCTCCTCGTTGGCGCCGCCGAGCTCGTCCTCCTTGCCGCGCAGCTGGGCGTCGACCTTCTGCTTCTCCTGCGCGAGCTCGAGCGCGGACTGCTGCGTCTCCTCGAGCTCCATGGCGAGCTCGTCGCCGCGGGTCTCGGCCTGCTGCAGCTGCATGGAGAGCTCGGAGGCGCGGCCCTCGGCGTCGGCGAGATCGCTCTCGAGGTCCGTGTTCCGCTCGCTCGCCTCCTTGTGCAGCTTTTGCGCCTCGTCTCGCTGGGCGCGCGTCTCGGTCAGCTCGTCGTCGAGCTGGGCCTTCTCGTCGTCGAGCGCGTTCAGCCGGCCGGTGAGGTCCTCGATGGTGCCGGTCAGGCGCGCGTCGTTGTCGGCCTTCTCGCGCTTCAGGCCCTGCAGGCTCTCGCGCAGCTCGCGGCTCTCCGAAGAGAGCTGCTCGACCTGCCCGCGCAGGTTCGTGACGTTGCCCTCCTCCTCGGCGAGGCGGCCGCGCAGCGTCGACAGCTCGCTCTCGAGGCGCTGCTCCTCGCGCGCCCACTGCTGCGACTTGTCGGCGAGCTCCTGCCGCGTGGCGTCGAGCGTGCCCTGCAGCTCCTGGATCTCCTGCCCCGCCGCCTCGTTCTCGTGCATGCGCGAGGCGTGCTCTTGCTGGAGGCCTTGCTGCAGCTCCTGGATCTGCTGCTGCAGCTGCCCGCTGGTGCGCTCGAGCTCGTCGTGCGCCTCCTCGAGCTCGTGGCTGAGCGCCTTCTTCTCGCGCTCGAGCCGCTCGGAGCGCTCGCCCGCGATCTCGATGTCGGCGCGCAGCGCGGCGACGTTGTCCTCGGCGACGGTGAGCTGCCCGAGCAGGTCCTCGCGGGCGCGCTTGGCCCGCTCGAGCTCACGCGAATTCTGATCGTTCTGGTCGAAGAGCGTGCCGTACTCACGTTCGCGCTCGGCCCACAGCTCGTTGGCGCGCGCGAGGTCGCTCTCCTTGCGCCGCAGCGAGTCCCTGAGGCGCGCGACCTTCTCCTCGAGTCCGGCGCCCGCGACGCTCGGCAGGGGCGGCTCGTCGCCGCGACTCTGCTCGAGCAGCTCCTTCAGCGACGGGCGCGACAGATCCCGCCGCGGCGGGGCGCCGTCCGCCTTGCCTCTGCCCTTCTTGAGCGGCGGCGGGCCGCCCTTGCCCGGCGGCAACGGCGGCGGACCGTCCCCCGGCGCGAGCGCCTGGCCCTCGCTCGAGATCACACCATCGAAGGCGTCGCCGAGCGCGGCGAGATCACCCTCCTCCGCGAGCGCGCCGCTCAAGGCGCCGCGGAAGTCCTGCTCGGGATCGATCGGCTCGTCGCTGCCGAAGGCGTCGGGCAACAGGCGCCGCGCGCTGTCGAGGTAGAGCGCGACGAGCTGCTCGGTGCTGCGCGCCTCGGCCTTCAGCAGGTAGGCGTCCGCCGGCGTCTTGGTCTTCCGGTGCTGGTCGAAGGCCTCCTGCGTGGCCTCCTGCGACGTGAGGATGATGGGGATCGCGCTCAGATCCTGTTGGCGCTTCAGCCGGTTACAGAGCGCGTAGCCGCTCGCCCCCGGCAGCTCGACGTTCAACAGGATCAGACGTGGCTCGTGCGCGCGCACGAACTCGATCGGATCTCCGTCGCTGAGCACGTGCGTCGTGAACCCGAAGGCCCCGAAGCGCTGCTCCACCTGAGACGCCACCTGGGTGTCGGCGTCGATGATCGTGACGGTCTTGCTCGACAAGACCCCACCTCGCGTCGTTATCCCCGACGTCGGCGCGTCGGCGGAGCAATGTTTTCGCCCGTCGGGGCGTCCACATGCAACATGCCGCCCACTCTTTCGCAGTGTTTCTGCCCTAGAGCCCGGAACAGTTGAGGCCGCGGCGCCCGTGTGGCATGCACTCCTCTGGCGCGGGCCATTTTCGCGTAGCCTTTGCGGTGCGCGAGCCGTTCCTCGCTCCAAGTCGTGCCGCGGCTGCGCGCACGACCTGGAGCGGCTGGAAACACAGCCACGGGCGCCATGGAGAGATCATGCACTTCGTCGTTCGACGCGCCGTTCGCCACCTGCTCCTCTGCCTCTCGCTGACGGCGATGGCTACCAGCGCCTGCGACTGCGATCCGGGCGTCGTCGTCATCGCGCCCCAGATCGCGGTGGACGCCTGCCAGGATCCGAAGCGCGAGATCAACGGCGAGATCCTCGGCGGCGTGCGTGACTGCGCCATCGCCTTCGACGCCTCGCCGATCACGGTGCGCACGAAGAAGGAGATCCGCATCACGAACCCGTCGCCGGTGGACCTCATCATCAAGGAGGGGACGGGCTTCACCGACGACAGCGGCCTCGAGTTCGAGGTCGAGCAGATGCCCGAGATCGTCAAGGCCGGCAAGACCGCCATCGGCGTCATCAGCTACCGGCCGCTCGTCGAGTCGGACCACACGGGCACGCTGGTCATCGTCTCCGACGCCACCAACCTGGCCCAGGACGAGGACGTCATCATCCACGTCACGGGCAGCGGCTTCGACGACGGCGTGCCGGACATCGTCGTCTCCCCGCTCGAGTGCGACTACGGCCGCGTGGCCATCGACGGCGTCGCCCAGTGCACGCTCACCGTCGAGAACCGCGGCCAGCGCGATCTGGTGTTCGACGAGGT
>CAYLZW010000121.1:0-15587 GCA_964388085.1 uncultured Myxococcales bacterium | reverse complement strand
ACGGCGTCGTGCGCTTCGTCGACATGGAGGGCGAGCGCGAGGTGCAGGTGGACGCCCCCGGCGTGCGCGACGCGTACCTCGAGGAGCTCGCCGGCTTCCTGTCGCGCGTAAAGCGCGGCGCGGCCGAGCGTGACCTCCGCTATCTGCTCGCGCCGAGCGACGACGCGCCCGCCAGAGTGCTGCGGGAGGCGCTCGCCGGCACGTCGCTCCTCCGGGGGGCCGCGTCATGACGCTGGGCTTCGTCGCCGGGGCGCTGCTCGCGGGCGTCGTGCTCGCGGCGCTGCCGCTGCTCATCCACCTCATCTCGAAGCGGCGGGCGCGCAACGTGCGCTTCGCCGCCATCGAGTTCGTGCTGCGCAGCAAGCGGCGCACGGCGAGGAGCTTGCGCCTCAGGCAGCTGCTCTTGTTGCTGCTGCGCACGCTGCTCGTCGCCGCCGTCGCGCTCGCCGTGGCGGGGCCGCTGCTCGAGGAGCCCGAAGAGCGCGCGACGGAGGTGGCGGCGCCGCTCGTGGTGGTGCTCGTCCTCGACGAGAGCGCCTCCATGCACGCCGAGCTCGACGGACAGTCGGCCTTTCAGCGCGCGCAGGCGGCCGCCGCCGACGTCGTGCGCGAGGCCGGCGAGGACGTCCGCTTCGCGCTGCTGGCCTGCGGCGATCGCCCGCGTGACGTCATCGCGGCGCCCACCTTCGAGCGCGGCGCGGTGCTGAGCGCCGTCGAGCGCATGCGCGCCGGCTACGGCCGCTCGGATCTCGTCGCCTGCGTCGGACGCGCCGGCGATCTGGCGGCGCGCGTGCCGGGCGAGGGCGAGCGCCGCGTCGTCGTGGTGTCCGATCTCGCCGCGCACGCCTTCCAAGGCGCGGGCGCGGGCGCGGGCGCGGGCGTCGTCGTGCAGTGGCTGCCTGCCTTCGACGAGGAGCCGCCGCCAAACCACGGCCTCTCGGAGGTCTCCATCGAGCGCACGCGCGCGAGCGAGGGCGGCGACGCCGTGGAGGTGGCGTTCTCCATCGCGCGCTACGGCGGCCCGCCGGTGGAGGTCCCGGTGGACCTCTTCTTCGGCGAGACCCGCACCGCGCGCGTCAACGTCCCGCTCACGAGCGGCGCCAACGAGCGGCGCTCGTTCACGCACGACTTCGCCGCCTCGGGCGGCAGGCCCGAGGGCGATCCCGGCGAGTGGCAGGCGCGGGTGGTCACCGGTGACGACGCGCTCGCCCTCGACAACGAGGCCATCCTGCCCGTGACGCTCTCGCCCCCCGTGCGCGTGCTCCTCGTGGACGGCGCCCCGCAGCCGGTGCCGTTCCGGGACGAGGTCTTCTATCTCGAGAGCGCCCTCAAGCAGTCGAAGGAGAGCCGCGCGCCGCTCGCGCTCGAGGTGCTCGGCGCCGATGAGGTGAACGCCGGTCGCCTCGCCGGCGCGCGCGTCGTCGTGCTGGCCAACGTGGCGCGGCTCGACGACGCCGCCGCGCGCGCGCTGGTCGAGTTCGTGCGCGCGGGCGGCGGCCTGTTCGTGACCAGCGGCGATCAGATGGACATCGAGTGGTACAACCTGGCCTTGCGCGAGCTCTTGCCCGGCGCCCTCCGCGGCGCGAAGGGGCAGGCGCTGCTCGAGGACGCGAGCGTCTCGGAGGTGCTCGGCCTCGCGCGCTTCGCCGAGGGCCACCCGATCTTCCAGGGCCTCGTGGGCGACGATGACGACGCGTCCGGCGGGCTGGTCGGCTTGAGCCGCGTGCGCACGCACACCACGATGCTGCTCGAGCCCGACCCCGAGGGACAGCGCTCGCTGCTCATGCGCTTCACGAACGAGGCGCCCGCGCTCGCCGAGCGGCCGGTGCAGGCCGGCCGCGTGATGCTCCTCGCCACCAGCATCGATCGCGACTGGAGCGACCTCGCGATTCGGCCGGGCTTCGTGCCGCTCGTGCAGCAGATCGTGCTCTACCTCGCGGGCGCGCTCGATGAGAGCGCGGCGCGCGTCCTCACGGTCGGCGAGACGCGCACGCTGTCCTTGCCGAAGGGGGCCGAGCTCCTCGAGGTGAAGACGCCGGCGGGCGAGGGGGTCCAGCTCCGGCCGGACGACGCGGCCGAGGTGCGCGCCGACAGCAGCCGCGCGCTCCTGTTCGAGGGCACAGACCGTCCCGGCCTCTATCGCGTCTTCGTGCGCTTCCCCGGGGGGGAGCTGCGCGAGCTCCCGTCCGAGCGCTTCACGGCGCTCGTGCACCCGGCGGAGTCCGATCTGCGCCGCGCCTCGGCGGACGTGCTCACGCGAGCGTTGCCGACGGGCGCCACGCAGCGAGGGGGCGTCGGCCGTGACGAGGACGTGCCCCTGTGGCCCTGGCTGCTCGTCTCCTGCTTCGTGCTGCTCTTGCTCGAGTCGCTCGTCCTGCGGCGGGCGTCCGCGTAGAGCACCGAACAGGTTGCCACCTGTTCGGTGCTCTAGGTGTTTCCAGGGGGCTTGCGCCCCCTCGCGTTTCGGGTCCGGGCCCCGAAAACGCTTCACCCCATCCTCGGTCGCTCCGCTCCCAGGCACCGACCAGGTTGGAGCACCGAACAGCTCGCCCTTCGCGCAAGCGGATCGGAGCTCCAGGGCACGAGCCTCAACCGCCCGCGGACAGGCGCACCACCACCGCGCCGCTCCTCACGCGGCTGCCGGTGTCGACGAGCAACCCGTCCACGCGGCCGCCGATGGTGGCCTTCACCTCGCGCGTGCCGGCGCGCCGCTCGAGCCGGGCGATCTCCGCCCGCACCTCCTCGAGGTCCCGCTTCGCGCGCGCGTTGCCGAGCGCGGCGTGCTTCTCAAACGCCTGCTCCTCGCGCCGCAGCGAGCTGAGCTTGCGCGCGGTGCGCGGTGACGAACGATCGATGACCAGCAGCGTGTCGCCCGGGCGAACGATGTCGCCGGTGCTCACGGCGATGGAGCGTACGCGTCCGCCCACGCCGGCCTTGACCTCGACGAGCCCGCCGAGCGCAGCGACCGGCTCGTCGCTAACGTTCTGTTCCTCACGCGTCTTCTGTTCGTCGCGCGCCTTCTGTTCCTCAGCCGCGTTCTGTTCGTCGCGCGCGTTCTGTTCGTCACGCGCCTTCTGTTCGTCGCGCGCCTTCTGTTCGTCACGCGCCTTCTGTTCGTCGCGCGCCTTCTGTTCCTCAGCCGCCTTCTGTTCGTGAGCCAAGTTCTGTTCGTCGGCCGCCTGCGGGTCGTCGACGACGTCGGTCGTCGCCTTTGGCAGCGCGGCAGGCTCCGCGGCCGCTGCTGTTGGGGTGGCCGGGGTGTCGAGCGCGGCGTCCATGCCGGACCAGACGAGCGCCGCGTCATCCTCGAGCGCGCCGAGGACGCGCCCTTCATTGAGCAACAGGTCCCAGGCGGTCACGCCACCGACGAGGACGGCCACGCCGAGCAGGATGCCGAGCGCGAACAGCGCGCCCTTGGGTGGCTCCTTCTGCGCGGGCGCCGGCAGCAGCGTCGACGGCGGCATGACCACCGGCGGCGGCTGTTGCACGCGCAGCGCCTCTACCTGCGCGGTGAACAGCGCCGTCTGCGCCTTCGGGGACGCCCCGCGCTGGGCAGGGATGGAGGGGTTTTGTCGGGGAGGAACGGGCGCCGGACGGCCCGGCGTCGTGCCACCGTCGCGGGTCATGAGCAGCGAGTCGGGGCTATCGACGCGAACGCGTTGCGTGCGTTGGATCTCGCCGGGCTGCTCGCGCGAGGGCAGTCGGCGATCGACCGGCTCCGCTCGGGCGAGCAGGCCGGGCGGGTCTTGGTCATCGCTGCGCCCCGAGGGGCCGCGAAAGCGGATGCGCTCGTCGCTGATCTGGATGACGTCGCCGTCGTTCAGCGGGAAGCCGAGGCCGATCTTGCGGCCGTTCACGCGCGTGCCGTTGCGCGAGCCGCAGTCACTGACCTCGTACACGCCCTCCGTGTAGACGATCTTGGAGTGCCGGCGGCTCACCCCCGCCGAGCGGCGCAACACGAGCGCGCACTTCGAGGAGCGGCCGATGACGCAGGTCCCCGCGGAGAGCGCCACCCGCTCGCCCGCGTGCCGCCCGCTCTCGACGACGAGCGCCGCGTCCTCGGAGACCAGGCCGCCGAGCACCTCGGTGCCGCCGCCGCCCTGGCCGTCGACGAGAGGGCCCTCTCCGGTGGCCCCGTCCGCGTCGAACAGCGCCTCCGGCGACAAGCCACCCTTCTTCTGTGACCGGCTCACAGGGGAAGTCTACAGAAAGCAGCCGAGGCGGGCGCTGCCGCTGGCCACGGCCTCAGACGAACACGTAGTCGCGGTCCATCAGGCCCTTCACGATCGTCGCGGTCTTGAGATCGGTGTAGGGGCTCTGATCGAGGACGGACTGGAAGAAGCCGAGGTTGTGCACGAGCTGAAAGACCTCGAGATCCTCGCGATCGAGATCCGCCAGCGGCGGGCTGAGCGGCTTGTGGATGCTCAGCATGTCCTCGGGCTCAGGCAGGTCGCGCAGGCGCTTGAGCTCATCCGACTGACGCGCGGACTCCATGATGAGCTGCTCGGTGCTCTCTTCGAGCTCGAGCATGAACTCGTCGTCGGAGGGGGGCAGCAGCCGGAACTCGCCCGTCGACCACGCGGTCATGCGGAAGAGCGCCTTCATGGGGCCGAGCTCGTCGTTGTCGTTCAGGATCGCGTAGTAGATGCGGCCGTCGCGCATGAACACGCGGCCGGAGTCCTCGCCGTTGGTCACCGCGAGCACGCCGCTCTTGCGCATGGACGCGAGCATGGGCAGGAGCTCCGACACCGGCATCTCGCCGAGCGAGCCGCTCATGGTCGTCGAGTCGCCCGCGCGGTTCTTGAAGTTCTTGGCGCGGTTTTGCGCGAGCTGGCTCAGCTCGGCGTCGTTCAGCGCGTCGTCGTCCGGCGCGATCATCGCCTCCGCGACGTCGATCAGCTTCAAGATGCTGGTGCCGATGAGCACGCGATCGCCGATCTTGAGGCGCGCGCGCTTGATCTTCTCGCCGTTGACGAAGGTGCCGTTCGTGGAGCCGAGATCCTCGATGATGATCTTGCCTTCACCCGTCGAGATCTTGGCGTGCTTGCGCGAGACCATGTCCTCGACGAGGACGATGTCGAGCTCCCCACCGCGCCCGATGAGGACCTGCTTCTCCGCCGGCAGCGGAAACTCTCCGCCCTGATACTTGCCGGAGATGAACCGCAGCGCGAAGCCGCTCGGCGAGTCAGTCACGAAAGGTCCTCGGCCAGCTTGGGGTCGACACAACGAACGCTGACCGATGGATAGGCCGACGAGCCGGCGTTCTCAAGTTTCTGGCGGGTGTCGGCCCGGAGCGCGGCGGCCTGCACGGCGTCCTCGCGCGGGCGGCCGGGCCTGTCAGCGTCAGTCCGAGTCGTTCGCCGCGAGGGTCGCCGCTTCGATGACGCTCGCCATGCCCTGCGCCTGCCGGCTCGCGTGGCTCCGGATCATCTCGAGGTACAGCGCCGCCCGGCGCTCGCCCGGGTGATCCTCGAGCACCGCCTCGAGCGCGCCGATGGCGGCGTCGGTCTGCCCGAGCGAGAACAGCGTGATGCCGTGGTGGATTCGCGCAGGCAAAAACTCCGGGTTCTGCGCGAGGATGGTCTTCAGCTCGCGCAGCGCGTCCTCCGCCCGTCCGGCGTCGCGCAGCGCCTGCGCCAGCTTCAGGCGGATGTCGATGAAGGTGGGGCGGAGCGCGAGCGCGCGGCGATATTCGGCGGCGGCCTCTTCGAACGCGCCGGCCGAGACGAACACCTCGGCGATGTCGGCGTACATGTTGGCGAGCTTGCCCATGACGAACGAGTCGAGCTTGCCGCCCGGGCGCGTCGACTGCGTCAGCGCCGTCAGGTAGATCTCCTTCGCCTCCTGGTAGCGGCCCATGTCGTTGTAGGTGACCGCCAGGTTGAGGCTCGCCTCGGTGTAGCCCGGGTTGATGCGCAGGGCCTCCTCGAAGCAGCCCTGCGCCTTCGAGAACTGACCGCCGTCGTGATGGATGACGCCGAGCATGTTGTACACGTCGGCGTAGGGCACCTTCGCCGCGGCGACCTGCGCGAGGTACGGCTCCGCGCGCGAGTACTCTTTCTTGGCATACAGGGCGCGACCGGTGGCCAGCGCTTCGCGCAACTTCTCGTCCATGAGCCACCCCGGAAGGTGCCCCACGCTACCCGAAAACCGGGCGCGAGCGCGAACGCTTCTGGTTGCGCTGGGACAGCCTCGTGGGGGCGGTGTTTGACGCGCCTACATCACGTCGACGGGCGTGGCCCGCGCCTCGGGAGCCGCGTCGCCGCCGAGCCGCGCGGCCAGCGCCAGGTGCGGCGAGGAGCGCACGACCGCGCGCGCCTCCTCGAGCGTGGGCGGCGCCGGAGCGCCGATGAAGCGAGCCTTCAGCCGCGCCACGCGCGAAAGCGCCGCCAGCACCTTCTCCTTGGCCACGTCGCCGCGCTCGACCAGCCGGTGCGCCGCCTCGATCGCGCGCGCTTGCTTGTCGTGATCGTGACAGACGAGGAACAGGTCGACGCCCGCGTTCAAGCCGAGGCGCACGAGCTCCTCGATCTCCCAGCGGTCCGCGACCGCCTTCATCTCGAGGTCGTCGGAGATGACGACGCCGTCGTAACCCATGCGCTCGCGCAAGAGCGACGTCAGCACCGGGGCGCTCAGGGTGGCCGGCAGCGTGTCGTCCAGCGGGCGGAAGACGACGTGCGCCGTCATCAGCGAAGCGACGCCGGCGTCGATGGCCGCGCGGAACGGCAACAGCTCCACCTGCTCGAGGCGCTCCATGTCGTGCTCGAGCGCCGGCAGCTCGAAGTGGCTGTCTTGCGCGGTGTCGCCGTGGCCGGGGAAGTGCTTTCCGCACGCCGCCACGCCCGCCTGCTGCATGCCGCGGATGAGCTGAACGCCCGCCTCCGCGACGAGCCTGGCGTCGCGCGCGAAGCTGCGATCGCCGATGACGGGGTTGTCCGCGTTCGTGTCGACGTCGAGCACCGGGGCGAAGTCGAGGTGGAAGCCGAGCGCCGAGAGCTCGCGGGCCATCATCGCGCCCACGCGATAGGGCAGGTCGCCGTCGCCGACGCAGAGCTCGCCGATGCGGCGCATGGCGGGGAGATCGGTGCAGATGCCCCGGAGGCGCGCCACGCGGCCGCCCTCCTGATCGACGGACACCACGACGGGGCGATCGTCGCTGCCGAGCTGGAACAGCGCGCGGTTGAGCTCGACCACCTGCTCGAGCGACTCGACGTTGCGCTTGAACAGGATGACGCCGCCCGCGCCCTCGCGTCGCAGCAGCTCGCGCGCGGCCTCGGGCGCGGTGATTCCGTCGAAGCCGATGACGAAGAGCTGTCCGAGCGGGAGGTCGTTCATGGCCTCGATCCTAGCGCAGTCGCGAACGTGTAGGACACACAACCACGAGGGCACATCGCACCAACGTGCACGCGACCGCGCTCATTTCGCGTGGCGAGGGGCCACGCGAAACGCCTGCACGCTCACGCGTTGTCGTCGTTCGCAGGTACGGTGCACGCGGCCTGTCTCGGTCGTGAACTCGCATGCGCTCGCGCGAGGGCGTTAGGATGGCGGAGCCGAGGCGCCGTCGGGAATGCCCGACGGTCGCCGGCGTCTTTGTGTTTCGAGCGAGGAGCCCCCGCGACGTGCGTGTCCTGTTGTACCGAGCCTTCCGCACCTCCGGCGCCAGCCTCGTGGCCGCGCTCCTCCTCGTGCCGCAGCTCGCGGTGGCGGCCGATGGCGCGGAGCCGAGCCAGGTCGTGCCGCCCACCCGGCAGGTGCGCGTGCACGACGAGGTCAACGGCCGCCTGCGCGGCGCCCTGCTCGAGATCCTGAACGGCGAGTCGCTGCACGAGGCGCAGGTCAGCTTCATGGCCACCTCGCTCGACGACGGCACCGTCATCGCGGAGTCGGGGGCCGACCAACTGATAAACCCCGCCAGCAACGTGAAATTGGTGACCTCCGCCGCGGCGCTCGACATCTTGAAGCCCGAGTATCGCTTCAAGACCGAGTACTACACGCGCGGCGTGCTGAAGAACGGCGTGCTCTACGGCGACCTCGTCGTGAAGGGCTACGGCGATCCCACCGTCGTCACCGAGCGCCTGCAGCGCGTGGCCAACGAGCTCTACCTGTACGGCATCGAGCGCATCACCGGCTCCGTCATCGTGGACGCCTCCTGGTTCGACGACCAGCAGGAGCCGAAGGGCTGGAGCCTCGAGGAGGCGCCGGACCGGGCGTACGCCGCGTCCGTCAGCGCGCTGTCGTTCAACTACAACGCCATCGCGGTCTACATGCGTCCCGGCGAGCGAGACCAGCCCGCGGTGGTCCGCCTCGATCCCCCCGTGGAGGCGGCCACGCTCGAGGGCGAGGTCAGGACCGGGCGCTGGCGCCGGGGGCTGCACATCTTGTCCCGCTTCGATCGCCTGAGCGGCAAGACGCTCGTGCAGGTGGCCGGGAACGTCGGCTATCGCGACTCTCCTCGTCGTTGGTACCGGCGCATGTGGGACCCGGCGCAGTACTTCGGCTCGGCGCTCGTCTCGTTCCTGCAGCAGCGCGGCGTGAAGGTGCGCCACCGCATCGTGAAGGACAAGCTGCCCGCGGGTGCGCGCCTCGTCCTCGTCGATCGTTCGCCGGCCTTGACCGAGATCGTGAACGACCTGAACCACTACTCGAACAACTTCATCGCCGAGACGCTCGTGAAGGCGATCTCGAAGAAGGCGCCCGGCGCCGAAGAGGAGGATCGCCCGGGCAACTTCAAGGACGGCCTCGCGCTGGTGCGCGCGTTCCTCGAGAGCAAGGTCGGCTTTGAGCCGGGCACGTACGTCTACGAGAACGGCTCGGGCCTTAACGACGTGAACCGCCTGAGCGCGCGCCAGGTGATTCGGTTGCTCGCCTACATGCGTCGTGACTTCGAGCTCGGCAGCGAGTTCGTGACCTCGCTCGCGGTGGCGGGGACGCAGGGCACCATCGGCTTTCGCATGAAAGACACCGTCGCCGAGCGTCGCTTGCGCGCAAAGACAGGCACGCTGCGCGGCGTCAGCGCTCTCTCCGGATACGTCGAAGATCCGGCTGGCGACACCATCGCCTTCGCTATCCTCGTGCAAGGCTACCGCGGTCCGGTGTCGCCCATCTGGGACGTCCAGAACGACATCGGCCTCGCGCTCGCGAGCGCGGGAGAGACCTGGGCCCCCGAGGCCGTCATCAGCGACGAGGGAGCAGAGGCCGTCATGCGAGATCCGGACATCGAGGCAGCGAAGGGCGGGGCACCGTGACGGTGCGGCTACGCGGGCTCGCTCGACGCTTCACGCTCTCCCTCACCGCCGCGCTCGCCTTCCTGGCGGCGCCGGCCGCGTACGCCGATGGCTTCGATCGCGTCCCCGTCATCGAGGAGAACGTCAGGTTCTGGCGCAAGGTCTACGCCGTATGGGGCGTGAACGACATCGCGCTGCACGATCGCGACGACCTCAGCGTCGTGTACCGTGTGGCGCGCGTGCCCGGGCGCGGCCAGAAGAAGAACGGCCTGACGAGGTCCGCGGCCATCAGCAAGGCGCGTGACGAGGTGGTCGCGGCGCTCGCGTCGCTCGACAAGAAGCGGCCGAACAGCGCCGAGGGGCTCTCCGGCGTCGAGAAAGAGGTCTACGAGAACCTCAAGCACATCACGCGCGCCGACAAGTACAAGCGCCCGGCCGACATCCGCGCGCAGAACGGGCTGCGCGAGCGCGCGCGCGAGGGCTGGATCGCGCTCGGGCGCTATGAGGCGGGCGTGCGTGCGGAGATCCGCAAGGCGGGGATGCCGCAAGACATCATCGCGCTCGCCTTCGTCGAGAGCCTGTTCAACATCAAGGCCGTCTCGCACGCCGGCGCCGCGGGCATGTGGCAGTTCATGCCCTACACCGGCCGGGAGTACATGCAGGTCAACGAGGTCGTCGACGAGCGCATCGATCCGATCCTCGCCACCGAGGCGGCCATGAAGTACCTGCGCAGCGCGCGCAAGCTGCTCGGCGCCTGGCCGCTCGCCATCACGAGCTACAACTACGGGCGCTCCGGCATGAAGCGCGCGTCCAAGGCCGTGGGCTCGACGGACTTCGGCGTCATCTACGAGAAGTACAAGAGCAACAAGCGCTTCGGCTTCGCGGCGAAGAACTACTACGCGAGCTTTCTGGCGCTGCTCGACGTCGTGAAGGCGCCGGAGACGTACTTCAAGGGCGTCAAGCAGAAGAGCAGCTGGCGCTTCGACGTCGTGCGCCTGCCGTTCCCGGTGCTGGCCCCACAGCTCGAGAAGATCGGCGCGCTGTCGACGGGCGAGCTCGCCTCCTACAACCCGGCGCTCACGCGGCGCGCGCGCAGCGGCGACGTCGCGCTGCCGCGTGGGCTGTCGCTGCGCGTTCCCTACGGGGAGGGCGACGCGTTCCTCTCGAAGGTCGTCTCCATGTCCTTCGACGAGCGCAAGAAGGCGCTGCACCACATCCGCGAGTGGCATCGCGCCAACGGCCGCCAGACGCTCGCCAGCATCGCCAAGCGCTACGGCGTGCACGAGGTCGACGTCGCGGCGCTCGCCGGGCTGCCCCTCGGCGTGACGCCGGGCAAGGGCGTGCGCGTGCCGATCCCCTCGCGCGAGGCGCGCTACACGCTCATCCCCGAGGCGCGGAGCCTCAAGATCCCGCACGCTCCGGCGCTGCCGGAGGCGGTGGCGGTGTTGACGCCCGTGGAGCCGCCGCCCGAACCCGCGCGCAAGCAGAAGACCTTCGTCGCGCGCGTCGACGATCGGCCGAAGGTGCGGCTGCGTTCGCTCCAGGTGAGCGACATCGAGCCGCCCTTGCCCGCGGTCGACCTCATCGCCGGCGCCGACGCGCCTCCCCTCGGGGATGTCGACGTCATCGCCGGCGATCCCGGCTTGAACGCGCCCTGGCGGCTGCCCGCGAGCGCGCCCAACGAGGTGTCCGAGGCCCACGAGGGCACCGCCAGCGACGTGACGGCCCCGCCCACGTCTTGAGAACCGACATGAGCGACGTCGAGACCCAGGTGGAAAAGCGCGATCCACAGTCGAAGGTGCAACACATCGAGGCGTGCCTGACGCCCGCCGTCGAGTACAGAAAGAGCACCGGGCTCGAGCGCTACGAGCTCGTGAACCAGGCCCTGCCCGAGGTCTCGCTCGAGGACATCGATCTCTCGCTCTCCTTCGTCGGCAAGGACCTGCGCGCGCCGCTCATGATCTCGCCCATGACCGGCGGCGTCGAGCGCGGCGCTGAGATCAACCGGCGGCTCGCGCGCGCGGCCGAGCGCTTTGGTCTGCCCATGGGCGTCGGCTCCCAGCGCGTCGGCGTCGAGGACGCGGCGCGGGCGTCGCACTTCGAGGTGCGCAAGGAGGCGCCGACGACGCTCATCTTCGCGAACATCGGCGCCGTGCAGCTCGTCAAGGGTTGGGGGCGTGACGAGGCCATGCGCGCCGTCGAGATGATCGACGCGGACGTCCTGTTCCTGCACCTGAACCCCATCCAGGAGGCCATCCAGGGCGGCGACCAGGACTTTCGCGGCTTGACCGATCGCATCACCGAGCTGGTGCGCGCGCTGAGCCGCGAGGGCGTGCCCGTGTTCGCGCGTGAGGTGGGCTTCGGCTTCAGCGAGGAGGCCGCGCGTCGCCTCATCGACTGCGGGGTCGCGGGCCTCGACTGCGCCGGCGCCGGCGGCACCTCGTGGGCCAAGGTCGAGGGCATCGTCGCCAAGACCGAGCGCCGCCGCGTCATGGGGGAGGTGTTCGGCGAGTGGGGGATCCCGACGGCGGAGAGCCTCTTGAACGTGCGGCGCGTGTCCGAGCGCATCCCGCTCATCGCCACCGGCGGCCTGCGCAACGGCATGGACGTCGCGAAGACGCTCGCCCTCGGCGCCGACATCGGCTCCATGGCGCGGCCCTTCCTGGTGGCGGCGGACCTCGGCGAGGAGGCGCTCGACGCCTTCATCGAGCAGACGCTCACCGAGCTGCGCATCTGCATGTTCGGGATCGGCGCCGCTGACCTCGAGGCGCTGAAGGGCACCAAGAGCCTCGTGCGTCGGGAGTAGGCGCACGTAGGGTCTGCGCCCCACATTGGCGCCTGCCTCAAGAAGAAACACCACCAGTTCAGTTACTTGCCGCCGGCATGATGCAGGCGCATGCTGGCTGCAGATGGGCATTGTGTCGACCTCCTTTTTCTGTCATTCAGCGCGGCTTTTTCGCGTAGCGCTCGCGCGAGCGACGGGGCGGACGGTTTCGGCGCTGGCGGCAGCGATGATCCTGAGCGCCTGCGGCGCGCCCGCCTTCGTCGAGGGCGTCGCCTACGACCGCGACTTCACCATCCGCGACGACCAACCCGATCTGCGCCCGCAGCACGACGACGCCGCGCTGGTGGTCCTGGCAGAGCAGGAGTGGGACACGCTGCGCGTCGTCTCGCTGCACGTGCCGGCCTTCAGTGAGCTTTCGGACGAGCAGGAGCTCGAGATCGACGTCCGCGAAGAAGGCGGCGCCTGGGTCGAGGTCGCGCAAGGCCCGGTCGAGGAGAGCGTCCGCAGCGACGGCGTGACGGTGCTGAACACGCTGACGCCGCGCTTCGTGAACGGCGCGGGCGGCAGCGTGCTCCTGCACAAGGTGGACGGGGAGCTCTTCGGCGCGCTCGAGGTCGAGCTCGAGGACGGCGGCTGGCTGCAGGGCAGCTTTGCCGTCGCGCTGGGCGACTGAGCGAGTTCTCGACAAGCAACATCGCGGCATGGGGTTGACGCCAGCGTCGCCTGACCCGATCTTCCTCGCTCTGACGAGGAGAGACGCATGTCCCGCGGCGCCGACAACAGCATGGACGCGATCATCGAGGCCATCACCTCGCGCGTGGTGGCGCGCCTCGGGCAAGCAGCGCCGCCGGCGGGCGATCCCGGCGTCGATCCGACCGCTCCCTGCGACGCCACCGCCGAGACGTGCAACGGCTGTGGCTTCTGTGCGACGCGCAAGGAGAGCACCGTCGACCGGCTGCTGCAGCTCGGCGCCGCGCGCGTCGCGGCCGGCCCCGGCGGCGTGAAGCCGAAGGAGGGCATCGCGCGCATCATCGATCACACGCTCCTGAAGCCCGAGGCCAGCTACGACGATCTCAAGAAGGTCTGCGACGAGGCCGTCAAGTGGCAGTTCGCGACCGTGTGCGTGAACGCGTCGAACATCCCGCTCGTCGCCAAGCTGCTCGGCTCGAGCGGCGTCAAGCCCATCGCCGTCGTCGGCTTTCCGCTCGGCGCCATGACGCCGACCGCGAAGGCCTACGAGGCGCGCGAGGCGGTGCGAAACGGCGCGCGCGAGATCGACATGGTGATGAACATCGGCGCCATGAAGTCGAAGGACTACGCGCTCGTCGCCGACGACATCTGCAAGGTGGTGCAGGCGTCCAAGCCCTATCCCGTGAAGGTCATCCTCGAGACCGGCGGGCTCAGCGAGGAGGAGAAGATCATCGGCTGCGCGCTCTCGAAGGCGGGCGGCGCGGCCTTCGTGAAGACGTCGACGGGCTTCGGCAAGGGCGGCGCCACCGTCGAGGACATCGAGCTCATGCGCCGCATCGTTGGGCCTGATCTCGGCGTGAAGGCGTCCGGCGGCGTGCGCTCCACCGAGGACGTGCAGAAGATGGTCGCCGCGGGCGCGAACCGCGTGGGCGCCTCGGCGTCGGTCGCCATCGTGACCGGCCAGAAGAGCAGCTCGTCCTATTGAGCCTCTGGTGCGCGCGCTGGTCGTCGTCCTCGCTGTGATCACGGGCAGCTCCGGCTGCGCGCTGTTCGGCGCGAACCTTCCGCCCGGCAACGCGGGCCCGAGCTTCGTCGGTGCGCCCGAGGGTCTACCGGCGCTGTCGGCGAACATGCGGGAGCGGCGGCGCGCGCTCGACGACGCGGCGCGCGCGGAGGTGAACGGGAACTTCGCGCTGCTCGAAGACCTCATCCGCTCCTCGCGCGCGCTGCGCGCCCAGATGAAGCGGGCCAAGCAGCAGATCGACGCCGGTTATCTCGACGAGGGGCAAGCGAGCGGCCTCGATCGCGAGCTGCTGCTCGAGGGCGCGCACTGGTACAGCGAGCTCGATCTGCTGCTCTACAATCTGTGGACCCGCTACCGGCGCTATCTGCCCTACGCGTCGGAGCCGGACCCCTACGCTCCCTACCGCGGGGCGTCGCTCCTCTCCCGCGAGACGCGCTGGAAGGGCGGGCTCGTGGCGCTCGCCGCCGAGGTCGTGCGCATGGACAATGCGCGCGTGGTGCTCGAGATGCTCGACGGACAATGGGCGCTGACGCAGTTCTTGAACCGCGGTGACGACGCGCGCGGCATCGAGCCCGAGAGCTTCGATCGCATGGTGGGCGCCTTCCGCGATCCGGATCGGCGGGCGCTCTTGAAGGCCCAGCTCGGGGCCGTGGCCGAGGAGCGCGCGCGCATCGACGTGCTGGCGCGCGAGGACGGGCAGGTGGCCTATCTGCTCTCGCTGCTCGACGAGAGCCCGGCCGCGCGCGAGCTGCTCGAGGAGAGCTCGCTCGGCCGGCAGGCCCGCTTCGCTTTCGCGCTGGCCTCGCGCTCGGGGGTCGCGCTGCTGTCACCCTTTCTCGGCGTGTACATCGCCGCGGCGCTGTCCGAGGAGCCGGTGGACCCGGGCGCGCTGCGTCGCCTCGTCGCCACGCCGGGTGTCGTGGACACGCTCCTCGATGAGCTCGAGCCGCTCGATGTGCTCGTGCTGCGCGACGCGACGCGCGCCGGCGTGGGCGTCGGGTACACGCACGCCGTCGTCTATCTCGGCGCCTACGCGACCTTGAAGGCCGACGACGGTCAGGCGCCCGCGCTGCGCGAGCACCTGGCCTTTCGCGCGCACCAGCCGCAGCTTCGACGAGGCCGCACCTTCCTGGACGTCTCGCAGCGAGGCACCCGCCTGCGCGCGCTCGAGGAGGTGCTCGGCGCGCAAGACGTCGTCGTGCTGCGCTTCTCGCTCGCGGAGACGGAGGCGTTGGCAGCGCGCCGCCGCGCCTTCGACGCGCTCGCGAGCCGCGCGTTCCTGACGCCGCCGCAGTTGACGCAGCGACAGCACGCGACGCGGCTGCTCTCGCACGTGCTCGGGGCGGCCGTGGGCGCGCCCGCCAAAGAGGCTGGGCCCTGGCCGACGTTGGGCGCCGTGCTCGGGCACGCGCTCGGACCCGACGCGAACGCCGCGGTGGTGTTCGCGACCCTGGACGGCGCCGTCATGGCGGAGAGCGAGCGCGCGGACGCGATCCGCCGTACCCTCGAGCGCCAGGGGCCTGTTGACGACGCCGCGGTGCGTTCGGTGCCATGAAGGAGTGAAGGGACAGCATGCGAGCGTACGACCTCATCAAGAAGAAGCGCGACGGACATCCGCTGACGACCGACGAGGTGCGCGCGCTCGTCGCCGGCTACACCTCCGGCGAGATCCTCGACTACCAGATGTCCGCCTTCGCCATGGCGGTGTTCTTCCGCGGCATGTCGGGCGAAGAGCTGAGCGCGTTCACCGAGGCGATGCTGCGCTCCGGTGACATCGTCGATCTGTCCCACGTGCCCGGAGTCAAGGTCGACAAGCACTCGACGGGCGGCGTCGGCGACAAGATCAGCCTGCCGCTCGCGCCCG
>CAYLZW010000120.1:0-15700 GCA_964388085.1 uncultured Myxococcales bacterium | reverse complement strand
TATAGCCGCTTCACCCAGATGTTCATGTCCTCGAACTGCCCATAAATGTCGCAGTTGTTCACGAGGCGCCCCGAGTACTCGTAGCCGAGGCCGAAGAACACGCGGTTCATACCGACGCTGCGGGCGCGCGCGAGCGTGTAGCCCGTGTGGATGCCGCGCGCCTCGAGATCGCCCTCGAGCGCGGACAGGATGTGCGACATCAGGCTCTTGCCGCGTTGGTCCGGGTGCGTGGCGCAGTCGGTCATCTCGGCGTTCGAGTGCTTGTCCGAGCACTCGGCGCTGGCGGCGCTGACGATGCGGCCGTTCTCGTCGGAGATGGCGCGGTAGACGACGTTCCGCTCCATGGTGGCGAGGATGTAGTCGGGGTGCGTCAGCGGGCTTGGGTAGGTCTCGAACACGCGGCGGTAGAGCAGCACCAGCTCGGGGATGTGCTCGGGTCCGCAGGCGAACATCTGGTAGCCCGCGGGCAGCGCGCGCGGGGCCTTCTTGCCCCCCTGCCGCATGAGGCGCTCGATGATGTCGCTCTCCTCGATGAGGTGCTCGCTGGTCACGCGATCGGTGGAGCGAAACTTCGAGAGCACATAGGCGTCCTCGCCCTTGAAGTAGTAGCGCAGGATGCCCTCGAGCATGTAGCCGTGCCGCAAGAACTCCTGCCAGTCGTCCTTGGTGGCCTTGAAGAAGATCTTGTCGAAGTGGTTCTGCTCGGCGAGCCAGGCGAGCCGCTCGGTCAGCGCCTGGTAATCGGTGGCCTCGTAGTCGATGACCTTGAGGCGGCGGTTGTACCAGTCGAAGAACAGCTTGCAGCTATAGCCCTCGCCGTCGATCTCGAAGTCGAGCCCGTACAGCGTGCCGATCACCGTCGTCTTCACGCCGCGATCGAGCGTCAGGCGCACGAGCCCCATGCGCTTGTCGGTGGGCTGCGTCTGCGCCCACTCGCTCGGCGGTGAGCGCTCGGGCAGCGAGACGATCGCCGCCGTCTTCGCGGGGATCGAAACGTCGTTGCGAGTGGCTCGAAGAATGTCACCCATGGCAAGGCTCCTGTGCGGTCACGTGCGCTACACGCTGTAGGCGGGTCGATGGGGGCGAACAGCACGCACGGCGCTCACACGAGCGAACGTCGGCGCAAAAGCGTCCACACTCCGCGTGGCGGCGACGAGGCCAGCCCGCGAGATCCCATCGACGGAGATCAACGAGGAGTGAGGAGCATAACACCTCGGCTCCTCATGTCTGCCTTTGCGTTAGACCGCGCACAGAGCGCGTCTGCACGCGCTGCGCTCGCAGCGGCCTCGTCGCGCCGCTCGATCGGCGCGCGCCGCAATCACGCCGTCACGCATCGCTACGTCACTGGGTCACTGCATCACTGCATCACTGCATCACGCATCACTGGGTCAGCGCATGCGCTGCGTCGCCGCATGCGCTGGGCTACTGCGGCTGGTCGACGGAGATCCGCTCGACGAGGTTCTCGTTGGCGTAAGAGACCCACACCGTATCGTCGTCGACGGCGAGCAGACCGGAGATGATGCGCGTCGGGTTGTCGAGCAGCGCCTGGCGCACGAGCAGGTCGCCGCCCGTCACGAGGGGGAGGCGATAGATCTTCTTGCCGTCGGCTCGGGCGTAGAAGACGAAGCTCCCCGACGGCGCGGCGGTGAAGAGCGGCCGCTCGCTCGCGGCGGGCGGTGGCCCCTGGTACTGCGGGTTGCTCTCGAAGCGCGTCGCGGTGAGCCGCTCCTGGCCCTGCTCGTAGGTCCAAAAGCGCACGAGCCCGGTCCCCGGCTCGATGGTCAGGTAGTTCGGCTGGTTCGGCGACGTCGCGGTGCCGTCCGCCTCGATGTCGGCGATGGGCAGCACCAGGTGCGTCGTGGCCGGGAGCGTGATGGTGTTGAGGGCCGCCGTCGGCTTCCAGGCCTCGGTGCCCGGATCGCGCGAGAGCGGCACGAGCTGTCCAGCCGCGTGCACGAGCACGTGCGTGCCGGGGACCCCGGCGGCGGCGAGGTCGAAGATCTGCCGCACGCCGCTGAGCGGTGTCTGCAGCGTGTCCTCATGGCGTTCCTGGCCGAGGCCGTCGGTGTTTCGCAGCTGCAGCGAGCGCAACGCGCCGCCGCGCGCGGCCACCAGCAGGCGCACGAAGTCGCCGCCGACGCCGGGTACACGGTGCACGATGTGCGCAGCCTCGCTCTCGCTGTTGCCTGGCTGCGCCACGTTGTCGCCAAAGACGATGCGCAGCGCGGGCGGCAGATCGCAGTTGAACCAGGTCTCGTCCGGCGCCGGGTCGAACACGATCGAGTCGACCTTGCACGCGCCGTCGATCATGGTCGTCAGGTCGTAGACCTGTCCGGGCACGACGCGCTCGCCGGCGATGTCGATGGCGCGCACGCGGTCGATGGTCAGCTGCGCGCCGCTCTCGAGGCGCTCGGCGAACAGGATGCGGTTCGCGTCGGCCGGGTCGCGCTGGATCCACGGCACCTCCTCGACGGTGTCGATCTGGATCTCTTCCTGGTTCGGCACACCGCCATCGGGGCGCGGCCCGGCGTCCCCGCCTTCGCCTTCGCCCTCGCCCTCGCCCTCACCCTCACCTTCCCCTTCGCCCTCGCCCTCGCCCTCACCTTCCCCAACCGGCGGGTCGGGATCGACGCAGGTGCCCTCCCGGCAGTACTGCCCGATGGGGCAGTCGTTGTACGCCTGGCACTCGCCCTCGGGAGGGCACGCCGCGGCGACGAGCGCGCTCGAGAGCAGCGCGACCAGCAGGACGAGCCGGGAGCCAAGCGCGGAGCGATCCATCTGCGCACCTTCACGGCCTCGGGATCAGCAGTCGCTCGATCCGCACTTGGCCTGTTGGTTGGGACACGAGGGGGTGGGGGCGTCCGGATAGGTCGGCAGCGTCGAGAGCTGCACCTCGACCGCCTCCGTTTCGGCGAACACGTCGACGACAGCGCAGCCACGCAAGAGCTTGGTGCCGTCCTCGGCCTCGGCCTCGGCGAACAGCACGAGCCGGCCGGTGTCGACGTCGATGGTCAGCCCCGGCGAGCTCAAGAACTCGCAGACGTCGCGCTTGCCGGTGGAGGCCAGCGTGGCGACGGGGGCGGGTTGTCCGACGCTGAGCGCGCGGCAGATGGCGTCGGGGCTGCCTTCGCCCTCGAGCGTGCCGTCATACACGTCGACGCGCGCGGTCGAGGCGAGCAGGAAGGTCTCCTCCGAGGGAAAGCGCAGGCGGTAGGGCACCGTGGGCGGCGCGCACGCGGCCGCAAAGGCGAGGCCCGCGAGCAGCGCCGGCAGAAGCAGTGCCTTCATCGTCGTCGTCACCGAACGCTCCTCAGCCGCCGAAGCCAGGGTTCCAGGTCGTCACCGGGCGAGCCTACACCGACTTGGCGGGGACGTGTCCCTACGCTCCGGACCCGAGGAGCGGCAGACGAGCCAGGGCACAAAACTAGCGTGGAGCCCTCCGGCACGCGAGCATGGGCGCGTGTGTCCGCGGCTCCTCGTCGACCCTCCCGAGCGGCGCCACGCGCGCCAGCGCTCCGTGCCGACCGTGCGCTCGCCGGGGCCGGTGTTTCTCGGCTTCGCGCGCGCGGCCTTTCGTGGGCTTGCCGAGGCGAGCGAGACGCCGGGCTCGCCCGCCGAGCGCTGGCGTCCCGTCGAGCTTCGGCTGCGTTGCCTCAGCTACGCGCTGACGGCGCTCGAGGCGCACGTCGTCGCCGTGCACCAGACGTTCTTCGCCCGCGAGCTGAGCGGCAAGCAGGTGCTCGCCTGGCGTCGTCGTCCGCTGCTCGAGCGCTTCAGCGAGCTGTTGCCGAAGAAGGCCTACTCGGCGCGACGGCAGCGGCTCTTGCGTGACGTCGTCGAGCTCGAGCGGGTGGTGCGTCAGCCGCCGCCCTTTCAGGTGGCCGAGCAGATCGATCTCTTTCAGCGCAGCGAGCGGCCGAGCGGCGCCGACTTCTGGTTCGGCAACGCCGTCTGGGTGCGCCGTCCGCGCTCGGCCAAGGACGCTGATGAGGGGCAACGCCCGGGTTACCTGCCGCAAGATCCGCTCGAGCTCAGCGAACGCCAGCTCCAGACCGCGCTGCTCATCGTGCTCGAGCACTGCGTGCTGCTCGACCGCACGTTTCAGGGCTGGGCCGAGCATCCGCTCTCGACGAGGGACGAGGGCAGGACCCTGACGGCCAGCGACTGGTTCGCCGAGCTGCGCGAGGGCTACACGGGCCCACACGCGGCGTTCTTCAAGCGGGTCGTCGTCGAGAGCTGAGGTATCGGCAGCCAGAAATTCTGCCGTTCGCTCGGGTAAGCCCTCGGCGAATCGCGCAGGCGGGGGCCGCGGCGGTATCGCGTCGAGGTCAGAGCACCTCGACGACCGCGCTACAGCCCGGCACGGACGAGAGCTTCGCGTCACAGGTGACGAGCGCTTGATGAGCAGGGCTTCCACGGCAGCGTGGAATTCTGCGCAGCTGATGAGGAGGGCCAAGAGGCTTGCGAGGAGGTGACGGCCGCCATGCCATAGGCGGTTCGGGTCAGCCAACGAGAAGCGCCCGGATCAGCCAAAGCCGATCCGGGCGCTCTCGTCGTCAAACGAGCCCGCAGGCCCGTCGACGCTCATTGGGGTGCGTGGCTCAGACGACGCCGTGGCGACGCAGGTGCGCGACCGCTTCGAGGCGGGAGTGCACGTTGAGCTTCTGCAGGATCGACTGAATGTGGTTCCTCGCCGTGGTGCGCGCGATGGCCAGGTCCGCGGCGATGTCCTCGGTGGACTTGCCTTGGGCCAGAAGCTCCACGACCTCGAGCTCACGCTGCGTGAGACCGAGCTCCTGGCGGCTCGCCCGACGATCCTCGTCGGACAGGCTCGGGGGCAGCGGGTAGATCACGTAGGCCCAGGCAGCTCCGCTCTGGGCTTCGGGATCGAGAGGGACCGGGATCATGGCCAGGCGGCGCATGCCCGTGGCGGTCCGCGCGTGGACCTCGAACGCGTCCATCGGCACGCCGGCGCGCGGCGGGACGAAGGTGCGCTCGGTGTCGCCGCTCATGAGCGCGAAGACCTCGGTGCAGGTCTTTCCGCGCGCGTCTTCGCTCGGCATCCCGGCCAGGCGCTCGCAGGCTGCGTTCCAGGAGACGATCTGTCCCCTCGCATCCAGCGCCAGCACCGGGGCGCGGCTCTTCGACATGCTTCCGAGGCATTGGTTCCCGGAAGCCTCAACACCCCTCGTACCGTAGGACGTCGGGGCGACGGTGTTCTTCGTCGTCATCATGGATCGTAAAACCTTTTCGCACCGGGCTGGCCGGCTGGATAAACCTCCCCCCTCCCAAGGAAGGTGGTTTGTCCTGAACGTGAAGCCCCCTCGCGGTGGCTCCATCCTGTCTGGCTCTCCGATGCGGAGTGGTAACGAGTGCGTACCGGTACGCAAGCAGATCGACTAAATGTTTCGGTGCCTTAGCCCGGGAGTTGTAGGTCATGGTAGCAGCCCGAGAGCTCCCCAGGAGACAGCCATGAAGCGTTCGTCGACGTCAGCAAACCAGCACGGCCGCGGCGAACAGCACCCCGCTCGACGAGCAGAGCGCGGCGAAGGGGTCGTGCGCGGCATCGATCCGTTCGCGCTGTTTTGCGCCTACCACCTCGGCATCAGCGACGAGAACAGCTACCGGCACCAGAACCTCCACGACGTCGCGCGCCGCTTCGGCGTCGGCAGTGACGACGTGCAAGAGGCCTTGCGCGCCTACGCGCTCGACCCGGACGTGCTCCTTCACGCAGGCTTCGATCTGGCGAGCGCGCAGGCGGACGTGCAGCTCTCCCCGGCGGGGGTAGATCTGACCGTGCTGGCGCGGATGCACTACGAGGCCGTGCTCGACGCCGAGCCCGGCGCGCGCGATTGGCAGAGCGAGCTGTCCCGCGCGGCCGAGGAGAACGAGCGCATCTTCGGCGAAGGCGGCGAGCACCCGGACGACAAGAAGGGCAGGTGAGCAGCATGACGACGACGAACCCCGGCGGACCGAGCGGCGAGCAGAGCCCGCCCGGCATGCGCGAGCGCATCGCGCGAAAGCTCCTCGACGGCCTCGCGCCCGAGCGCCTCCTGCTCGAGAACGAGAGCCACAAGCACAGCGTGCCGAAGGGCTCCGAGACGCACTGGAACCTCATCATCGTGGCCGAGCGCTTCGCCGGGCAGTCGCGCGTACAGCGCCAGCGCACGGTGTACGCGCTGCTCGCGGAGGAGCTGCAGCAGAAGAAGGGCATCCACGCGCTCACCATGAAGGCGCTGACCCCGAGCGAGTGGGAGGCCGCCGGCGGAGAGGTGAGCAACCCGGCGCCGCCCTGCCTCGGCGGCTCCAAGCACGATCAAGCGAGGTCCCAGTAAACGCCCCTGAGGCAGCCCGAAAGAACAACGATCGCCTCCAGCGCGGCGTTGAAGGGTCGTTGGGGGCGGATCTCGAAGGGCTTGTTTGCCCAGTGGTACGCGGGCTAGGCTGCCTTGACCGTTAGGGGGGTGAAACGGTGCCGAATCCTGCACGCGTCGTCGTTGGCCGTGATGGCCGCATAGCGCTCGTCAACAAGCCGGCCGAGAAGCTGCTCGGCGCGCGCGCCCAGGACCTCCTGGGTCTCCGCAGCGAAGCCATCGTGCCCGATCGCCACCGCGAGCGGCACATCGAGCAGCGCGATCGCTACCTGGCCGAGCCCTGGTCTCCCGACGGCGATTACGGCTTCTTCCTGGTCGTCGCGGACCGCTCGGGACGCGAGCGTCGCCTGTTCGCGGTGCCCGAGCCCATCGCGAGCGAGGACGGCCTGTGGGTCTCGATCCTCCTCTGCCGCCCGGAAGATCGCGGCGCGGCCGAGGTGTACCGCTTCGCAGGCGAGCCCGCGCCGAGCGACCCGCTGAACGACGCGGCCATCCTCGGCTGAGGGGCGTCTGGCAGGGTGCTGAAAACGCTGCCGAAGCTCGCCCTTCGCGCCAGCTGATCGGTGCTCTAGAACGACGTCATGGCCCTCGCAGACTACGAAACCGTCATCGGCCTCGAGTGCCATGTGCAGCTGCTCACGGCCGCCAAGCTGTTCTCGCCGGCGCGGAACCGCTACGGCGACGAGCCGAACACGAACGTAGACGTCCAAGACGCCGGGCTGCCCGGGGTCTTGCCGGTGCTGAACGGGCGCGTCGTCGAGCTCGCGCTGCGCCTCGGGCTCGCGCTCGGCTGCCGCATCCGCCGGCACAGCACCTTCGCGCGCAAGCACTACTTCTATCCGGACCTGCCCAAGGGCTATCAGATCTCGCAGTTCGACGAGCCGCTCTGTGAAGGCGGCGCGCTCGTCATCGACACCCAGCGCGGCGAGCGCACGCTCGAGCTGACGCGCATCCACGTCGAAGAGGACGCGGGCAAGAACCTGCACGCCGGCGACGAGCGGGTGTCGTACGTGGACTACAACCGCGCCGGCACCCCGCTGCTCGAGGTGGTCAGCGAGCCCTGCATGCGCACGGCCGAGGAGGCCATGGCCTTCGTGCGCACGCTGCGCTCCCTCGTCATGTACCTCGGCATCTCTGACGGCAACATGCAGGAGGGCTCGCTGCGCGCGGACGCGAACGTGTCCGTGCGAAAGAAGGGCGAGACGACGCTCGGGCAGCGCACGGAGATGAAGAACCTGAACTCCGTGCGCTTCCTCGGGGCCGCCATCGAGGCCGAGGCTCGTCGTCAGGCGATGGAGCTCGACGCCGGCGGCCGCATCGTCATGGAGACGCGCCTTTGGGACGAGCAAAAGCGCGAGACCCGCGTCATGCGCACGAAAGAGGAGGCGCACGACTATCGCTACTTCCCCGATCCCGACCTCTTGCCGCTCGTCGTCACGGGCGAGGAGATCGAGCGCACGCGCGCGTCGCTGCCCGAGCTGCCGCGCGCCAAAGAGCGCCGCTTCGTGAGCGAGCTCGGCCTGTCACCGGCGGACGCGCGGACGCTCGTCGCCGACAAGCAGATCGCGGACTATTTCGAGGCCGCCCTGCGCGCGCACGACAACGCGCGCGCGGTGGCCAATTGGGTGGTCAATGACGTGCTGCGGCTCGCGAAGCTGCGCAAGAGTGACGAGCCCGCGGACGACACAGGCGAGCCCGAGCCCGACACCTTCAGCGTGCCCATCGCGCCCGAGGCCGTGGGCAAGCTGGTGCGGCTCATCGACGACGGCGTCATCACCGGCCGCATCGCCAAGCAGGTGTTCGGCGAACTCGCCGAGGGCCGCGGCGCGGATCCGGCGAGCATCGTCTCTGCGAAGGGCTGGCAGGTCGAGCGCGACAGCGGCGCCTTGCGCGCGCTCGCCGAGGCGCTGCTGCAAAAGCACCCGAAGGAGGTCCTCAGCTACCGCGGCGGCAAGGTGAAGGCGCTCGGCTTCTTCGTCGGGCAAGTGCTGAAGGCGAGCGGCGGCAAGGCCGATCCGGCGGAGGTGAACCGCCTGCTCAAGGAGCTCCTTGGGGAGCCGTCGTCGTGAGCGCGCGCCGCGCGACGCTGGCGGCCGAGGACGAGCGCCCGGTCGCCGCTGACATCGAGTACCGCGCGTCCTTGACGCGCAAGGGGCTCGAGCAGCTGCGCGCGCGCGACCCGGACGCCTTCGAGCGCGTGCTGCAGCGCCTCGACATGACGCTGCGCGCGCGGGTGCTCGAGGCCGGCGACGGCGCCTGGATCCCCTTCGCCGAGCACCTGCGCGTGCTCGAGGCCGAGCGCAAGGTGCTCGGCGACGAGGGCTTTCGCGCCTTCTGCCGCGACTGCATGAAGGACATGTGGAGCATGCCCTTCCTCGAGCCCTTCTTGACCGGCGTCGTGCAGGTGTTCGGCGTGACGCCGGAGACGCTGCTGCGTTTGTCCGCGCGCGGCTGGATGACGAGCTTTCGTCGAGGCGGGACGCTCGTGTACGAGACCCTCGGGCTGCCAAGGTGCGGCGTGCTCGTCTTGAGCGGCTTTCCACGTGCGCTCTTGTCGTCGGGCACCTTCGAGCTCAGCATCGCCGGCTGCTTCGAGGCCTACTTCGATCTGTGCGGCACCGAGGGCGAGGTCGAGGTCAGCGAGGAGCCCGACGCGCTGCGCTTCATCTTTCGCTGGGCCTGAGGGCCGCCGCTTGCCGCCGGCCGGGCCCCCCCGTACACGCTTGCCATGACCGCGCTGCACGCCTTTCGCCTCGACGACGACGCTCTGCACCTGCTCGATCAGCGCGCGCTGCCCGAGGAGGAGCGTTGGCTCTCGCTGGTGAGCGTCGAGTCCGTGGCCGAGGCCATCGAGACGCTCGCGGTGCGCGGCGCTCCGGCCATTGGCGGCGCGGCGGCCGCGGGCATGGTGCTCGCCGCGCGCGCGCTCACCTCCGGCGCGCACGCTCGGCACGCGCACCTGACGGACACGGCGCTGCGCGAGCGGCTGCTCGAGGCGGACGCGAGGCTGCGCGTCACGCGTCCGACGGCCGTGAACCTGTTCTTCGCGCTCGATCGCATGAAGGCCTGCTTCACGCGCGCGCTCTTTGAGGGCGTGTCCGGCGCCGAGCTGCGCGCCCGCCTCGAGCGCGAGGCGCGCGCCATCACCGACGAGGACGCGCGCATGTGCGCCGCCATGGGAGCGCACGGCCAGGCGCTGTTCGAGGACGGCGACGTCGTGCTCACCGTCTGCCACACGGGCGCGCTCGCGACCTGCGGCCAGGGTACGGCGCTCGGCGTGTTGAAGTCGGCGCAAGCGGAGGGCAAGCGCGTCCACGTGCTCGCGCTCGAGACCCGGCCGCTCCTGCAGGGCGCGCGGCTGACGGCGTGGGAGTGTCAGAAGGTCGGCCTCGACGTCACGCTGCTCACCGACGGCATGGCCGGCTTCGCGCTCGCGCGCCGCGGGGTCACGAAGGCCATCGCGGGCGCTGACCGCATCGCGAGGAACGGCGACGTAGCGAACAAGATCGGCAGCTACGGCCTCGCCACCCTCTGCCGCGCGCACGACGTGCCGTTCTACGTCGCCGCGCCCACCTCCACGTTCGACGCGCGGGCCGAGCGCGGCGCCGACATCCCCATCGAGGAGCGCGCGGCCGATGAAGTACGGCGCCCGCGCGGCGCGCTCTTCGCGCCCGCGGACGTCGCTGTGTGGAACCCCGCCTTCGACGTCACGCCCGCGCGGCTCGTCAGCGCCATCATCAGCGAACGAGGCGTGCACTACCCGCCCTATTCGTTCTGAGCGCCGCGCAGCTGGCCTCGCGTTGCTCGTCCACAAAGCCCGAACGCGCGCCCGGCAATGGCCGCGGCGCGCGTTCGTGCGCTCCGAGGGGAGGTCAGCAGAGGATCAGATCACGCCGCCGAGGCGCGCGCCGAGCCCGCCCTTCAGCGAGGGCGCCTTGCCGTCCTTGCAGCGGCTCGAGTAGACGACCTCGAGCTGCTGGCCTTGCACGTCGTTGTTGTCACGCACGGACACGAGCAGCGGGTCGCCGTCGTTCAGCCCCTTGAGCGCGAGCGAGAGCTGGCCCTTCTCGTCGACCACGCCCGCGACCGACTTGCCGTCGCGGGTGTTCAGCACGCTGACGTGCGCGCCCGGCTCGATGGCGCGGTCGAACACCATCTCGGTGTGCCCGTTGCCCTTGGTCTCGATGGAGACGTGATCGGCCTGCACCATGGGCGGGCGCGCGTCGTTGACCGCCTTGGCCACGATGGCCTTGCGCTGGCCTTCCCCGTCGAGCGCGCGCAGCTCGCTGCCGCGCACGCCGATGAAGCGGTTGTCCTCGATGACGTCCGCGTTGGCCCACTCGTTCGGCTGCAGCTCGCCCGAGACGGGCGCCGAGGCGTTGCCCGCCGCGTCGACCGCGCGCAGCTGGTACATGTCGCCCGGCTTGAGGCCGAGCTTCTCCATCTGCGCCTGGCTCAGGTACACGGCGCCTTCGCGCGCTCGCGCCTCGCGGCCGGTGAGCTCGAGCTTGATGGTGTTCTCCTTCGAGAACTCCGCGCGCGGGTTCGCGGACAGGTTGATCATCTCGATGCTGCTGCCGAGCTCCACGTTCCGGAGCTCGATGTAGACCGGATCGCGCCGCCCGGTGCTGAAGCCGGCGCCGACGTTGCGCTGGTGGCCGACGCGGGAGCCTTCCTTGGCGCGATCGAAGGCCATGGTGGTGACGATCTGCGGCGTCGGCGGCGCCGTGGTGTCCTTCGGCGCGCAGGTGTTGGCGGTCTGGCTCGGTCCTGTGATCTTTGGCATCGGGTCTCCATTTGGCGGTCACCGGCGGCGAGGGCCGGCGGTTTCTTCGTGGCGCTCGCGTCTCTCTAGCGCCGTCGGCAGGACTTTGGAGGCTCTCGGGATGTGCAGCGGGCACACTATTCGAGCACGAACGACGCGCCGAGCGTGGCCACGCCGACGGCGACCAGCACGCCGCCGACGATGTAGGACACGTTGGCGGCGAGCGCGCTCTGCTCGGCCTCCTGCTTGAAGGCGCTGGCGTCGTCCTGAAACACGGCCGCGTTGCCCTGATCGGCGGCGGACAGCGCGAGCAGCCCGAGCACGGCGCCGGTGCCGAGCGTGACGACGCCGAGCCCGGCGGCGAGCCCTCCGCCCGCGAGCAGGAGGGTGCCCACGAAAGCGCCCCCCGCGGGCGCGGCGCTCGCGGGCCCGGCGCCGCTCGTCTCCCCTCGAGCAGCGCTCGGATCCGGCCCCGGCACAGGCGCGGCCTCGGCGGCGGCGACCTCGCGCTTGGCGTCCTCGAGGAGCTGTAGCGCCTTTGGCGGCGGCGAGGCGTCGGCCGGCAGGGTCACCGCGGCGTCGAGCCGCGCGGCCTCGACGAAGGCCTCGCGCGCGGACTCCATCTCCGCGACCTGGGCGTAGGCGAGCCCGAGCCACGCGAAGGCGAGCGCGCGCTGCTCGTCCGCGACCGTCGTGTTGCGCGTGGCGTCCTTGAAGCGGAACACCGCGAGCTCATACTCGAGGTCGAAGTAGAGGCGCTTGCCCTCGTCGAGCTCGGCGAACGCGGGCGGCGGGGCTTGCAAGGCGAGGGCGAGGGTGAGCGAGAGCGCGGCCAACATGAGGCCGACGATACCAGAGGAGCGGCGCTATTCGCCGCCGCAGGCGAGGGCGACGCCGCTCGGCTCGCCGAGCGGCTCGAGGGCGTGCCCCATGCGCTGGCGCTTGACCTCGAGATAGCCGCGCGCGTGCTTGGCGGCGGGGACGATGTGCGGCACGCGCGTGACCTCGAGGCCGTGCGCGCGCAGGCCGTCGACCTTGAGCGGGTTGTTGGTCATGAGCGCCACGCGGGCGACGCCGAGATCGCGCAGCATGTCCGCCGCCTCGCCGTACTCGCGCGCGTCGTCGGGCAGGCCGAGCAGGCGGTTGGCGTCGACGGTGTCGTGCCCCTCCTCCTGCAGAGCGTAGGCGCGCACCTTGTTGCCGAGGCCGATGCCGCGGCCCTCCTGGCGCAGGTAGAGGACCACGCCGCGGCCTTCGCGCGCGATGCGGGCGAGCGCGGCGTCGAGCTGCTGCTTGCAGTCACACTTGAGCGAGCCGAGCACCTCGCTGGTCAAGCACTCCGAGTGCACGCGGCAGATGACCTCGCCGCCGTCGTCGACGTCACCGGCCAGCATGGCGACGTGCTCCTTGCCCTCCGGCGTGCGGTACACGACGCAGCGCAGCTCGCCGTGGCGGGTCGGGAGGAGCGTCTCGGCGTAGCGGGTCACGCGGGCCGCGGGCTCCGCGCCCTCGCTGGTGGTCGAGATCGCACGCAAAACAATGGGCTCGGACATCTGTGCCTTCCTTCCGCCGTCGTCCAGTCCCGTGTCGGGCGGGGCCTTTGACGCATGCGGGGTCGCTCGGCGACCTGGGCTTCGCGGCCTTTATCGACCGAGGAGCCTGAGGAGCTTTCAGGGCGCCTCTGTGGCGCCGTTGACCCTCATGTACTCATTGCAACGTTGGATGCCTAGCGGGCACGGGAGGTTTCTGGCGCCTCTGTATCAGATCCAGGCAGGGTGTCGCGCTTGACCAGACAGTCCAGAGGACTAGAACGGAAGGTGTCTTTGCGTTCGTCCGTCTCCCCGGAGTCGTGTCATGCCGCTCTATGAGTACCGTTGTAAGGAGTGCGACCACCTCGAAGAGGTGCTGCAGAAGGTGTCCGATCCCGCCCCCGTGACCTGCCCGTCCTGCGGCAAGGAGCACACCATGGCGAAGGAGGTGAGCCTCACCTCCTTCCAGCTCAAGGGTGGCGGCTGGTACAAGGACCTCTACAGCTCCGTCCCCGCCGACAAGGGCGGCAGGTCCGACAGCGGCGGCGGCAGCCACAAGAGCGACACCAAGACGAAGGCCAAGGAGTCGGCGTCGTCCTCGACGTCGGCCAGCGCGAGCACGAGCAGCGCGTCGTCAGCGAGCTCGGCCGCGAGCGGCTCGTCGTCGTCGTCAAGCTCGTCGTCAAGCTCGTCGCCGTCGTCGGGCTCGCCCAAGGCAGCCTGAGTCACGCGCGCCGCGCACACCCGTCAGTAGTTGCAGCAGACGGTCCAGGGCACGCCGGCGCCGTCGCTGGTGTCGGCGCTGCCGGCCGTCATCGTGCGCGCGGTGCCGCCGCCGCTGTAGCTCGTACAGTCCACGTTCGGGTTGGCCTCGGGGATGGCGTTGTCGTCGATGTCGAGCGTGCAGGCGTTCGTCGTGCTGCCGCTCGTGTTGGCGCCGTCGATGCGGATGGTGTGCGAGTGCTGCGGCAGCGGGTGCGCGTGCGCGAAGTCGGTGCGGCCCGCGCTCGCGAAGCCTTGCGGGCAGGCGTCCCCGAGGCGCACGACGACGCACATGTTCGTGTCCGAGCGGATCTCGTTCACGCGCGCGCTGCGCAGCGAGACCGGCACCGGCAGGATGCGCTGGCGTCCGGCGAGCTCGGCGCCGTCGACGGAGATGGCGAGGTAGAGCGCGCTCTCGTCGAACAAGGACTCGGGCAGCTGGTTCGTGTCCCCGAGCACCACCGAGAAGGTGCCCTGCCGCACGCGCACGCTCGGGAGGGACTCCGTCCACAGCGGCGCGCCGCCCGTCTCGCTGTCGTAGAGCTCGAAGGCGAGCGGCACCGTGCCGTCGACGGGCTCGCCGTCGCGCTCGAGGTGTCCCTGGTAGGGGAAGGTGCCTACGTCGGCGGCGCTGCTCTGCGCCTGCACCCACAATGACGTCGACAGCACCGCGGTGCCGAGCAGCGCGACCGGAACGAACATCTTCCGCTTCATGACGAGCGACCCCTCATGCTTCTTGCGCGCAAACAAAAGCGGCCGCTCGTCGCGGCCGCTTCTCGAGCGAGACGAGCCCCCACTCTACCTCAGCCGAAGATGTCGAGCCCGTACTTGGCCACCACGGGCGCGATGACGAGGGCGACGACGCTCATCAGCTTGATGAGGATGTTGAGCGAGGGGCCGGCGGTGTCCTTGAAGGGGTCGCCAACGGTGTCACCCGTCACGGCGGCCTTGTGCTTCTCGGAGCCCTTGCCGGAGGTGTCGCTCTTGGGCTCGTCCTCGATCTGCTTCTTGGCGTTGTCCCAGGCGCCGCCCGCGTTCGACATGAAGATGGCCATGAGCACGCCGGACGACGTCGAGCCCGCGAGCAGGCCGCCGAGGGTGAGGCCCGTGCGGTCGACCATGCCGGCGATGACCGGCACCACGACGGCCATGAGACCGGGCACCATCATCTCGCGGATGGCGGCCTTGGTGGAGATGTCGACGCACTTGGCGTACTCGGGCTTGCCCGTGCCCTCCATGATGCCGGGGATCTCGCGGAACTGACGACGCACCTCGAGGATCATGTCGTTGGCGGCGCGGCCGACCGCGTTCATGGCCATGGAGCTGAACAGGAAGGGCAGCATGGCGCCGATGAGCAGGCCGACCATCACGTTCGGCACGGTGACGTCGATCTTTACGTCGTGCGCGGACTGGTACAGCGGTGAGTTGGCCGCGAGCTGCGACTGGAAGGCCGCGAACAGCGAGATGGCCGTGAGCGCCGCGGAGCCGATGGCGAAGCCCTTGCCGATGGCGGCGGTAGTGTTGCCGACGGCGTCGAGGTTGTCGGTGCGCCCGCGCACCTCGGCGGGCAGCTCGCTCATCTCGGCCAGGCCGCCGGCGTTGTCGGCCACGGGTCCGTAGGCATCGACGGCCAGCTGGATGCCGGTCGTGGACAGCATGCCGAGGGCAGCGATGGCGACCCCGTAGATGCCGCCTAGCTGATTGGACACCAGGATGGCGCCGCCGATCCAGATGATGGGCAGCGCGGTAGACTGCATGCCGACGGCCAGGCCCGAGATGATATTGGGCGCGGCCCCGCGCTCCGACGACCGGGCGATGTTGGCGACCGGCTTACCTTCCTTGGAGCAGTAGTACTCGGTCGTCACGCCGACCAGAATGCCGGCGACCAGGCCGGTCACGGCGGCCAGGCCGATCCGCCACCAGATCTCGCCCAGGTCGCCGACCAGGTAGTAGGACAAGCCGAACATGATCGGTACCATGAGCGCGCCGGCTCCAAAGGTGCCAATGTTGAGAGCCTGCTGCGGATTGCCACCCTCGCGAGTGCGCACGAAGAACGTGCCCGCGATCGACACGAGAATACCGGCCGCGGCGATGAGCAGAGGCAGGAGCGCAAAGTCGACGTAGCGGGCTCCACCGGCGGCGGAGGCGGCCAGCACCATGGCGCCGACGATGGAGCCGACGTACGACTCGAACAGGTCGGCCCCCATGCCGGCGACGTCGCCGACGTTGTCACCGACGTTGTCGGCGATGGTCGCCGGGTTGCGGGGATC
>CAYLZW010000119.1:0-15878 GCA_964388085.1 uncultured Myxococcales bacterium | reverse complement strand
GCGTCAGCGTCGACGACGCCAACGTCGACTTCGGCAGCCTGAAGGCGCAGAACCTCGCGCAGAAGCAGGGTGACCGCTTCCGCCTGAACCTCAACGACGGCTCGCGCGGCCGCGTGCAGTTCTCGCAAGACCTCACCATCCTCTTCCACTTCGTCGCTCCGCCGCCCGTCGCGGCCAAGCCCGAGCTGCCGGTCAGCGTGAAGGGCGGCTGGGTGAAGTCCATCGAGCCCGTCTTCACGACGGTGCTGACGGTCTCCTTCCTGATCCACGCGATCATGACCATCGTCGTCGTGAACGTGGACCCGCCGCCGCCGCCTTCGCGGGAAGACATCATCCGCGCCATCGCGCGCGTGACGCCGCAGAAGATCGATACGCCGCCCCCGACCGACAACACGCAGCCGAAGGACGCGCCTGGCGACGGAGAGAAGAAGGCGGCGCCGAAGGAGGAAGAAGAGCAGCCCGCGGAGGATCCGGGAGAGGCGGAGGCCAAGGCCGGGAAGCGCGGAGACCCGGCGGCCGCGGCGCGCGCGGCAGAGCAGCGTCGCGCGCGCGTTCGCGACGAGATCGCCGGCAAGGGTTTGCTCGCCATGATCGGCGCCTCCGGCAGCAGCGCAGACAGCGCCGTGGCGAACGTGTTCGGCTCCGGCTCGGCCATCGGCGGCGATCTGCAGTCCTCGCTCGAGGGCACCGCGGGCGTCGGCATCGCGGGCGGCGGCGAGGTCACCCGGCGCGGCACGGGCGGCGGCGGCGGCGCGGCGGACGTCGGCGATCTGAAGGCCGGCGGCGCGGAGGCGGTAGGCACCGGCCAGAAGAAGAAGGCGGCCATCAAGGCGCGCGTCAGCGCGGACGCCATCGCCGACGTGGACGGCAGCATCGATAAGAAGGGTGTGCAGAGAGCGCTGCGTGCCCGCGGTAAAGCGTTCCAGCTTTGCTACGAGACGGCGCTCAAACAGAACAGCAAGCTCAAGGGCAAGCTCGTGGTCGAGTTCACGATCGGTGAGCGTGGGCGCGTGATCGAGGCGCTCGTCGTGAACGACGCGCTGGGCTCGCCGCCGGTGGCGCGCTGCGTGCTTGATACGCTGAAGCGCGTTCGCTTCCCTCCGCCGGAGGACGGCGATGTCACCATCACGAACACGTTCGTGTTCCAGCCCGGGTGACACCGTTCAGAGGCGAGCGATCAGGTACAGGGGGTCGCCCCATTAGGGTCGGCTCCGGACATCTGGGTATCCTGGGTCCGCGCGCGCTTCGGCTCGCGCGGACGCTCGCGTGTCAGCGACGGGTTCGTGCGCAGGTTCGGTGACTCGAGGTTTTGGTGAAGCCGAAGTGGATCGACGAGGTCGGTGAGATCGTGGATAGCCAGGCCTTCAAGGGCTGGCACTCCGAGCTCGAGGCCTCGCGCAGAGATCTCAAGGTGGCGACGGAGAGGCACGAGGAGCTGCTCACGCAGGTGAACCTCCTCGACTTCCGCGCCGAGCTGCTGCACCGGCACGCCATCGACACGCTCGAGCGCGCCAACGTGCTCGAGGACGAGAGCGCCCGGCTCGCCAACGAGGCCGCGCAGATCGAGAACGACTCCTTCGAGGCGGTCTCGCAGTATGAGCTGCAGCGCTCGAAGACCACCGAGCTGTGGCAGCGCCTCGGCGCCTTCGACGTCGAGATGGAGGAGGCGCAGGACGCCTCCACGAAGCGAAAGCTCGAGAAGCAGCGCGAGAAGGTGAACCTCGACTACGAGCGCGAGGACGCGCGCAAGCAGAAGCTCTGGGCCGAGGTGGAGCGCCTCTGGGTGCGCAACATCGACAAGAGCCTCGAGCTCCGCGAGAAGCGCTTGAAGGCGCAGATCGTCCGCGTCGAGGCCGAGCAAGCGTTCGCCAAGCACGAGACGGAGGCCGTGCAGGCCCAGGAGCTACGCTCGCGCGCCGATCAGGTCGCCCTGGAGCGCGAGGACAAGGAGCGCAAGCTCAACGCGACGTACAAAGAGGCTCGCGAGCGCTTTGATTGCCTGCTGCACCAGGACTTCCTCTATTGGTCTGCCCGAGAAGACAACAAGCTCGTCTACGCGGTTCCGTTGATCGCGGACAAAGACAACTACGTCGTCGAGCTGAAGCCGGGCCGCCTGTACAAGTGCCCGCACGACCGGGGCGTCGAGGCGCTCGAGCGCATCACCGAGGTCCGCGCCGTGCGCGCCAAGAGCGACGACGGCGCCGCGGACGCCCCGAAGGAGCCGGCGGCCGAGGACGCCTGAGCGCTCCTTGGGCCCTCCGCCGGGCTCCTCCAAAGCCCGCCCAGTCGTTTTCGCGCTCTTTCGAGCGGAGGGCTGGTGCGGTCCAGCGCCCGAGCGGAGCGACCCGAGGCGCCTTCCCGCGCACATCCTGCTAATGACCTGGTGCGGCCGCGCTGCCGCGTGGAGGTCTCATGCGCCGCTCGCTCGCGTCGACATCGTCGCTCGCCGTCACTCTTGGAGCGCTGTTCGCGGTCGGCTGCACCGGCACCCTGAGCGGTGACGACGCCGGCGCCGCGGGAGACGACGCAGGAGCGTCCGTCGACGCGGGGACAGCTGACGCGGGCGGCGGCGAGGACGCGGGCCCCGACGCGGGTCCGACGGATCCGCCCGACGCGGGTCCGACGGATCCGCCCGACGGCGGCCCGGTCGACGAGGAGGACGCGGGCTGTCCGCTGGTCGATCCGTGCGACGGCGTCCCCGTGACGGGCGCGGTCACGTTCGCGCACACCAGCACGACGAACAGCTTCGGTCCCGGCGCCGCGTCGCTCGCCGTCGGGGCCGCCACGCGCGCCGACGTCGACGCTGCCTTTGGCGCCGCGGTCAGCACCGACAACCCCTTCCGCTCCTGGCACTGCAGCCACGGCGTCCGCGTCGAATACGTCGACGATCTCGCGGGCGCCGACTTCGAGGGCGGCGCCAGCGCGGCCGACGTCGTGGCGCGCGTGGTCACGCTCGACGGCGTGAACCTCACGAACGACACCGGCGTCGTCCCCGGTGACACCCGAACGAGCGCGCAGGCGGCGCTCACGAGCCCGGTCTCCGTGGACCTCGCCGGCATCGGGTTCGACGCTTCCGCAAGTGACGGACAGAGCGTCACCTCGGACGCCGGCGGCCTCGTCACCGCGGTGGCGCTGTTCGCGCCGCAGACGAGCGCGCGCTGGGACCTGCCCATCGACATCGCCGGCGCCGCCATCGGCGCGGCGCCTGCCGAGCTCGCGGTCGGCGACGACCTCGACGTCGCCGACGGAGTGCTCGGCAGCGCTTACGAGGCGCAGGGCATCGTCGCGGTCGACATCGGCATCACGGACCTCGACTTCCTCGTGCGCATCTACGCCGCCTTCGGCGTCCGTGTGGTGGCGCGCTGTCCCCTGAGCGGCAGCTGCGACCCTTCGAACGCGGAGGTGCAGCAGATCATCCTCTCGCCGCCCTTCGTCGGCAGCTCCAGCGGAGGGCTCGGCATCGGCAGCGCGGAGCCGGCGTTCGTGACGGCCCTCGGCGCGGGCGAGGTCTCGAGCGAGAGCGACGACCTCATGAAGTACGAGGGCGGCGGCGGCGAGCCGCTGGGGGTCGCCTACATCACGGACAGCGCCTGCGAGCGCCGCGCCGCCGCGCTGCTGCTGAACTACAGCGATCCGCCGTGACGTCGTTCGGGGGGGGCAGAAGGGTGCAGATCCAGCAGGGCACAAGAGAGACGCGACCGTTTTTTATAGCTAGGCTGACCTGAGTCGCGCAGCAGTGCGTCGCTCGTCGGGTGTCGCCCGTCGGCGGGGGAGAGAGGGCGGAGGGCCTGGTGCTCGAGGCGTTGTCTCAGGTCAGCTTGCTGACCGCCATCGTCCTCTGCTTGGGTTGGGCCTACGTTCTCGCCCGCGCCTGGCGCGCCACCGAGTCCCTCCGCAAGCTGCCGCTCGGCGTCTCGTCCAAGAGCCCCTCCGAGGACGGCCCGCGCCCCCGCGTGAGCGCCGTGCTGGCCGCGCGCAACGAAGCCGACGCCGTCGAGCGCTGCGTGCGCTCGCTGCTCGCGCAAGAGGGCGTCGACATACAGGTGGTCGCCGTCGACGACGGCTCCGACGACGGGACGCTTCAGATCCTGCAAGCCCTCGCCGAGGAGGACAGCCGCTTGCTCGTGCTCGAGAGCAAGAAGGTCCCGCTCGGTTGGGTGGCGAAGGCGTACGCCCTCGAGCTCGGCCAGGGGCGCGCCAACGGCGACTGGCTGCTGTTCACCGACGCCGACGTGGTGCACGGGCGCCGCGCGCTGCTGCACGCCATCGACGTCATGCGGGAGGAGCGGCTCGACCACCTCGCCGTGCACCCGCGCCTCGAGGCGGGGTCGCTGCTCGAGGCCCTGGTGCTGCCGCTGTACGTGCTCTTGTGGGAGTTCCGCTTCGTGGACCCGCGCGCGGCCGATCCCGACAGCGGCGTCGGCGCAGGGGTCGGCGCCTTCAACCTCGTGCGCGCGGAGCCCTATCGCTTACGCGGCACGCACGCGCGCATCCGCGGCGCCATCCTCGACGATCGCGCGCTCGGCACCATGATGCGCGACGACGGCGGCCGCGGCTCGGTGATGCGCGCCGTCTCGCAGGTGCGCATGCGCCCCTATCGCAGCGTGCACCAGCTCTACATGTGCATGCGCAAGGGCGCGCTGGCGACGGCCATGAACAGCTCACTCATCGTCGTCGGCAAGGGCCTCGTGCTGGCCGCCGGCGGCATCGTGCCGACCGTGGTGCTGATGAGCAGCGGACCGCTCTGGCTCGCGGCGGGGCAGGTGCCCTGGTCGGCCCTGCCGGCGCTGCTCGCGCTGCTCTTGCCCGCCGCGGGGCTCTTGAAGGCGCGCAGCATGGTGCGCTTCGAGCCCGTCGCCGCGCTGTTCTTCCCCATCGGCGCCGTCGTCATGGCGGTCAGCGCCATCCACGCGGGTGTGCTCTTCGGCTTGCGCGGCACCATCGAGTGGCGAGGCCGCCTGTATTCGCGCCGCGATCTGCGTCGCTCGCTCGAGGAGATCGGCTGAGGCTCGAGGCTCGAGGCTCGAGGCTCAGAGATCGAGAGCGCGCGTGTCGCGACCCTCGCCGTAGCGGAAGCTCGACGACCAGAACACATACACGAAGGTCTGCGTCGCCTCCACCGCTCGCAGCGGCGGGGCGCCGGGGAAGCGCGCGTCCGGCGCCGCCGGGATGACGACCCTGCCAAAGCCCGTCGACCCCGTGACGCCGAGGCGATGCAGGCTGTGCTCCTGAAAGAAGCCCACCGCGAGGCTCGCGCCCATCATCTGCACGTTCGATAGGCGCGGGCCGCCCGCCAGCAAGAGACCCTCGGCGCCCGTGACGAGGTCATCCGCGCTCGAAAAGTTCGTGAACAGGCCGCCCGAGAGCGCGATGTCGCTCGAGAGCAGCTTCTCGACGCCGACGGCCGCGTTCACGAGCGGACCGCGGTCGACGCGCAGCGGGATCGGGATGCGCTCGTAGTCCGAGCGATCGCCCGTGATCTCATCGGGGCGCAAGAGCACGTACGAGCTCGGCGCGTAGGCGATGACGTCGACGCTGACGGTGAAGTCCGCCGGCTGGATGAAGGCGACGCCGACGCGCAGCTTCGCGGGCAGCTGGCTGGTCGGATCGAGGCCGCTGAAGCGGGCCGAGGCCCGGCGGAGCTTCGGCGCTCCCGGCTCTCTCGCGTCGACCGTCTCTGCCTCGAAGTCCACCGCACGCCAGACACCGAGGGACGGCGGCGTCAGGCTGATGCCGACGGACCAGCGAGGACCGGGCCGGAGCTTGAGGCCGAGCGCGGCGCGAACGCTGTGCTGGGTGGCGCGCAGGCGCGTGCTCGTCTGGAAGAAGCGCTCGCTCTCGCCCGGCGTAAAGGGGCTCGCCAGATCGTCCTGGGCGTCGACGGTGCGCAGCACGTAGTGCAGCGCCAGCCCGACGCGCAGCCAGGGGCCGGCGCGATAGCCATAGGCGGCGCCCGCGTGCAGCGTTCGATCGGTGAGCTGCGAGCGGAAGCGCGCGGGCGCGCCGGTCTCGGCGTCCTCGAGGGCGGTCTCGACGAAGCGCGAGGTGTAGGTCGGCACGAGGGTGCCGAAGGCGAACGCGTGGCGCCGCTGGCCGCCGGGCAGCGGCTCACCGAGGCCGATGACCGCTCCCGTCGACGAGGGGATGATGATGAGGTCCGTCGCCGACAGGCCGCGATCGAGGCGCTGGACGACGCCCTCGACCGGGGTCGTGCCGTGCAGCTCGAGCCCGTACAGGCTCGTCGAGAGCGACAGGCGCGCGCGACCCACGTCGACGATGCCGGCTGGGTTGTAGAAGATGCCGCTGGCGTCGTCGGCGATGGCGGTGAAGGCGCCGCCGAGCCCCATGGCGCGCGAGCCGACCGCGTAGTCCTGAAAGCGGCCCTCGTCGGCGCGCGCCTCGGCGCAGCAGAGGACGAGCAGCACACCGGCGAGCGCGCCGAAGAAGCTGGTGTGGTGACGCGCGCTCCCCATCAGCGTCAGCGTCGCGCGAGGCCAGGCGCGCATGCAAGCGGCTCTTGCGACGAGACGCTCGTCGTGCGAGCCCAGAGAGGGCAGGGCTGCTCGCCCGGCCAGCGCCCTCGAGAGGTCTGTCATGCGCATCGCGATCGTCGGTACAGGGTATGTCGGGCTCGTCTCCGGCGCCGGCTTCTCGGACGTCGGGCTCGACGTCGTCTGCATCGACATCGACGAGGCCAAGATCGAGCGGCTGAACCGGGGCGAGGTGCCCATCTACGAGCCCGGCCTCGAGGAGCTGCTGCGCCGCAACATCAAGGCCGGACGCCTGCGCTTCACCTCGAGCATGGCCGAGGGCACGGACGGCGCCGAGGTGGTCTTCCTCGCCGTAGGGACGCCCATGGCCGACGACGGCAAGGCGGACCTCTCGTTCGTGTTCCAGGCGGCGAAGGACGTCATCCTCGCCGCCACGGCGCCGCTCGCGCTCGTCACGAAGAGCACCGTTCCCGTGGGCACGGCCGATCGCATCCGCGCCCTGGTGAAGGAGCACGGGCCCGACAAGGGCATCCAGGTGGCCTCGAACCCGGAGTTCTTGAAGGAGGGCGACGCCGTCGCCGACTTCCTGAAGCCCGAGCGCATCATCATCGGCACCGACGACGACGACGCGCGCGAGATGCTCGAGCGGCTGTACCGGCCGTTCGTCATGCGCGAGCACCGCGTGCTGTTCATGGACACGAAGAGCGCCGAGCTCACCAAGTACGCGGCCAACGCCATGCTCGCCACGCGCATCTCGTTCATGAACGAGATGGCCGGTCTGTGTGAGCGCGTCGGCGCCAACATCGATCACGTGCGCAAGGGCATGGCCAGCGACGGCCGCATCGGCAGCGCGTTCCTCTACCCGGGCGTCGGCTACGGCGGCTCCTGCTTTCCGAAGGACGTCAAGGCGCTCGTGCACACGGGCGTCGAGAACGACTTCCGGCTGCAGATCATCGAGAGCGTCGACGACGTCAACCGCCGCCAGCGCGGGCTCATGCTCGAGAAGGTGCTGCGACACTTCGAGGGCGAGCTCGCCGGCAAGACCATCGCGGTGTGGGGCATCGCCTTCAAGCCGCGCACGGACGACATCCGCGAGGCGCCGGCGGTGGGGCTCATCGAAGGGCTGCTGGCGGCCGGCGCCAACGTGCGCGCCTTCGACCGGGCCGCCATCCCGAACGCGCGCGCGCACTTCGGCGATCGCAAGGGCCTGCTCCTCGTCGAGGACGAGTACGCGGCGCTCGACGGCGCGCACGCGCTCGCGCTCATGACCGAGTGGCCGGAGTTCCGCCTGCCCGACTGGAACGGCGCCAGCCGGCGCATGGCGGCGACGGTCGTGTTCGACGGCCGGAACATCTACAGCCCCGAAGGGCTGCGCGAGCGCGGCTTCACGTACTACGGCATCGGCCGCTAGGGCATGTCCCCAAAGGGGACACACGCCTTGGGCCGACTCACGGGCGCTCGGCCAGGAGGCGCTCGACGTAGTCCATGACCTGGGCGCTCATGCGGTCCTTGCCGGTCCTGCCGTCGAGGCGATCGATCTCCTGCACGCCCGTCGGGCTCGTGACGTTCACCTCGGTGACCTTGCCGCCGATGACGTCGATGCCGACGAAGTGCAGGCCGAGGCGCAAGAGCTCCGGCTTGAGGCGCGCGGCGATGCGCCGGTCGTCGTCGTCGATGTCGGCCCTGCGCACGCTGCCGCCCACGTGCATGTTGGCGCGGTGATCGTCGCCTTGCGGCACGCGCCAGACGGCGCCGATGGCGTCGCCGCCGAGCAGGATGACGCGCTTATCGCCGTCGCGGACGGCGGGCAGGTACTCCTGGATGAGCGCCACCCGCTTGCCCTCGAGCGTCAGCAGATCGATGGCCGCGCGCGCGTTCTTGTCGCCGTGCTGAAAGGCCATGACGCCGGCGCCGCCCGCGCCGCTCAGCGGCTTGACGACGCCGGTGCCCATGCGCTCGAGCTCGGCGAGCAGGACGTCGCCGCGCGCGCTGACGACGGTGCGCGGGAACAGCTCGGCGGCGAACAGACCCCACAGCTTCTCGTTGGCGACGCGCAGGCTGGCCGGCGTGTTCATCATCAGCGTGCGCGCCGGATCATGGCGGTCGAGCACCATGGTGGACTGCAGGAACATGTCGTCGACGGGCGGGTCCTTTCGCATCCAGATGACGTCGAAGTCGCTGAACGCCTGATCGACCGGCGCGCCGAACGCGCAATGCGAGGCGTCGTCGTCGCTGGGGCGGCGAACGGTCACCGGGCGGGTGCGCGCGAAGCCCTCGCTGCCGGCGCTCCAGAGGTCGCGCACGGCGCAGACGTGGTTCTCGACGCCGCGGTCCTGGCTCTCGAGCAGGAAGTCGAACGTGGTGTCGCCCGCGGGGTTCACGTCCTCGAGCGGATCCATGACGTAGAGGTAACGCGCCTTCATGACGCGATGCTTAGCGCGCCGGGAGGGCGTGAGCTACCGGCAGCTCGCCGCGCAGCGACCGCTTCTCGGCCTCGCTCAGCTTGCTCGGCACGCGATCATGGGCGGCGAGCGCGAGGTACATGCGCGTCATGCCGACGATGAGCGCGGGGGAGAGCAGCGGCAGCAGGAAGAACGACAAGAAGGGGATACCGCCGATGGCGCCGAACCCCGTCGAGAGCGCCTTGTTGCCGAACAGCAGCTGCATGCGCTGGCTCGCCGTGAGGCCGTGACGCGCCGTCGCCGGGCCTGCGAACGTCATCGTGACCCACTGCGCCGTCCACACCCACGCCAGCGTCGAGCTCAACACCTGACCGACGACGGGGATCAGGTTCACGAGCAGGATGCCGAGCGCGATGGGCAGGTAGACGAAGAGCAGCTTGAGCTGCACCGCCATCTCCAAGAGCGCGGACCGCACGGTCGCCGCCAGCGAGAAGGGCGGGCCGACGTGGCGCCCGACGAGGTGCTGCTCGGTCCGCTCGCTCAAGAGATCGAAGAAGGGGCTGCACAGGAGGCCGCCGAGGAAGATCGCGAGCCAGATGGAGACGAGCAGCCAGGTGATGAGCAGGGCCACCTGCAGCGCGCCGCGGGCCCACTCCATGGCGGTCTCTAGCCAGCCCTCGTAGGCGCTCGGGTCGGGACCGACGCCGTCGATGAGCCAGAAGCCGAGCGCGGCGAGGCCGCCGTAGATGACGAGGTTGATGATCACGCAGAGCAGGGCGAGCAGGCGCAGGTCCGGCCGCCGCAGGGTGAGCCCGACGCCCGCGAGCGCGAAGTGGATACCGCTGCCCACCCTGGCGGTGAGCGACGCCTGGCTGACGTCGGCGAAGCGCTCGCTAGGCATGTTCGTCACGGGACCTCCGCGGCCAATGTGGGTCACCCGGGCGCGCCCGACAACCCCATGTGCGACCTCGAGCACAGGGAGGGGGCGAAAACGCGCGCTCCGTCACAGGCGCGTGCGCAGCGTCGTACATCGATGGGTTCTCGCTATGCGGACTCATGAGCCGTGGATAAGGTCTCCCTGTGAGCAAGGTCTACCTGTGAGCACTGTGCTTCCCTCCGGCGACGGCAGCGACGATCCGGGCGCCCCCCTCGACGACCTCGAACCCGTCTACGACTACTTCCGCTCGGGCGAGAAGCCGCGCGCCGCGTTCCGCATCGGCACGGAGCACGAGAAGTTCGGCTTCCTGCGCGCGGACCACGCGCCGCTGCCCTACGAAGGGCCGCGCGGGATCGAGGCCATCCTGAACGCCATCGCGGACGATCCCGCGGACGAGGCGCAAGCCGGCTGGCAGAAGGTGCAGGAGGACGGCCGCACCATCGCGCTGCTGAAAGACCGCGCGAGCATCTCCCTCGAGCCGGGCGGGCAGCTCGAGCTCTCGGGCGCTCCGCTACAGACGCTGCACGAGACCTGCGAAGAGGTCGGCGAGCACCTGACCCTGCTCAAGCGCGCGTCGCTGCCCCGCGGCGTCGGCTTCATCGGCATCGGCTTTCACCCCACCGCTCGCTGGGAGGACATGCCCACGGTGCCGAAGAGCCGCTATGGCATCATGCGCCGCTACATGCCGACGCGTGGCACGCGCGGCCTCGACATGATGAAGCGGACCTGCACCGTGCAGGCGAACTTCGACTACGAGAGCCAGGCGGACATGGTGCAGACCTTCCGCACCGCGCTGCTCATCGCGCCGCTCGTCACGCCGCTGTTCGCCAACAGCCCCTTCAAGGAAGGGAAGCGCTCGGGCGCGCTCAGCGAGCGCACGCTGGTGTGGGCCGACACCGATCCGGACCGCTCGGGCTTTCTGCAGGGCGTCCTCGACGAGGGCTTCGGCTACGAGCGCTGGATCGAGTGGGTGCTCGACGTGCCCATGTACTTCATCCGGCGTGACGGCGTGCACCACGACTTCGCCGGCGCATCGTTTCGAGAGTTCATGAGGTCTGGTCTCGGCGGCTACCGCGCCACGCTGCGCGACTTCGAGGACCACCTGACGACGGTCTTCCCCGAGGTGCGCCTCAAGAAGTTCCTCGAGGTGCGCAGCGCGGACTGCGGCCCGTGGTCGCGCATCTGTGCGCTGCCGGCGCTGTACAAGGGCGTGCTCTACGACGAGCGCGCGCGCGACGAGGCCGCGGCGCTGCTCGAAGGCGCGAGCGCGAAGGAGCTGTTCACGTTGCAGCAAGAGGCGGCGGTCAAGGGCTTCGCGGCGGAGCTCCGCGGCCAGAGCGTGCACGGCCTGTGCGCGCGGCTGCTCGAGATCGCTCGCGCCGGCCTCGTGCGCCTCGCGGAGCGGGACGGCACCCGCGACGAGACCGGCTTCCTGAAGCCCCTCGTCGAGCTGGTCGAGGCCCGCCGCACCTTCGCGGAGTTCCTGCTGCACAAGCTCGAGCACGAGTGGGACGGCGACCTCTCGCGCCTCTGGCACGAGATCGAGTTCTACGGCGAGAGCTGAAGCGGGCGGCGTCTCCGATGGCGACGTCTCGAACACGGAGATCTCGCGCAAGGCGCGACGCCGGCCAAGAGCCAGAGGCGCCTGCGGTCCTCTTCGGCGCTGCGACTCTGCGGCTGTGTGCGAAATTGTGTTCAGCGGCTCATGGCGCGGCCGGCGTCGTCGTCGGGGCGAGGTACACGGGGGTGAGCCCGCCGGTGACGTAGGCGAGGCCGAGGCGGGCCTGCTCGACGTCGAGCTCCGCGCGGGCGAGCTCGATCTGCGCGAAGAACACCGCCAGGTTCGCGTCGATGACGTCGAGGCTCGTGGCGGCGCCGAGCTCGAACAGGCGCTCGGCGTTGGCGCGGGTGTCGCTGGCGAGGGTCAGGCCGCGGCGCGCGATCTCGAGCGCCTGCTGCTTCAGCGCGATGTCGGCGACGTTGCCGCGCACCTGGCTGCGAATGCGCGACTCCGCCTGCTCGAGGCGCAGCTTCTCCTGCTCGATCTTCGATGCCGTCTCCTTGAGCGTCGCGTAGCGCGCGCCGCCGTCGTAGAGCGGGATGTTCGCCTGCACCATGATGGCGCCCGTGATGGGGTCGGAGGTGAAGCCCGAGGTGTTCGACGAGTAGCGGCCCTGGCCGACGAGGTTGAGCGAGGGCAGAAACGCCATCCAGGCGTCGGTGCGCATGCGCTCGGCGATGGCGAGCGACGAGCGCTGCACCGCGATCTCCGGCCGCGCGGCCAGCGCGCGCGCGATGAGGCCGTCCACCGGGTCGCTGCCCTCGATGGCGGGCACCGGGCGCGGCGCCTCGACGTGAAACAGCTCCTCCCGCGCCATGAGCTGGCCGAGCGCGCCTAGCGCGATGAGGTAGCCCTGGTGCGCGGCGCGAACCGACTGCTCGGCGCGCACCACGTCGAGGTCCGCGCGCTGCAGCGCGATGGCCGTGGCCATGCCGAGGGCCTCTCGCTCTTTCAGGGCGTCGCGGTGTCGCCGCGCGTTCTCGAGCTGCTCTTCGGCGATGCCGTGCATCTTCTTGGCCGTGACGGCCCCGTAGTAGGTCTGCGTGGTGGCGAGCATGAGGCTCGCTTGCGCCTGCTCGACGACGGCACGGGACAGATCGATGGCCTCGTAGGCGTTGCTGATGAGGGGCAGCGCGCGGCCGTTGAAGAGCGGCAGGCTCACCTGCAGCTGCCCGGCCAGCGCGTGCGCCGGCTGGATCACGATGTCGAGCGGCTTGGCGCTCTCGATGTCGCGCGCGGCGCGCCGGAGCTGCTCCGCACGCTGCAGCGCGGCCGCGCGCGCGGCGGGATCGTTCGAGAACTCCGCCGAGCTCTCGGTGATGTCGGCGATGGAGTGGAACAACAGCGCCTGCTGCGCGTTCTGGCTCGGATCGCCGAAGGCCACCTTCTGCTCGGGGAAGCTGTAGGTGTAGGTGCCGCCGATGGAGACCTGCGGCAGGATCATCGCCCAGGCTCTCCGCAACTGCGTCCCCGCCTGCGTGATCTGCTCCTCGGCGATGCGCAGGTCGAAGCTCCGCTCGGCGACGATCTGCATGGCCTCCTCGAGCGAGATGACGGGCGGATCCTCGACGGGGATGAGGCCGAGGAGCTGCGCCGGACCGGCGGACGCCGCGGCCGGCGCGGGCGCGGCCGTGCCTTGCGAGGCCCCCGCGGACGGTCCGGAGGCACCCGCCGCCGCGGGCGCCGCAGCCGGCGGGCCAGCCTCCATGCCGGCGCCACCGCCGGGGGCCTGGGCGAACGCGCCGCCAGCAACGAGGACAGACGCGACGAGCGGCGTCAGGGAGCGGGGAAGAGCCTTGGTCATCACGTCGTTCCTCGAGCTCATGCCGCGCTCTGCGCCGCTTGCTCACGCTGCTCGCGCTTGTCGCGCTTCTTCTGCTTCCTGCGATCGGCGAACGTCGCCAGCGACACGTACGCGGTGGGCACGACGACGAGCGTGAGCACCGTCGACATGGTCAGGCCGCCGACCACGGCGCGCGCCATGGGCGCCCAGGTCTCACCGCCGTCACCGCTGCCGATGGTCATCGGGACCATGCCGAGCACGGTGGTCGCCGTGGTCATGAGGATCGGCCGCAGGCGGTGGCGGCCGGCGTACATGGCGGCCTCGAGGAGGTCGTCGCCGGCCAGCCGCTTGGCCTTCAGCACGTCGAGCAGCACGATGCCGTTGTTCACGACGACGCCGACCAGCAGGATGACGCCGATGAGCGCCGTCACCTGCAGGGTGGTGTTCGTCACGAGCAGCCCGAGCACGACGCCGGAGAGCGCGAAGGGGATGGCGCCGAGGATGACGAAGGGCTCGAGCAGCGACTCGAACTGGCTCGCCATGACCATGTACACGAGCAGCAGCGCGACGACGAAGGCCAGCATCAGCGCTTGGAAAGACTCCGCCAGGTCCTCCGCGCTGCCGCCGACGGCGAGGGTCACCGACGAGGGCTTCTCGACGCCCTCGATGGCGGCGTTCACCCGCTGCACCAGCTCACCGAGCGCGATGCCGTCGGCGCTGACGCCGATGGTGCCGAGTCGGCGCTGGTTCTCGCGCGTGATGCTGGTGGGGCCGAGCGCCGGCAGCACGTCGGCGACGGTGGCGAGCGGCACCGAGGTGCCGGTCTGCGTCATGATCGGCAGGTTGCGCAGCTTGCCGATGTCCTCGCGCACTTCGCGCGGCGCGCGGACGACGACGCGGTACTCCTCGCCCGCCTCGCGGAACATCGTCGCGGTGCTGCCCATGAAGTACGTGGAGATGGTCTGCGCTACGCCGGCGGGGTTCAAGCCGAGCTGGCGGATCTGCTCGCGATCGAGATCGACCGAGAGCTCGGGTCGCCCGTCCTCGAGGGAGAACGTGACGTCGGCGGCTCCCTCGACGGCCTCGATGGCCCTCTTCAGCTCCTCGCCGTAGTCGCGCAGCAGGTCGAGGTCCTCGGCGAACACCTTCACCACGACGTCACCGCCGCCGCCGCCCATGATGGCCGCGCCGCCGTTGAAGGCCTTCACCTCGACGCCCGCGATGCCCTCGAAGCGCGCCCGCAGCGTCCGCTCGATCTCCTCTTGCGACTGCGTGCGCTGGGAGCGCGGCGGCAAGCGCAGGCGGATTGTGCCCGACGACGAGGTCGTCCCGAAGATGGCGCCGAAGCCCTCGGCGGCGCCGTACTCCGCGTTCACGACCTGTACGTCCGGCACCACCTCGCGGATGATGCCCTCGATCTCGTCGACGATCTCGCTGGTCGCCGCCACCGAGGTGCCCGGCGCTGCCTCGAAGGAGAGCTCGACGCTGCCAAAGTCGTTCTTTGGCAGGAAGTCCGCCTGCAGCAGAGAGCCGAGAACCATGCTGGCGACGAAGAAGAGGAACGCACCACCGAGCACGAGCTTCCGCCTCCGCAGCGCGGCGCCGAGGAAGCGCGCGTAGCGCTCCGAGAGCGGGTCGAGCCACGCGGTCAGCACGCCGATGGCGCGCTCGAAGCGGCTCGGCGCACGCTTGCCGAGGATGAGGCTCGAGAGCAGCGGCACCAGCGTCAGCGCGACGAGCAGCGACGCCGTCAGCGAGATGCAGATGGTCAGGCTCATGTCACGAAAGAGCTGGCCCGCGAGCCCGGGCACGAAGAGCACCGGCGCGAACACCGCCACCGTCGTCAGCGTGGAGGCGATGATCGGCATCGTCATCTCGCGCGTGCCCTCGATGGCGGCGTCCGCAGGCGAGAGCCCCTGCTCGAGCTTCGAGAAGATGTTCTCGAGCACCACGATGGCGTTGTCGACGAGCATGCCGACGGCGAGCGCGAGGCCCGCCATGGAGATGATGTTGAGCGTGACGCCGAGCCCGTCCATGGTCGAGAACGTGACGAACATGGCGATGGGGATGCTGACGAGCACCACGCCGCTCGTGCGCCAGCTGCGCAGGAAGGCGAGCAGCACGAGCCCGGTGAGAAGGAGCGCCATCAGCGCCGACGAGGACAGGTTCGAGATCGAGTTGGTGATGGGCTCGCCCTGGTCGAAGATGGGCACCACCTCGACGCCCTCGGGCATGCGCTGGCGCAGCTCCGTGAGGGCGTCCTGCACGCGATCGACCACCTGCACCGTGTTCGCGTCCGACTGCTTGCGCACGGCGATCATCACGGCGGGCGTGCCGTTGGCGCGCACGATGTGCTTGGACTCCTCGAAGGTGTCGACCACGTCGGCGACGTCGCGCACGCGGATGGGCGTGGTTCCCCGTGCGCCGACGATGACGTCACGAATCTGCTCCACGCTCGAGAACTGCGCGTCCGTCGAGATGTTCAAGTCGAGGTCGCCCTGATCGATGCTGCCGCCGGGGATGAGCACGTTGGCGGCGCGCAGGGCGCCGAGCAGCTGCGTCACCGGGATGCCGTAGGCCTCGAGCCAAGCGGGCCGCGCGCGCACCTGGATCTCGCGCTCGCTCCCGCCCATGACCTCGGCCGCCGCGACGCCGTCGATGCGGCTCAGGTAGGGCACGATCTCGTCGTCGGCGAGGCGGCGCA
>CAYLZW010000118.1:0-15903 GCA_964388085.1 uncultured Myxococcales bacterium | reverse complement strand
AGTCGACGCAGTCGTGGATGAACGACTGCTCCATCTTCTCGATGTCGCCCTCGAGAGCGTACTTGAAGAGGATGTTCGGCATGAGCTCGACCGGGCACACGTCGATGCACGCGCCACACTGGATGCAGGCGCGCTCCTCGCCGTTGTTGCTCGTGGTCGCCTCGCGCTCCACGTCGGGGAACCAGCCGGCGAACCAGGAGCGGAACAGCGTCAGGTGCTCGAAGCCCGGGCGCAGCAGCGCGAGCGGGTGGCGCACGCGGTCTTCCGCCATCACCTGCACGCTGCGCTCGTAGGGTGAGAGGAAGTCGTTCGGCTGCACGCGGTGGCCCGTGAACAGACCGCCACCGACGAAGCGGTGCTCGACGCCGTTCTGCGCCACCGAGATGCCGGTGAGATCCGCCACCGAGATGCCGCTGCGCGCGGAGAAGTGCTTCTTCTCCTTGGCCGCGTTGCCCGCCACCGCGTACGTGCGCGTGTCGCGCAGCTTGCCGTTCAGGAACAGGTAGCCGATGTCGATGACGTCCTCGAGATCGAGGCCGACGGCCACCTCGTTCTTGGCGAGGCGCTCGGTGTAGTAGACCTGCAGGCCTACGTTCTCGGCGGGGAACTTGTCCGGGGCGACGCGCTGCACGACGCCGGTGACGCTGACGGCGCTCGAGGGCAGCTTCTTGCCGCTCTTCGTGAACAGCCAGGTCTTCTTCGAGATCTGCTTCAGGACCTCGAGGCCGGCGGCGAAATCATCCTCGTGGCCGACGAGCGTGACCTCGGGGTCGGGCGCGTGCGGCTCGGTCGAGAACGCCGACACGTAGATGGCGCGGATGCTGGCGGGCTCCCGCTTGGGAGCGTGCTCGTGGCCGGGGATCTCGGGGAGGTGCTCGCCCGGGATGGGCGCCACCTGCCAGCCGGGGAACGCCCGAAAGCGCGCCCACAGGCCGGACTCGACGAGGCGCGTGACGGCCGCCTCGGCGCCGAGGCCCGCGAGCGCGCCGCGGTCGGTGGCGCCGAAGTCCTTCACCGGCTCGTTGCCTTCGTCGAGCTCGATGACGATGGCGTCGAGGACGCGGCGGGGCCCGTAGCGGACCTCCTTGACCACGCCGCCGGCGGGCGAGGTGAACTTCAGGTCGGGCCGCTTCTTGTCGTGAAACACGACGTCGCCGCGCTTGACGACGTCCCCTTCCTTCACGATCACCTTCGGCTTCAGTCCGGCGACCCCGCGAGGGGTGAGGCCGACGAGCTTCGGCGCCGGAAGGTCAGCGCGATCACTGGACGGGGCGTGCTTGATTCGAAAGCGGTGCCCACCGCGGATTCGGATTGCCTCCATCGGTGTCCTCGTCGTTGTTCTTCGGCCTGACGGATATCGTGCCGTTACGGATGCGCAAGGACATCTCGCGCATCCAACAGCCCTTCTTGCACACTTCGAAGCCGTGTGGCGGTTCGCCGTACGGTCTTCTCTGTGCCAAGACACCCACGCACCGAAGCCTCGGCTCCTCCGCCGACGGCGTCAGGACCGCGGTGTAGCGTCGACGATCCGTGATTGCAGGCGCTGCCGCCTGGAGCGTGGCGCGAGCGCGGGCGCCGCTCAGTAGCGCATGGCCAGATCCGGCGGGTTTTGTCCGGCGGCGGATCCGTGCACGGTGATGGGGCCTCCCGGCGGCGCCTCCGAGGGCCGCTGTCCCGGCAGCGGCGGCGCCTTGATGCGGACGAGATCACCGCTCAGGCGGAAGGTGCGGGGCTGGACGATGGGGCAGACGCGGCCGATGAGGCAGTCCACGGGCCCGGTGTAGGCCTCGTACTTCAGGTTCGCGACGCCATCGGCGCCCTGCTCTTTCACCTGCCGCAAGATCTCTTTGCGCAGCGCCGTCTCGGGCGCCTCTCCGAGCCCGCAGGGAATGAACCAGTGCGTGACCTCGTGCTCGAACTTCCCGACGGTCTCGAGGCGCTCGGGCTCGACGTCCCCGCGCAATGTCCCCGGCAACGACGCGTTCATGGTGAAGCAGCCGCCGCCACTGGCGACGACGAGCACGAGCAGCGTGACGACGGTGACGCGGCTCATGGCGCACCTCCCACGTCACTCGGGGCGGCGTCGTCCTGCTGCCCCGCGGCGTCCTCCTTCGCCGTGTCGTCCGGTTGGAGCAAAGGCGCGCCTGCGTCGTTCGGTGGCGGCTCGACCTCGGCGGGCGGCGGTCGCACGTCGACGGGCGGCGCCACCGGCCGGTTCGTGGGCGGCTGCCCCGCGGCAGCGACGCGCTCGCCGCTGGCCGTGAAGGTGTACGCCTGCGGCGCGAGCAAGAGCGGCACGCAGGGCACGATGTACGTCGCGGCGCTCAACAAGATGTCGAACGGAGCGTAGCGATGACCGACGCGGACCTCGCGCAGGGCGTCATCGCCGAGCGCGGCCTCCAGCTCTTCCTTGGCGCTCTCGTTCGAGAGCAGAAAGACGCCCGGCGCGAGCAGGGTGACGCCCGCGAAGAAGTGCCGGTCCTCGACGCTGAGCTGCGCGCCCTCCGCGTGTACGCCGGCGCCGCTGATGACGGCCCCGAGGCCTGCGCGCGTAAGCTTCGGGTCCTCGAGCGCGGGCGGGCTCGGCTCGGCGGTGGAGCCGTCGGAGCGGGTGTCGAGCACGCCGGGAATGTCCGCCGTGTAATGGTAGCAGCCCGCGCTCACGCTCATGACGACGAGCGCGATCAGGTTGCGCGACGCTCCCTGCATGCTTGCCTCCGTGTCACTGTCGACGCCGCGAAGCATAACGCCCGACGGACGCCTGTTGGCAACGGATGCGTGCGCGCGCGGCTCGCGCAGGTGGCCTCGTCGGTCGCGCGCGCCAGGCGACGATTGCGCGCCGCTTCGTCGACGAACGAGCCCCACGCGACGCCTCTCGGAACGGACAGGCCACCCCCCGTAGCGCTGAAGCGCGCGCGAGCCTCGTTCCGAAGGACGCCAACTTCGCGTCAAAATCGGCACGAGCAGGCTAGAGTCCGCTGATGGCCATTCGGCGCCAATCCGTCTCCCCGCGTCCGCTGCCGCCGCAGCCGAGCGCTCCTTCTGCGCGCGGGGTCAATGTCGGTGCAGCGCCTACATCGAGCGTTCGGGAGCCGGAGACAGAGACCCTCGCGCGCGTCGCCGACGCCTTCACGCGCGCTCGTCCGCCCGCCGAGCCGCCCGCCGTCCGCGGCGCGGACAGCGCGGGGCCCGCCAAGGGCATGAGCGCGGTCACTTTGCGGGCGTCGCTGCCGAAGAGCTCTTTCGTCCGGCAGCCGCTCACGCCCGAGCAGCGCCTCCGGAGCCTCGTCACGGCGAACGCCTCTCCCTCGCCCGAGCCGGCGCCTTCCGCGCGGCAGCTCGGCGCCCTGATCCGGGGCCAGATCGGGCCGCGCTCGCGAGAGCTCTCGGCCCTCGAGGTCGCGCAGATCCTCGGCAAGCCCGAGTGGGCGGCCGCGGTGGCGGAGCTCGGCGACAGCGTCTGCAAAGCGGGCGCGCGCGCGCCGCACTTCCTCCTCGCCGCGCACCTCGCGCGCTGGATGGAGGGCATCTACGAGGGCGCGAGCCAAGCAGAGGTGGTCGCGAGCTTCAAGGCCGCCATGCCCGAGGTGGCCGCGCGCTTTGGAGACTCGCTCGACGCGGAGCTGCTCGAGCTCTTGCAGAAGAGCTACGGCTTCATGCCCGCCTGGCGGCACAAGCCGGCGGCGCAGGCGGACACCGCGGACTTCAGCGACTGGCTCGACGTCCCCGACGCGGGCGCCCTCTACGCCGAGCGCCTCGAGCACGCGCTCAGCGAGCTCAGCGAGGTGCCGCTCACCATGAAGCTGAGCGATCGCGTGGGCACGCGGCTCGCGAAGGACCAGCGCTTCGCCGGGCACAACGTCGTCATGGTGCAGCACATGCTCGGCCAGGCGAACCCCTTCCTCGACGCCATGTGCAAGGCCGGTCTCGAGGTCGACAAGGCCGAGTATGTCGGCATCCCCTACCAGCAAAACCCGGCGGTGAAGCTCACCATCGAGAAGACCTTCGGCATCGACGTGAACCTGCCCGAGCGCGGCGACATCGACGCCATGTGGAGCGCGGTGTGCGCGGCGGTGGATCGCGCCGTCGCCCGTCACGAGCAAAACGGCGAGCCCATCCTCGTCATCGACGACGGTGGTTACGCGTCCAAGTACATCGCGCAGCGCTACCCGGACAAGGCGAGCGCGTTCAAGGTCGTCGAGCAGACCACGCGCGGCCTGACCGAGATCCACGACCTCGAGAAGAAGGGCATCGAGCTCGGCTTCCCGGTCGTGAACGTCGCCGGCTCCTACGGCAAGCGCTTCGAGTCGGCGCAGGTCGGCGACGCGGTGGTGCAGGCCGTCCGCCGCGTGCTCGACGAGGTCGCCACCACGGTCTCGCGCAAGGACGTGCTCATCGTCGGCGCGGGCAAGGTCGGCGTCGGCGTCGCGAACGCGTTCCAAGGCGACGGCTCCCGCGTCAGCATCTACGACCCGTATCTGAGCCCGGCCCGCATCCAGCAGCTCGAGGCGCAGGGCTTTCGCGTCATCACGGACAAGAGCGAGGCGCTGGGCGAGAAGTTCCTCGTCGTGGGCTGCTCGGGGCACCGCTCCATCGAGATGGATGACTTCATCAAGATGAGCTCGCCGGTGTTCCTCGCCTCGAGCTCGTCGAAGCGCGTCGAGATCGACACCGTCGGCCTGAAAGAGCTCGCCACCGACAAGGACGGGCAGCTGCGCCGCATCCTCGCCGCGCGCGTGAACGAGCAGGAGACCTGGCACTACTGGACGCAAGACGGCCGCATCGTGACGACGCTGGCGGACGGTCTGCCGGTGAACTTCCAGGACGTGAACTCCATCGCGCCCGAGCTCATCGATCACACCATGGCGCTGATGCTGCTCGGCGCCGGCGAAGCGGTAAAGAGTGACGGCAAGGGTCTCGTCGAGCTCGACCCGCTGAAGCAATTCGAGCTGCAGGCCGCCATGGAGCGGCTCAGCACCGAGCGCGGCGACAAGAGCGAGCTCAAGATCAAGGTCGGCGAGACGGACTACTTCGGCAGCCAGACCGACTGGCGCGCCATCGCCGCCTCGCCGGCCACGCCGCCCGCGGTCATCGAAGCGCTCGTGGACGTGCTGACGAGCAGAGACCACGACGGTGATCGCTCGCTGTACCGCTACGAGATGGGACCGGTGCTGCTCACCGCCCTCGAGTCGCCGAAGGAGCTGAGCGACGCCACCGTCGAGCGCGTGCTGTCCTCGGGCTACCTGCCGCACATCGCGCACCTCGCGCGAAACCCCGAGCTGAGCGAGGCGCAGACCGAGCGCGTGCTCGGCTACGTCGAGAAGGCGCTCGCGTGGATCGACAGCGGCGCGCCGCCCATCGCGCTCAAGGAGGGCAACATCACGCCGCCGGTGGGCGCGCTGTTCACGGCCGAGGGCGCGGTGAAGACGGCGGCCGTCGGCGTGAACATCCCGACGGGCTACGTCTCCGACTACTCGTCTTTCCTCGGCCACCGCGACGACGACGTGCGCGCGCAGCTGAGCGCGATCCTGTACACGCACCCCGCGTGCCCGCAGCGGCACCTCGACGCCCTGCGCGAGGCGGTGTTGGCGCCGCACGACGTGCACACGAACATCCCCGTGCACGAGCGCATGACGCGCGTCGATCCCGGCACCGTGCTGCTGCTGCGCAACCCTCGCTGGACGCGCGAGGAGCTCTTGGAGCTCATCACGCGCATGCACGCGCCGCTCATGCGCATGGTGCCCCGCGAGCGGATCCCGCCCTTCGTCCTCGAGGCCGACCCCTTCCTCGCGAGCCAGCTCGGCAGCGACGCGCCGCGGCCGGGCGAGTCCGTCGAGGAGGCCGCCAAGCGCAGCAACCGCCAGGCCTCGTTCGCCTACGATATGTTCGACGCCATCGCGAACCACCCGAACGCCGACGAAGCGACCGCCCGCATGGCGCGCATGCACGCGGGCTTCGTCGCCGAGGCGTTCGACGATCAGATGGTGCTGAGGGGCGTGAAGGCGTGGGTCGAGGACCCGACGGGCGCTCCGGTCCCCGACTACGTGTAGCGCGAGCGCGACGCGCCTTTGGGGTCAGCGCCAGCCGAGCCAGATGAGCGCGGCGACGACGACGCCGGCGACCAGCAGCACGACGCCGTTTCTGACCGCCATCTCGGCCGGCAGGCGGGAGCGACGCGTCGCTTGCCCGCGCTCGACCCGGCGCCGCTCGCGCACGCCGAGGCCGATGGCGACGAGCGCGCCGATGACGACGAGCGGTCCGGTCCAGGCGGCGAGCACCGACAGCGTCCAGGCGAAGCGCGAGGTGAGGCTCGCCCTCCGGCCGTCGAGCCCGCTGCGGTGTCGGGCGAGCGCCGCCAGGTTGGCCGTGAGGATCCACAGCACCGCGAGCGCCGCGGTGACGTAGGCGAGCAGAAGCGGCGCGGGCGCGCCCGTCACAGCGGCGCCTCCGCCGCCGGCGAGTCGGCGCGTCGCGCGAGGCCGAGCGCCGCCGCGAGGTCCTGGTTGTGCTCATCGAGCTTCCAGAGGTGGCCGTCGAGGAAGTAGTGGACGATCTGCGGCAGGCTCAACAGCGCCACCCACACCGAGAGCACGACGGCGGACAGCTCGGGCAACGACACGCCCGTGAAGCCTGGCAGGTAGGTGCGCCAGACGACGCCGTCCCAGAGCACCTCCTCGACGAGGGCGACGGCGAACAAGAGGCCATAAAAGAGCGGCCAGCGACGCTTCCGCGTGAGGAGCGCGACGAAGGAGCGACGCGCGCCGCTCTCCTCGACGTCGCCGTGGCGGACGCGCAGGCGGTGCCAGACGAGCATCAAAAAGGGCAGCCCGTGGAAGAAGTTCAGGAACGCGGCCGACACGAGCAGTTGATCGGAGAGGCGCACGCCGACGTACCAGCTAATCCAGCTGCCCACCATCCACAGGGTCTTGCCGACGTTCATGCCGTCGCCGCGCGCAAGGACGTGGAGCTGGCGCACCATCCACACGGTGCCGACGGCGAGCATGCCGAGCGCGATGAAGAGCTTGGCCTCCTCGGGGAGCCGGACCAGGAAGCGCTCTTTGCCATCGAACCAATCGAACTGCCCCGCGGGGGTCGCGTGCCACAAGAGCACCGGACCGAGGGCGCCACTCCAGAGCGCGAGCTTGTCGAGCCGGTAGTCGAGGAGCGCGCGCTCCCTCGCCTTCGCCTTGTAGATGGCGATGAACCCGTACTGCTGTTTCGCGAAGTGGAAGATCGCGAAGTACGAGAGCGCCGTCCAAAAGGCCACCGGCGAGAGGACGTGGAGCGCGAAGGCGACGAGGAACGCGAGCGGCGGCGCCCACAGATAGAGCGCCCGTCGTCGCTGAAACGCCCGCCTGTCGAGGTAGGTCAGGTAGGCGGTGGCCCACACGTGCGCCACGTCGAAGGCGACGAAGCAGAGCAGATAAGCCCACAGCGGCTCTTTGACGCCGAGCCCCGCGAGCAGCGACAGCGCGAGCACCGCGACGGTGAACGGCACCACGATCATGGCGAGGTCGAAGCGGGCGGAGACGATCCAACGGGAGCTCAACGTCTGACCCCTCTCGAGCCGGCGAACGGGAGCCTCGCCGCCTGGCGAGCGCGGAGACCGACCCTCCCGTAGGACACAGAACGCGACGGCAAAACCCCCGCCGGTGGCCCGGGCTTGAGGCGGATCGCGGCCTGGACGTAGCTTCCTCGAGGGAGGGCGTCATGACCCCATTCATCCTCATCGTGAGCGCGCAGCTCGCGTTCGTCGCGCAGGCCGAAACGAGCCCCGCTCCACCCGTGCACAGCGCGCCCGCCGAGGCTCCGCCCGTGGTCGCTCCGCCCGTGGACGCTCCGCCGGTGGACGTGCCGCCGGTGGAGGCCGAGCAGAGCACCATCACGCCCATCGAGCCCATCGTGTCGGTCGATGAGGCGCCGAGCGGGCCGCGCTTTTACGTCGTCGACCCGCACGTGGTGAACATGCCCGACGCGGTGCAGCGCTCGATCTCGTCGGCCATCGCGCAGGCGCTGCAGGACGAGGGCCTGAGCACCTTCACGCGTGACGACGTGCGCGAGATCTTCGGGCAGATGAGCGACCTGGCCGTGCTCGACGCCGACGCCGATCAGATCTCGCTGGCCTCGCTCGGCGAAGCGGTGGGCGCCAAATGGTTGGTCGCCGCCGTGGTCACCAAGCTCGACGACGGCGACGTCTCGGTGCAGATGCGCCTCATCGAGGTCTCCAAGGGGACGGCCGCCGCACGCCGAGAGACGCGCGCGTCCGACTTCGGCGGCGACATCTTGGCCGCGACCAAGGACGCCACCAGGCTCGTGCTCGCGCCGCTGTTCGCGCACCTGAAGGGCAAGCTCACCCTCGTCATCAGCGAGGAGGGCGCGGACGTCCTCATCGACGGGCAGCAGATCGGCGTCAGCCCCATCGACTCGACCATCCCGCTGCCGGGTGGACACCACGTGCTCACGGTGGCGAAGAGCGGCTTCATCCGACACCAGGAGACCTTGAAGGTCGAGAACGCGGCCGCGCTGACGCGCGACGTCGCCATGCGGCCTTCGCGCGACTTCCTGCTCGACTACCAGAGCAGCAACGAGCTGTTCCGCACGCTCGCCTGGACCACGACGGGAGGCGCGCTCGCGCTGGCCGGCGTCGGCGTCGGCTTCGGCGTCGGCTGGTTCCTGAAGGACCAGGAGGCAGTACAGACCCACGCGGCCGTGCAGAAGGAGGTCCTCGAGCGCGGACTGAACGCCGAGCGTGACGCCGACGAGATCGCGGCGCTCGAGAGGCCGATTCACGACGCGCAGTTCATGGCGCAGCTCTTCTCCGTCGTCGGAATCGCGGCCGGTGCCGTCGCCGTTGGCGCCGGGGCCACGGCTGCCTACTTCTGGATCTTCGGCGACGATCCGGACCGTTACGACGCCTACGCGGCCGAGTACGGACTCGTCGAGTAGCGGGCGAGCCCCGGCGCTCAGGGCGTCGAGAGGCCGAGCGCCGTCGAGGCGTAGCCGGTGAAGTTCGTCCGCCCCTGCTCGTAGGCCGGCGCACCCGTCGGCGTCTGCGGGTCGGTGATGAGCGCGCGGATGGCGCTCGCGTCCGCCGTACCCCACCAGTTGCCGGTCATGTCGGCGCTGAGCGTGCGGCCGCTGTTGAGATCCACGCGCATGACAGCGTCGACGGTGCCGACGAAGTTGTTGCCGGTGAGCGTCGGCTGGTAGTCGGTGCCGCTCGTCCCCTCGGGGCGGAACCAGAACACGCGCGTGGCGTTCTCGAACTGGTTGCCCGTCGCGGTGAGCAGCGCGAAGTCGGTCGAGAAGCGCATGTCGCGGAAGGCGTACTCGACGTCGAGGGTGCGGTTGTTGGTGAAGCTCATCTGGCGCCCCTGCCGGCTGGTCTCGAAGATGGTGAAGCCGTTCGTGAACAGGCTGCCGTCGACGCTGATGGAGTCGGGCTCTTCGTATAGCGTGCCGTGGATGTACTGGAAGTTCTCCACGCTGATGCCCTCGAGCGAGACCGTGTAGGCGGGCGCCGTGTCGGCGAGGTCCATCTCGTAGAGCGCGCGCACGTCGTAGAAGTCGCTGTCGCGCACGATGAGCGAGGTGAAGTCGCTGCTCTCGAGGTGAACGACGGTGTTCGCCCGCGTGCCCACGCCGCGGTCGACGACGACACCGTCGACGAGGACCTGCAGGCTGGTGGCCACGCCAGGGTAGGTGTCGAGCTCGAACAGCCGGTGGTTCGAGCTCGTGTTCCCCACGCTCAGGAACGTCGAGCTCGCCAGCGTGAAGCTGTCCGCGCAGAACGCCGCCTTCATGGGCTGGGTAGCGCGCTCGACGGCGAGGCCGGTCATGGTGCGTGGACACACGCCCTGCACGAACACCTCGACGTCCGTCGCGATCACATCGCTCAGGTGGATGTCCGGCGCGGTGTTCGGGTCGAGGTCCATGTAGCCGTGCACGGCGGTGCGGGCGCCCGTGAGCTGTGCGTTCTCGACGTCGAGCGAGCCACCGGCCCAGACGCGCAGGCCGCCCCAGATGCCCTTGGCCTGCACGATGGCGTCGCCTTGCAGCACCGCGCGGCCGGTGGCGGCCGCGTCGCCGATGGCGAGGCTGCCGTCCACATAGATCTCGACGAGGCTGCGCTTGCCGAAGCCGCTGTTGGCTGCGTCGTCGATGCCAGAAGCCACGCTCGGGTAGCGGCCATAGCGCAGCTCGTCCGCGCCGCGCGCCGAGATGACGGCGTCGGGCGCGATGACGAGCTGACGGCCGGCGGGGACGATGACGTCGCCGGACAGGGTCAGCGCGCCGCTCCACGACGTGAGCGGTCGGCGCAGGCGGCCCTGGAAGCTCGTGTTGTCGACCAGGAATTCGACCACGTGCTGATCGACGCGGCCGGACGCGGTCACGCTGCACTCGAGCAGCAGCGCGTGCTCTCCCTCGTCGAGCGGCGCGCTGAGGCAGCCGTCGGCGTCGGCGCCGACCTGCGTGCGGCTCCCGTTCGGCGCGGCGGCGTCGTCGAGCAAATAGAGCGCGCAGCTCACGTCCGGGGCGCTCGGGTCCGCCGGATCCGCCGGCGTCTGCCCCGGCTGCAGCACCTCGAGCTCGGCGTCGGGCGCGCCGACCTCCAGCGGGACGCAGCCGCCGTCGACGACGACGTTGTAGCGCGAGGAGCGCTCGGGCTCCTTGAGATAGGCGAGCGGCAGATCGGCGACGGTGCTCGGACGCACGGACAGCGGGTTGTCGGCGCGCGCGATGACACCGACGCTGGTCGGCGCGTCCCGGTAGTCGTACACGCGCGGCAGGTTCGGCATGCGGCCGACGGGGCTCGCGAGCAGCGCTCCCGTGGGGCTCGACACGTCGCCGGCCGCGCCCATGAAGTTGCCCTGCGCCTGCACGTCCTCGCTGAGCCCGAGCAGATAGAGGTCGGTGGCGTTCTGCTCGAACGAGGACAGGTGCACCTCGGCGGCGCGGTTGGTCTCGCTCTCGTCGTAGATGGCCCGTGTGTTCCCCGTGAACAAAGAGCGCGCGACGACGAGCCGCGCTGTCTGGTCGAGCGTCGTGTCGTTGCAGGTCAAGCCCTTGCGGATGCCCGTGGCGTTGTCCGCGAACACGCTGTCCAGCACCGTCACGGGCTCACAGCCGCGCACCTCGATGGCGGCGTGCGCGTTGGCGTCGCTGCCGATGCCGGAGAAGCGCGAGTCGCGTACGGTGAGCCCGCTCAGGTAGCCGGTGTCGACGAACACGCCGTCCTCGGAGACGCCGCTCAGGGTGACCCCGTCGAGCAGCACGTTGCCGGCGCCGCGCAGATGGATGCCGGTGCGCGCGCCCTCGATCGTGAAGGACGACCAGGTGCGCTCGAAGGCGCAGTTCTTCGCGGCCGCCTCGTCGATGGCGTCATCGGCGATGTCCCGGAAGACGACGTTCTCGAACACGTCGGGGCAGAAGTCGCGCATGCCGTCGCTGGCCTTCTCGATGGTCACGTTCTTCATGCGCACCACGTGCTGGCTGCCCCCGTAGCCGTACGAGTAGGGGCTGATCGCGGTGCTGGCGTGCCGCAGGACGACGTTGTGCAGCTCGACCAGCAGCGATGTGCCGGCCGTCGCCGGCTGCAGATAGACGCCCCCCCACTTGCCGTAGCCGGCCGCGCTGCCCTGCACCTCGAACACGACCGGATCCGTGTTCGCGCCGGTCGGGTCACCGATGACGAGCTCGCCGCCGTTCGCTCTCAGCCGGTAGGCGGTGCTCGGCTCGACGATGACGCGCGTGCCCGGTTGGATCTGCAGCTTGCTGCCGGACTCGATCTGGACCTCGCAGTTGAGGCGCTTGACGCCGCTCCACACCTCTACCGGCCCGACCACGTCTCGGACGCTGACGCCCGTGCACACATCGGGGTCGGCGCCGGCCACGACGACGCTGACGCGGATGCAGACGGCCTTCTGCGGCACGTTCACGCAGGCGCCGCCGTACTGCGCGTCGATCTCGGGCAGGCGCATGAAGAACTCGAGCACGTGCGCGCCCTCGCTCCAGGCCGCGCTGTCTCCGAAGGCGCCGCTGCCCGGCGTGAAGGTGCCGAGGTTCAGCGTCGTGCGCGCAGCGGAGCTCGGGTCGCTGCCGTAGTCGTCGTAGCCCGCGTCGAGCTCGTTGTCGTCGAGCTTCCAGCTGTAGAGCGGCGCGACGGCGAGGTCGTGCGAGGCGTTCACTTGCAGGTTCAGCGCGGTCACGTTCGGGAACAGCACGACGCCGTCGAAGGGCGTCACCAGCGCCGCCTGCACTCCCGGCGTGCGCACGACGAGCTGCCGGCGACTCTGCGCGATGCGTCCGTGCCCATCGTCGACGCTGGCCGTGAAGGTGTGCGTGCCGAAGCTGAGGCTGTCGAACACGGGCTGGTCCGTGACCGTGAATTCGTTCGCGCCCGTCGTGCTCGTGAGCAGCCCGTTGATGCTCGAGAGGTAGCGCACCGAGAGATCGCTCTCGCTGATGCCGTTGCCGACCAGGTTGTGGGTGTAGCTGAGCGACGCCTGCACGCTCTCGCCCTCGAGGAGGTTGGTCCCGACCTGCGGGCTCACGAGGCTCGCGCTGAAGCTGACCTCCTGCAGCACGTACTGCGTGAGGGCGGTGGCCACGTTGCCCGCGTCGTCGGTGATCTCGAGCTGCAACACGCCCGCGCCGGGGGGCAGCGCGTAGCTGCGCGTGACGAGGCCGCTCGCGACGTGCTCACGGACGTCCGGCGTGCTGGCGTTGTTGTCGTCGTCGAAGACGCGGTACCAGCGCACCTGCGTGCTGCGGAAGCCGGCCTGATAGGAGTGCGAGAAGGTCGCGCGCAGCGGCAGGCCGAAGTCGCTGAAGTAGGGCGGCGGATCCTGCGCCGCCGGCTGCGTGCCCACCAGCCGGGGCGCGATCACGCCGGCGCTGAACGCGAACGCCTGCACGCGGGCCACGACCGTCCACTCGGCGCTGTTGCCCGCGTCGTCCACGACGCTGACCGTGAACGTGTGTACACCCACGGGGAGCTCGGCGAGCTCGGGGCTCGCGCCGCGGAAGGCGAAGGCGGTGTCGCTCTGCCACTCGGCTCGCGCGCCCAGATCGCCCTCGAGCGGATGGTCGACGATGAGGCCCACCTGCACCGGCTCACCCTGGAACATGTCGAACTGGATGCCGACGACCTCGCCGTCGCTGTCGGTGAGGTCGGTGACGTTGCGGCCGACCTGCGCGCCGAAGGTCGGCTCCGGGGCGAAGGTCACCGAGACGGGCAGCACGGTGACCACGGTCTCGGCGCTGGCCACGGCGACGCCACCATCGAGCGTCACGGTGAGCGCGACCCGCCAAGTGCCCGCGTCGAGCGCGTCGCTCGTGACGACGCGGCCGCTGCCGAGCACCACGGGGGTCGCGGCGGGATCGTCGATGGGTGTCGCGCTCCAGCCGAGCTCGCTGTCCTCGACGCTGAAGCCCTGCCGCACGCTGGCGTCTCCCTCGAAGCGCAGCGCGACGCCCTCATAGCGCTCCGGCTCGCTCGGCAGCACGAAGTCGATGTGTGCGCTCAGGCCATAGTCGAAGGGGGTGATCGTGACGACGCGCTCGGCCACCTTCGAGCGGCCGTCGGGCGTGACGGCCGTCGCGCGCAGGCGGTGCTGCCCGACGACGAGATCGCTGGTGACGATCACGTCGCCGCTGCCGATGGTGGTGGCCGGCGGCAGCGGCTCGACGATGGCCTGCCGCGACCAGGTGACGGCGCTCGCGGGCAGCACGGCGCCGTCGTCTTGCGCGAGCGCGCTGAGGGTGACGTCGCTGCCCACCTCGAACTGCGCGCCGGCGACGGGCGCGACGATCTCGACCGTGAAGTCTCGATCGTCGGCCGCCTCGGGCAGATCGCGCTCGTCGTTGCCGGGGCTCAGGTAGGCGGGCACGAGCCCGTGCGCGTCGCCGTCGGCGTCGAGCGCCACCTGCGGCAGCTCCATGCTCCGGTAGCCGGGCGCCTGCGCCTTCACCGAGTAGAGGCCCGGCGAGAGATCACAGAAGCGGTAGTTTCCCCCCATCGTCGTCGACACGACCTGCTCGCCGCCGTTCAGCAGCACGGCGATGCCCTGGTGCTGCGCTTCCTCGGTGCCGACGAGCCGGACGCTGCTGCCGAAGCAGAGGTCCCCCGCGCTCGACGTCGCCAGCGAGACCGTCTCGGCTTCGTTCTCGCCCTCCGTCAGATCGACATCGAGCAGCTTGGTCTCGAAGCCCTGCTTCGAGAACGCGATCTGCGCGGCGCCGCGGGGCAGGCCGCCCAGGAGGTAGCTGCCGTCGTCCCCGACCGGCGCCTGCTGCCTGCCGTTGCCGCCGACCAGGTAGACGATGGTGCCGACGGGGCTCTCGCCCGCCACGTTGACGCTGCCGCTCAGCGTCGCCGCCGCGCCGAGCGTGGTGTCCTGCTCGCGCAAGGTGACGGTCTGGAAGGGCTCGCTGACCTCGACCTCGAAGCGCGCCGCGCGACCGAGGCCCGGGTGGTCGATGACGACGGTGTGCGTGCCAACCGGGACGCCGCCGAGCACGAACTGCTTGCCGGCCTCCGAGGTGGCGCTCGCGGGCGTGCCGTAGATGGCGACCTCGGCGCCAGCGACGGACGCGACGTCGCCGCCGTCGGTGGTGACGAACACCTCGCCGACCACGGTGCCGACCGGCACCCCGCGCAGGGGCGGCGTCTCGGTGACCGGACAGCCGAGCGCGAGCACGCAAGTCGCGAGCGAGATGCACAACCCAAGTCGCATGAGGCCCCCAGCGCGGACAGGAAGGTCCGAGCTTCGGAAGCTACCGCCGCCCGGGAGGGGCGCTCAAGCGGAGGGCCGCGAATGACCTCTTCGAGTCGAAGCGGCCGCCGTCAGCCCTTCGGCCCGATCATTTCCGCGGGGCGCACCCACTCCTTGAACTTGGCGTCGTCGAGCAGACCGAGCGCCTTGCCTGCCTCGAGCAGCGTGCTGCCCTCGGCGTGCGCCTTCTTCGCGATCTTGGCGGCGTTGTCGTAGCCGATGTGTGGGTTGAGCGCGGTCACGAGCATGAGCGAGCGGTGCATCAGCTCGTCGATGCGGGCCGGGTCCGCCTCGATGCCTCGCGCACAGTGCTCGTCGAACGAGCGCATGCTGTCGGCGAGGAGCCGGATCGAGTGCAGCAGGTTGTGGATGATGACGGGCTTGTAGACGTTGAGCTCGAAGTTGCCCTGGCTGCCGGCGATGGTCGCCGCCACGTGGTTCCCCATGACCTGACAGCACGCCATGGTCGCGGCTTCGCTCTGCGTCGGGTTCACCTTGCCGGGCATGATCGACGAGCCGGGCTCGTTCTCGGGGATGCGGATCTCGCCGATGCCGCAGCGAGGGCCCGACGCCAGCCAACGTACGTCGTTGGCGACCTTCATGAAGGCGGCGGCGATCGTGTTGAGCGTGCCCGAGAGCGCGACCAACGCGTCGTGCGCACCCAGATAGGCGAACTTGTTCGGCGCCGTCTCGAAGGGCAGCTTCGTCTTCAGCGCCAGCCGGGCGGCGATGCTCTGCGCGTAGTCGCGGTGTGTGTTCAGACCCGTGCCGACCGCCGTACCCCCGGCCGCGAGCTTGTAGACCTGCGGCATGATGGCCCGCACGCCCTCCTCGCTGTGGCGCAGCTGCGCCGCCCAGCCGGAGATCTCCTGTCCGAGCGTGAGCGGCGTCGCGTCCATCAGGTGCGTGCGCCCGATCTTGATGATGCCGGCGAAGTCGCGCGCCTTTCCCTCGAGCGTGCTCGCGAGCTGCGCGATGGCGGGCAGCAGGTCTTCGTGCACCGCGAGCGCGGCGGCGACGTGCATCGCCGTCGGGAAGCTGTCGTTGGTGCTCTGCGCGCGGTTCACGTGATCGTTCGGGTGCACGGGCTTCTTCGAGCCCTTCTCGCCGCCCGCGAGCTCGATGG
>CAYLZW010000117.1:0-15939 GCA_964388085.1 uncultured Myxococcales bacterium | reverse complement strand
TCTTGCCGATCCACAGCTCGGGCAGCACCGCGAGGTGCGCCTCGGCCACGCCCGCCCCCGCGACCACGCCGACGGGGAAGGAGCGCTTCGAGACCGCCAGCCCGAGGTCCTCGGCCAGGTTCTTCGAGATCACGGTCTGGCTCGCGCCGGTGTCGAAGATGACGCCGGTCTGCACCTGACCGATGCGGGCGAGCGTGAGTGGGAAGGGCGCGCTCGGGGCGAGCTTCACCTCGGTCGGTCCGTGCCTTACGGCGGTGCCGCGCACCACGCGGCCGCCGAAGAATTCCTCGTCGACGCAGGCGCGGCCGGTCGGATCGCCGAGCGCGCAGAAGGCCTTGGCCGTCGACGCGATCTGGCGCGGATCGCGGCGCGCGTGCGCGATCTGCCAGGCGAGATCCGCCGCGAGCGCGGTGCCGGGCTTCATCTCCTTTTGGGCCGAAACGGCGGCCTCGGTCTCGAAGCGCGCGAGGTGGGCGGCCCCCTTCAGGAACAACGCCTCCTCGGCGTCTTTGGCGGGCAGGCGCTCCGCCGCGGCGAAGTCGCCGTTTTGCACAGCCAGCCACCGAGGCGAGCGCTGTTCGGCGCGCTCGGGGGAGCGGGTCTCCTTTGACTGCGGGGTGGAAGAAACAGATCCACCGGCGTTCGGGACGGCCGGTGAGGCGGTTTGAGACGCAGCGAACGCTGCGAGTGCAATCGGGAGAAAAGACATAGGAAACGGGCGTAGCGAACCGCCTCGGCGCCGGCGAGCAACGAGTGCGCTAGAGGCCGGTTTTCTTGACGGTCTTGCCCGCCACGCGGCGAAGCGCCCCTGCCGGGCCGCCCGGGGCCCGGCCGCCAGACCGATGACTGGACCAAGATGTCACGGATCAGCGACCTCTGCGGCGCTAAGGCACACTAGTAGCGCGCAGTTTGTTCGGCTGAAAGACCTGCACACCCGAGAAGCGCAAGCTAAGTCGAACACAGCAGCTCACCGAAAGACATGGAGCCTTTCAGTGCTGCTTCTTTCTCCAGCACACTGAACGTTTGGGAGGTAATGAAATGCGCAAGAATCATGTGGGGCCGCTCGGTCGGCTCGTGCAAGTCCTCGCCGCCGGCGCCGGCGCGTTGGCCCTCGGCCTCGCGCTCCCCGCCGTTGCGCAGGAAGAAGGGGCCGAGCAACAGGCCCAACAGGCGGAGCAGCAAGCCCAGCAGGCTGAACAGCAGGCGCAGCAGCAGCAGGAGCAACAGGCTCAGCAGCAGGAGCAGCAGGCGCAGCAGCAGGAGCAGCAGGCCCAGCAGCAGCAGGCGCAGCAGCCGCAGCAGGGGCAGCAGGCCCAGTCCGGTGGCCAGAGCCAGGGCCTGCAGGCGCCCCAGCTCGCGCAGCCGGGCCAGGCGCAGCTCGGCCAGTCGAACCAGCAGTTCGGCAGCTCGCAGATGCAGCAGTCGCAGATGGGCCACACCTACTCGATGGGCACCATCCAGGGCACGGTGAACGGGCTCGACTTCAACCGCGGGATCATCTCGCTGTCGAGCTCGGGCGGGAACGTGCAGCTGCGCGCGCGGCCGATGGACATCGCCAACCTGAACCCCGGTGACGTCGTCGCGCTGCAGTTCGCCAACTACCAGGGCGCGCTCTGGCTCCAGCCTGACCAGGCGGGCAGCGTGCAGGCGCAGAACTTCGCCCAGTACGGCACCCTGACGGGCACCGTCGACCAGGTGAACAAGGCGGTGGGCACCATCACCGTGCGCGGGCAGACGCTGCGGGCTCACCCCGAGCAGCTGCAGGCCATCATCCCCGGCCAGTTCGTCAGCCTCGGCTACGCGAACGTGTCCGGCACGAACTGGCTCGCCGCGGTTCAGGGCGCCGGCCAGGCTGGCGGCATGTGAGCAGGTGAGGACGTGAGGGGGCGGAGCGGTGTCGGGGGATCGCGTGACTTCCCGGCGCCGCTCGCTCCGTCTCCGCAGCGCGGGAGTCAGCCATGGAGCGCCAGGAGCCAATGCTGAGGCAGCGCCTCCTCCGGAGCGGAGCGCTGCTGCCGTTTCTCGGCACCGCGGTGTTCGGGCTCGGCGTGCTGACCGCCTCCTGGCCGGAGGCCGAGGCGAGCAGGGAGTCTGCGCAGGCGGCCGCGATCGTCCGGGAGGTGATCGCGGTGTCCGTCGTCGCGCCCGAGCAGGGCGGCGGCGCGGACCGAGGCCTGCTCGGCGCCGAGGTGCTCGGCGTAGACCTGCCCCGCGGCACGGCGCTCGTGTTCATGGACGGCAGCGAGCGGCGCGTGCGCGGCACGCCGGCACAGCTGCTCGGCCTGGCGCCCGGCGACGCCGTCAACCTGCACTTTCGTGTTTATGGGAGCGAGACCTGGCTGTGGCCGCCGAGCGGCGCCGGCGACGCCAGCCGCTTCGCGACCTGGGGGACACTGACCGGCCCCGTGGAGGGGGTCGATCCCTTCCGCGGGGCCGTGCGCGTAGGGGGGCAGCTCCTCTTCGCGCACCCCGAAGAGGTCGCCGATCTCGCCCTGGGCGAGCGCGTGACGCTGCGCTTCGCCCGCGTGGGAGACACCCTGTGGGCCCTCGGCGCAGAGTAACACACTTTTGAAACTGTAGAAATTGCCAATGTGATCATGCGGACGCATGGACTTGAGGAGAACATCATGAAGAGGACTTGGATGACAGGACGGCTCCAGGGAGCCACGCAACTGGCAGCGGCGCTCTGCCTCTCGGCGACGCCCGCGCTCGCGCAGGAGGACAGCCTCGGCTACCCGGCCGAGGAGGAGGCCGCGCCGGCCGACGGTACGGTCTCCGACGACATGGGGACGGACGAGTCGGAGGAGGCCGGCATCGAGGACGAGCCGAGCGCCGCGGACGAGCCGCTCGGCACGCTCGAGCCCTCCGGCAGCGAGGCCGCCCCCCCGTCGCCGGCCGAGACGGAGCCGGCAGAAGAGCTCGCGCCCGCGCCCGACGCCGCGACCGAGGGTGTCGAGACCGAAGGCGTCGAGATGGAGGGCGCCGAGATCGAGGCCGCCCCCGGCGAGGAGCCCGTGGAGGGCGAGCAGGGCGCGATGCTGCCCGGCGGCCTCGACGAGATGGGCACCGGGGAGGCGGAGCTGCAGGCGTCCTACGAGGGCGAGGTGCGCTCCGTCGACCTGAACGATGGGACCGTCGAGCTCGAGACCGAGAGCGAGGGCACGGTCTCCCTGCGCGGCGACAGCGCTCAGCTCGAGCAGCTCGAGCCCGGCCAGATGGTGAGCGTCACCTACGAGGACCGGAGCGACGGCCGCTGGATCTCCGAGATCCAGGAGCCGGCCGCCATGGAGCCGGCCGCTGAAGAGAGCGAGCAGAACGTCGAGCCGGACCAGGCCGAGTCCGTCCAGCAGCCCCAGGGCAAGAACATGAACGAGGGCTACGGCGGGGACGCGTCCGCGATGACGGAGGAGGAGAAGGCCGAGAAGAAGGCGATGAAGGCCGAGAAGCGGGCCGAGAAGAAGGCGCGCGAGGAGGCCGAGCAGGAGACGAGCGCGCAGGAGGAGCAGGCGCCGGAGGAGAAGGCTGCCGACGAGAAGTCCGCGCAGGACAAGGCGCTCGAGGCCGAGGCGGAGGCGCCCACCGAGCCCGCGCTCGAGGAGACTGCCGAGCAGCCGGCCGCCGAGGAGGGCGAGCACGCGGACGAGCAGGCGCACGAGGGAGAGAAGGCCGAAGAGGCCGAACACGCCGCCGAGCCGCAGGCGGAGCAGCCGGAGGCCGAGACCGAGCCCGCGGAAGAGCAGGCGCCGGCAGAGGCCACGAAGAAGGAGCAGGCCAAGAAGGGGCAAGCCAAGAAGGACCAAGCCAAGAAGGACCAGGCGCGGCAGGCGCGGCAAGAGCAGGCGACCCGCCCGATGCCGATGATGAGCACCGGCGCGGAGCCGAAGGCGTTCGAGGCTGGCGACGATCCCGCGGGGCTCGGCCCCACCTCCGACGTCGCGCCTTCGTTCGCGAGGTCCCCATCGAGCGAGGAGGTCGCGGCGCAGCCGCTCAACGCCGAAGGGAACCGCCGCATCCCCTGACGCGGGGAAGCCGCCACGCGCGCGAGCCGGCCTCGCGCGCGTGGCCCGGCGCTCAGTTCTTCATTCGCAAAAGTCAGAAAGTGGGACGCAGGCAGACGGCGCGGAGCGCTCGAATGCCGCCCGTAGGCAGGAGCACACGATGAACCATACAGGCGGCGACCTCGGGCTTCGGGCGGCGCGGCGGCGAGACAGCGTCTGGGCGCTCGCGTTCGCGACCCTGGCGCTCCCGGCGGCGGCGCTCGCGCAGGAGACGGCGCCGTCTCCGCCGGTGGGCCCGGGACAGGCCGAGAGCACGGCCGACACCCTCGGCACGGGGGACGTGGGCGCGCCCGGAGACACCCCGACCACCGAGGGCCAGGCCGAGAGCAACGCGGACGCGCTCGGCGGCGTCGATGACGAAGGCGCCCTGCCGCTCGGCCAGCAGCCGGGCGCCGGCGTGCAGCAAGACCTCCCGGGGCAGGACCTGCAGGGACAGGGGCTCGCGGGACAGGGGCTCGAGGGACAGGGTTTCGAGGGACAGGGGCTCGAGGGACAGGGTTTCGGCGACACCGGGTTTCTGCCGCTCGGGCAGCAGCCGTCCGTGGGAGGCGCGCCGGCCGGGGTCGAGGGGCAGGATCTGCCCGACACCGAGCTCGGGGCGCGCGGCGTCGACGTCGAGGGCACGCTCGTGGAGCCCGGCTTCGCGGACACGAACCGGGCGGCCCGCGGCGTGGAGCCCGCGGAGCCGGGAGACATCGAGGTGCCGCTCGAGGACGTCGATCTGCAATCGCGGGGGGTGCGGCTGCAGGGAGAGCAGGTGAACGAGTCGTTGCTGGACGCTCGGGCCGAAGGCTCGCGTGGCGTCGAGCCAGCGGAGGGTCCCCGGGCCGGCCCGCAAGAGGTGCCCGCGCGGAATGTCCCCGGAGGGGGTCTGCTCGTGATCCCGGGCAGCGGCTTCATCGCGCCCGGGCCCGGCGGCGGCGCGAGCGGCGGGTTCCAGTCCCTGCCGGCGGCGCCGGCCGGAGTCTCGCCCGCGGGGGAAGGGGTGGCCGCGGTCGGCGAGGGCCTGGCGCCCGCCGGCAGCAGCGAGCTCGAGGGGGCCGAGGAGCTCGAGCCCCTCACGGTCACCGGCACGGTGCTCGCCGTCAGCTACAGCGACGCGCAGGCCCAGATCGCGACCAACGAGCAAGGCACCTTGGCCGTGCGCGCGCGGCCGCAGGAGATCGCGCTGCTGCAGCCGGGAGACTTCGTCGCCCTCAACGTGAGCGAGATCGGGGACTCCATCTGGATCACCCCCGCGGCCCGCTTCGAGCCCGCCAGCGCGGACGTGACGGCGGTGCCCGGCGCCGGCGCGTTCAGCCGCGATTTGAGCTCACCGATCTTCGAGCAGCGCGGGCGGACGGAGGGCGTCGTCACCGGCGTCAACGCGGAGCAGGGCGTGTTTCTCGTCGGAGATCGCGCGTTCCTGGCGCACCCCGCGCAGGTTCGGGGGCTCGCGCCGGGGCAGTTTGTCAGCGTCAGCTACGGCACCGTCGCCGACGAGGACTGGGCGGCCGACATCCGCGTGGGATCGTCCGGGAGCTGAGCTCCGGAACGCCCCGCGAGCCAGGGAGAATTCTTTCCGCGATCGGACGCGATCGCCCGATCACGGAAGAGCTGGGGGAAGCAGAGAAGCTGAGTAAGGGAAGCTGGGAGCTGATCGCGCTAGCGCATGAGGGCCGCGTCCACCCGGGCGCGGCCCTCTCTATCGCTGCGCGCGACGGGCGGCTCAGTTGAAGCCGTAGTTGTAGGTGGCTTGGTCGCCCGCGCGGTCGACGATGGCCCAGTGCCCGTGATCGGACAGCCCCGGGATGTAGAGGGAGAACACCCAGTTGTCCTGCACGCTCTCGCCGTGCTCGGGCGAGTCCGTGCGGGCCATGAGCGACAGCTCGGTGGAGGGGTCGTTCAGCAGGTCGCGCAGCGCCGCTTCGTTCTCGGCGCGGCTGCCGCCGTTCAGCTCGCTCACGAGGCCGAGCGGGCTCTCGGGATCGTCGCCGTCCTTCAGGAAGGACTCGAGCGCGCTGCGCAGGGCCGCCTCGAAGGGCACGGCGTTGTTCAGGCCCTCTTGCCCGCGGAGCTCCACGGCGTCGACCGCGACCTTGAGCGAGGGGACGGAGAAGTCCGCGAGCGCCGCCTCGATGGCGCGGCCGGTGTCGGTGCTGGCGCCGCCGGGCGGGCGGGTGCGCAGATCCAGCCAGGAGGCGTAGTTGTCGCCGAGGTCTCGCGGCAGCTCCCCGCTCGTGACGGAGACGCGCGTGTAGCTCTTGTAGAACTCGAGCACCTTGTCGGTCTTCACCGTCTTGCCGGGCTCCGCGTAGAGGTCGTAGGTGTCCTTCAGGTCGCCAAGGGCCGTCGCCTCGGCTCGCGTCAGGTTGCCGTTCGCGTTCGCGTCGGCGAGCTTGATGCGCTCGGACGCGGACGCCGTGTGGGCGGAGAGGAAGCTCGCGCGGTTGTTCGGCGGGATGACGGGCATGGCACACTCCGAGGTGGACGCCCCCTTATCGGCGGCGCCTGTGGGGACGTTGCGCACATGTAGGCGGCCGTGCCGTTCAGGACCGGAAGAGTGACCCCCCGGAAGGGACGACGCCCCGGAAGCGACACCGCCACCGAACAGACAACGCCCCGGACGCGACGGGGGGTCACGGCCGGGGCGCTCAGGATCTTCGCGGTGTGGTGGGCCTGGGGTGACTTGAACACCCGACCTCACGCTTATCAGGCGTGCGCTCTAACCAGCTGAGCTACAGGCCCGCGAGCGGGGATCCCTACCCCATCTGCCCTACCTTTGCCAGCGGCAACACGCAACGGGCGCACAGGGCACAGGGCACAGGGCACAGGGCACAGGCAGGCTTGTGTCCCTTTGGGGACGCGCCCTAGCGAAAGGGCACGGGCACGACGTCGCGGATGTCCCGGGCGCCGAACAGCAGCATGAGCAGGCGGTCTACGCCGAGGGCGATGCCGGACGAGGCCGGCATGCGCGCGAGCTCCTCGAGGAACAGCTCATCGAGGGGCAGCCGCTCCTTGCCGAGGGCCGCGCGCGCGTCGTTGTCCGCGACGAAGCGCGCGCGCTGCTCGACCGGGTCCGTCAGCTCGTCGAAGGCGTTCGCGAGCTCGAGCCCGCCGGCGTAGATCTCGAAGCGCTCGGCGAAGCGCTCGTCGTCGTCACAGCCGCGCGCGAGGATGGCCATCGGGCGCGGCCACCTCGTCACCACGCAGGGCCGCTGCCGGCCGATGGCGGGCTCCACGCGGCTCAGCATGACGTGAAAGAACGCGTCCTCGAAGTCGGCGCCCGGCCGCAGCTTGTGGCCGGCGTCGCGGGTCGCGCGCACGAGCGCCAGGCGGTCCCCTTCGGCCATGCGCGAGAGCGCCGCCGGCAGATCGACGCCGGCGTGCTCGCGAAACAGCTCCGTCACCGTGCGCACCTCGAAGTCGGCCGCGACGTCGAGCGCGCCGCCCGCGGGCAGCGGCAGCGTCGTCGTGCCGGCGAGCGCCAGCGCGAGCTCCCGGAACAGCTCCTGGCAGTCGCGGACGAGGTCTCTCAGCACGGCGCCCGCGCGGTACCACTCGAGCAGCGGGAATTCGGGCAGGTGGCGCGCGCTCGTCTCCCCGTCGCGGAACACGTGCGTCAGCGCATAGACGCGCTCGACGCCGCCGGCGAGCACGCGCTTGAGCGCCAGCTCGGGCGAGGTGTGCAGGTAGCGGATGACCTGTTCGTCGTCGTGCGCGCTCGGGTCCATGCCGGGACGCACGCGCACCGAGAGCGGCTCGATGTGCGGCTCGGTCGTCGTGGCCGGCACGAGCTGCGGGGCGTCCACCTCGAGGAAGCCGCGCTGCTCGAAGAAGCGCCGCGTCAAAGAGAGCGCCCGCGATCGGCGCTCCACGCGCGCGCGGAAAGAGCCGCCGAGACCGTCACCGTCAGATCGCTTCGTCACGGACGCCTCACGAACGCCTCTATTGCTCGTCTGGCCGCGAAGGTATCAGGGCCGCCGAGGTTCACCGCATGCGCACGCTCACGAGGTCTCCCATGCCGCTTCGCTCGTCCACCCTGGCGCTCTTCGCCGTCGTCATGGCAGGCCCGCTCTTGGGCGCGCAAGACGTGAGCGCGGCCGCCTGGTACCTCGGCGAGATCAGCCCGCGCGCGCTCGGCCGCGGCGGCGCCAACATCGTGAACCCGGGCGATCCGACGGCCATGTGGACGAACCCGGCCGCCATCACGAACAGCACCGGCCTGCAGCTGCAGATCGACGGCACGCTCGTGTTCATGACCTCGAGCTTCCTCCGGGACTGCGGGCCCAGCAACGACTGCGGGCCCATCGACGTCGACAAGGACTACGGCGACGGGCGCACCTACACCGTCGACGGCAGCGGCCGCACGGTGAACGAGGCGAACGAGTTCTACCCGGCCCAGCGCAAGTACATCGGGCTGAAGGAGACGCCCTCGAGCCCCGACGGGCACGCGGTGCAGAACCAGGCGCCCTTTCAGGGCATCCCGGGCATGTGGGCGACGCTGAACCTCGACAGCTTCGGCCTCGACGGCATCGCGGTGGGCGCCGCCTTCTACGCGCCGCGCGCGGGCGACTATTCCTTCGGGGAGGACGAGTACACGCGCTACACGCTCATCGAGCGCGACCTGCTCGAGGTCTATTACGGCGTCACCGCCGCCTATCGCTTCCAGAATTGGATCGCCATCGGCGCCAGCCTGCAGGGCGTGTCCGCCGGCGTGAACCAGCGCATCAAGATGAGCGCGGACCTCTACGGCAGCGAAGATCCGAACGCGGACATCGGCATCCACATCAACACGCTGACGCACTTCATCCCGTCGGCGAACTTCGGCGTGTGGTCGAACCCCCTGCCCGGCTTCGAGCTCGGCGCGTCCGTGCAGCTCGGGCGCAGCGTGCAGGCGAGCGGCCCCCTGACGCTCGAGAGCTTCGGCCCGCGCGTGCAGGAGCTCATCGACTCGGACACGGTCAGCATCGTCGAGGACAACCCGACAGCGCTCACCGCCTTCGAGCTGCCGCCGTTTTATCGCGTCGGCGCCAAGTACGGCATGCAGGATCTGGCAGACGGCTTGTTCGGCTTCGAGCTCGAGGCCGACTTCGTCTACGAGCAATGGTCGACGTACGACCACGTGTTCCTGAAGACGAGCGGCATCGCCATGCAGGTGGCGGGCGGCGAGCCGACGCCGCTCGAGCCCGTCGTGCAGCCGAAGGACTGGATGGACGCGTGGAGCGCGCGCCTCGGCGGCGAGGTGAGCTTCTTCGACCAGATGTTCGCGCTCAGGAGCGGTGTCTACTACGAGACCGACGCCATCCCGACGACGACGTACGCGGTCGACCTCCTGAACGGGCAGCAGGTAGGCGTCGGCGTGGGCGGCTCGGTGAAGCTCTACGGCGTCCGCCTCGACGTCGGCTACGGGCACGTGTTCATGTTCGACCGCACGGTGGGCGACGAGAGCATCGTGCACGCCGAGACCATCAAGCAGCCGGGCGGTCACTCCGAGCCGCGCACGCGCGTCGCCATGGGCCAGTACACGACGTCCTACGACGTGGTCTCGGTGGGGCTCAACATCGCCTTCGACGAGATGCTCGGCTTCGGCGTCTACAGCGCGCCTACGCTCGACAAGATCGACGACAGCGCCCCGCTGCCGCCGGCCGCGCACGACGAGCCCGCCCCTGACGAGGCCACGCCCGCGCCCGTGCACGAGGAGCCCGCGGCGGTGCCCGTCGAGCCAGCGCCGGTCTCCGACGAGCCCGCTCCCGCGGAGAGCGCGCCTTCGGACGCGGCCGAGGTCACGCCGCCGGCGCCCGTCGAGGCTTGAAGGCTACGCCAGCGCGCTGACGCGCGGGGCGACGCTCAGGGAGCGCAGATGGCGTCGCAGGTCGGCGACCGCCGGGTCTTGCAGTCTGGATCGCTGCAGTCGTCGAGGCCGTCACCGTCGTTGTCGATGACGCCGTTACAGGTGCACGCCACCTCGTGACAGGCGAGGTCGGCGCCGCACGTGGCCGTGACGCCTCCCGAGACGCTGCAGCCCTGCCCCGCGCAGTCGGGATCGGCGCAGTTCGCGAGCCCGTCGCCGTCCTCGTCCCCCGTGTCGTAGCCGCAGCTCGTCTCGGTGGCCTCGTACTGGCGACAGCGGCAGCCGCTCCCACACAGGGCGTTGTGGCAGTCGGGATCGTCGCAGTTCGCGTACCCGTCACCGTCCTCGTCCCCGCTGGCGAGGTCGCACGCGGTCTCGCGCGCGAGGCCGGACGTGCAATGGCAGCCGTCGCCGCAAGACTGCCCCTCGCATTCGCTGTCCCCGCAATTGAAGGCGCCGTCGCTGTCCTCGTCGAAGCCGTTCAACGTGCAGTCCTCGCCGGTGGAGGTGCCGCCGAGGCACAAGCAGCCGGCGCCGCAGCTCACGCTCTCGCAGTCCGCCTGGTCCGCGCAATTCAGCAGGCCGTCGAAGTCTTCGTCGACGCTCCAGAGCACGCAGCTCTCCTCGTTGAGCGGGTAGCAGCCGAAGACGTCGTTCTCGAAAACGCGGCGACAGGTCCGGTTCACGCCGCAGGGTTGTTCGGCGCAGTCCGGATCGAGGCAGTTGGCCGCGCCGTCACCGTCCTCGTCACCGCTGCCCGGCGCGCAGTCGACCTCGCTGCGCTCTCCGTTGTGGCATTCGCAGCCGGCGCCGCACGAGGCACCGTCGGGGACGTCCTGCCAGACAGGCGCTACCTCTCCCGTGCAGGTGCCCGGCGCGAGCTCGTCGCAGACCGTCGGTGGCGCGTGCTCGGTGTTGTATTGGACGCAGCCGGGGCAGCCCTCGTTGAGCGGCACGCAATCCACCGTTCCCATCCTGGTGCGCTGCTGGCAATTCTCGCCCACGATGTCGTAGGTCACGGGCGGGCCGCAGTCGCACAACCGGCACGAAGGCCCGCTGTCCATGGTGGAGCCGCCGTCGAGGGGAGATCCGCTGTCGACGACGACGCCGCTGTCGGGCGCGGGACCGCTGTCGACCACGACGACACCGCTGTCGAGCATCGGCCCGCTGTCGGCCACGACCACACCGCTGTCGCGCACCGGCCCGCTGTCGAGCCCCTCGCCCCCGTCGCGCTCGCTGCCGCTGTCGGCGCCTTCACCGGCATCCAAGGGCGAAGCGGCGCCGCTGTCTCGTTGGACACACGCTCCCGCCTGACACGACGCCCCCGCGGCGCAGTCGGCGTCGGAGCCACAGCGCAACACCTCGGCGGGAGGCAGCGGATCGCAGCCGACGCCGGCGGCGAAGATCACGAGGACGGCGAGCGCGACGCGTTGCTGCACGTACGAGTTATGCCATGGCGCGCGGCGAACGCGGTAGGCCCTCGAATGGCGTGCAGCGATGATCGCCCTTACTGGCCGGCGAAGCCCATGGTCGCGAGCGCGCCGCCGCCGCCCAGCACCACCGCGCCGAGCCCGGCGGCGACGAGCGCCGAGGGACCGAGCACGCGAGCGCGCTCCTTGTCGCCGCCGAGGGACTGCGCGTTCTCGAGCACGGTCATCTCGTTGAGCGCGAGCAGGCCGCCCCCGAGGACGAGCACGCCGCCGAGCACGGCCACGCCGATGCCCGTGTAGCCGAGCACGGGCAGCGGCTCGGGACCCGCGGGCTGCTCCGTCGGAGCGGGCGCGAATTCTTCCGTCACCGTCGTCGGATCGCTCGAGTCCGCCACCGTGTTCTCGCCGGCCGCGATGGGCTGCCCGGAGGCGCCGACGCGCTCCTGGAACAGCGCCGGCACCAGCTTGCCGCCGGCCGCGAACTCCTCCGCGTCCTCCATGCCGTCCTCGTCGAGGAGCAGCTCGGTCTCCCGGTTCCAGAAGCGGAACTTCACCTGCATGAAGGGCCCGACGCGCACGAGCTCGACGTCGACGAGGCCCGCCGTCTGGCCCGGCGCGGAGCCGAGGCAGGCGAGGTCGTCGTAGCAGTCCACGTCGATGGCGGTCTCGGGCTCCTGCAGCGCCACGCCGATGGCGTTCAGCTCCTCGTCGAGGCGCGCGCGATACCTGGAGGTCTCCTCGTCGCTGAGACCGACGGCCCGAAAGCCACCGAGCGTGACGTCGACGGTTTGCGCGGGGGCGGCGGTCTGCAGCAGCGCGGCGAGGACGAGGGCGTTCATGTGAAGGGCTCCCTGGCTTCCGCTCGGCGCACGACCTGAGCGCTGGTACCGCTCGCGCGAGCGAACAGAAGGAAGAACGGAAATAGATTACCGCCGCATGAGCGCGAAGGCGCGGTTGAGCTTCTGGTTGGCGTCGTCGTAGCGGCCCTTCGAGTAGGCCGTGCCGACCTCCTTGAGCACGCCCTTGAGCTTCGTGCGCAGGGCGTCGTCGGTGGTCTTGTCGTAGCCGCGGTTGAAGCGCGCGAGCTTGTTACCGACGAAGGCAGCGTCCACCTTCACCTTGGCCACCTCGCGCAGGGCGTCGTCCGCGGCGTCGGCCGCGCGCCCGTAGTCCCCTCGCCGCGCCGCCGACGTCATGGCGCGGCGCTTCTGATCGACGGCGCTCGCGTCGCCCGGCAACACGCCCTTCTTCGCCAGGGCGCTGTTGAGCGCGCTGCGCTTTCGCTTGTACTTCGAGCGGGCGGCCTGCGCGGCGGAGCGCTGCTTGCGCGGCTTCATCACCTCCGCGGCGGGCTCGCGCTCGTCGGGCTGCTGCTCCTCGAGGCCTTCGTCGGCGCCCGCTTGCTCCCCCTCGCTCGGCGCGTCGGCGCTCGCGAGCGCGCTCGCCTCGCCGTCGTCGGCTGTGACGTTGGCTGTGTCGTTAGCCGTGTCGTCAGCCGCCTCGGCCGTGCCGTCGTCCGCGTCGGGCGCGTGGTTGGCCGCGACGGCGCCCTCCTCAGCCGCGATCTCCTTCGCCGCGGCGACGGCGGCGGCCGGGTCCTGCGCCACGGGCTCGTCGGGGGGCGCGTCCGCGTTCGCGGCCTTGGCGGTGTTCTCGTCGGGAAACACCCATGCCTCGGCGCCTTCACCGGTGGCGCCGGCCGCTGCTGCCGGCGCCGCATCGCTCGCGACGGCGCTCTCCTCGTCGGAGCCGCCCAGTACGGCGGCGGCGATGACGACGACCAGCACGACGGCGGCGGCGGCGGCGAAGAGCGCCCGCTTGTCCGGTCCCTTGCGCACGGCGAGCAGATCGTCGCTCGAGCGGTCCGGCCGGCGCGGCATGCCATCTGCGCGATCGAGGCCCGCCGCCTGCCCTTGCTCGTCGGGGAGCGCCGCATAGGGCTCGATGCGCGTCGACTCGGCCGGCGGCGCGCTGAAGAAGCCGTCGTCGGACGCCGGCTCCGGCGTCAACGCGGTCAGCGAGAGCGACTGATCGTTGAGCTGGGTCTGGTCGTCGACGACGAAGGCGTCGGCGGCGGCGGACTCGAGCGCGGGACCCTCGGCGTACAGCGACGCCGCTCCCTGGCTCTGCACGCTCGGCGCGGTGACGAAGTCGAGCGCGGCGCCCGACGAGGCGCGCACCTCCCAGCCGTCTCCGGAGGACTCGGGCGCGAACGCGGGCCCGTCGAGCGCGCCGAGCACCGAGGGCGGCGCGCCGCTCTCCGACGAGCCGGAGCGCACGTTCTGGCCGAGCAGGACGTTCATGCCCTGCAGCGACTCGTCGGGCGGGCCGAAGTCGGGCGGCACCGTCGCGATCACCGTCGCCGGCTCTCCGGCGTCCGGTCCCGGGTGGGTGTGCGGCGGGCTGCCCATCGGATCGCCGCTCGCGAGCCCGAAGGCGGCGTCGAAGGCGTCCGCGACGCTCTCCGCCGAGGGCGTGTTTTGCGCCGGCAGCGACGACTCGGGCGGCGGCACGACGCGCGTCGCCTCCTGCAGCGCGCTCTCGGCCGAGCGCTCCGCGCTCCCTCGCGCCGCGCCCAGCGCGGACGCGTCCCCCGGCGAGTAGAGCGACATCTCGTCGCCGATGAGGCTTATCTCCTCGGTGCCCTTGGCCGGGAACGTGGCGGCGGGTGCCGGCGCTGCCGGGCTCATGGCCGGCGGCGGACGAGGCAGCGCGCTCGGGCGGTGCAAGCGTTCGGAGCTCGGCGCCGCCGGTGGCGAGGGCAGCTCGCGCGCGTGCGCGTAAGCGTTCTTCGACAGGTCGCGCGTGGCGTCGGCGGCGCTGCTCGGGGGCGCCGCGCTGTCCGGCAGGGCGCTGTCCGGCAGGGCGCTGTCCGCGAGGGCGTTGCCTCTGAGGGCGCTGCCCGGCCGTGCGCTACTCGGCGAGGCGCTGCCCGGCGCCGCGCCGCTCGCGCGCGCCGGCGACGAGCCGGAAGATCCAGGCGTGTTCGAACCGGACGCAAAGGCCGGCGGCCGCACGACGGTGGAGGCGTCGTCGTCGCCGGCGCTGAGATCGAGCTCGAGGGTCGCGAGCGCGTGCTCGACCGCGCTCGCGTCGGGGTAGCGCTGGCTTACATCGACACACATGGCCTTGAAGATCAGCTCCTCGAGCTCGGGCGTGACGTCGGAGCTGAGCGCGCTCGGCGGCAAAGGCTTGGTGTTCTTGATGGCGTCGAACACGCCGACCACGCCCTCGCCCTTGTACGGCAGGCGCCCGGTGACGCAGCCGTAGAGGATGACGCCGAGCGCCCACACGTCGCCGGCCGCCGTCGCCGGTTTGCCCTGCCAGGTCTCGGGCGCCATGTAGCTGCGCGAGCCGAGCACGACGCCCGCGCGCGTGAGTCGGTCGAGGTCCTCGGCCGTGGCGACGCCGAAGTCGACGATGGTGATGCGCCCGTCGTCGCCGATGATGATGTTGCCGGGCTTGATGTCGCGGTGGACGACGCCGGCTTTGTGCGCCGCGCCGAGCGCCTCGGAGACCTTGCGCATGAGCCGAACCGCGTTGAGCGGGGGCATCTGCCCGTCGCGGTTCAGCAGCGTGCTCAGCGTCTCGCCCTGCACGTACTCCATGGTCAGGAAATGCGTGCCGTTCGCCTCCTGAATGTCGAAGATCTTGCAGATGCCAGGGTGCGCGATGCGGCGAGCGAGCAGCAGCTCGCGCTTGAAGCGCTCGATGATGCCTGGCTGCGTGGCGAGCCCCGAGTGAAGGATCTTCACGCACACGTCGATGCCGAGCAGCGAGTCGCGCGCGCGGAACACCGTCCCCGCGGCGCCCTTGCCGAGCTGCTCCGTGAGCTCGTATCGGCCGAGCTTTTCTCCGACGCGCGCCAAGCCTTCCGCCTCCGTCCCGCGTCCGCACGCACGCGATCTGCCCGAGTGGGTCAGTCTATGTCCAACGAACGCGCGCCCGCGAAGATCCAACCGGCCCGACGTTAGCGGGCGCGCTCCTCCGGGCGCAAAGCGACCGGGCGGGCTCGCGAACGGCATCAAGCGCGCCGTGAGCACAACGGCATACATTCGCACCAGCGACGGACGACGGGCGGCGCGTGAGACAGTCCAGCGGCCGCGCTCTCGCGTTTCGCGGCCGGCACCTCTAGCCTCCGGGGACGCCCCCTTGAAGGACACGACCATGCGCATTGCCTATCTGCTGCTCGTGCTCGCTCCCGTCCTGGCCCTGAGCGCGAACGGCTGCGTGTTCTTCACCTCGAGCTACGCCTGCGAGTCCGATGAGAACTGCCCGACGGACATGTCGTGCAGCGCGGACGGACGCTGCGTCGCTGGCCCCTCCCCCGTCGACGCCGGCGTCGGCGAAGGCGAGGGCGAAGGCGAGGGCGAAGGCGAGGGCGAAGGCGAAGGCGAGGGCGAGGGCGAAGGTGAGGGCGAGGGCGAAGGTGAGGGCGAGGGCGAAGGTGAAGGCGAGGGCGAAGGCGAGGGCGAGGGCGACGGCGAGGGCGAGGGCGACGGCGAGGGCGAAGGCGAAGGCGAGGGCGAGGGCGAGGGCGAAGGCGAAGGCGAAGGCGAAGGCGAGGGCGAAGGCGAGGGCGAAGGCGAAGGCGAAGGTGAGGGTGAGCCCGACGCCG
>CAYLZW010000116.1:0-15951 GCA_964388085.1 uncultured Myxococcales bacterium | reverse complement strand
CGAGAAGGTGCCGCTCTCGCGCCTCGACTTCCCCGGCAAGCGCGCCGTCATCGAGGCCGTGCCGCGCGGCGTCGTCGGCATCATCTCGCCCTGGAACTATCCGGTGCTGAACCTCGTGAAGCCGCTCTTCCCCGCGCTGCTTGCCGGCAACGGTGTCGTCGTCAAGCCTTCCGAGCACACGCCGCGCTCGAGCGTGTGGCTCGCGCGCCTCTGCAACGAGGTCTGCGGCGCCGGCCTCGTTCAGATCGTGCAAGGCGACGGCTCCGTGGGCTCGCTGCTCGTCGAGAGCGGCATCGACGCCGTGGTGTTCACGGGCTCGGTACCGACCGGACGCAAGGTCGCTTTGAAGGCCGCTGAGCAGCTCATCCCCTGCTCGCTCGAGCTCGGCGGCAAGGACGCCGCCCTCGTGCTGAAGGACTGTGACCTCGAGCGCACCGTCGCCGGCGTCGCCCAGTGGGGCTTTCACAACGCCGGCCAGAACTGCGCCGCCATCGAGCGCGTCTACGTCGAGGACGCCATCGCGGACGCCTTCGTGAAGCGCCTCGGCAGCTTCGCGAACGGCCTGAAGGTGGCGTCGAGCGACGGCGGGCCGGCGGATCTCGGCCCGCTACAGAACGCACGGCAGCTCGAGATCGTCGAGCGACACGTCGAGGACGCGCGCGCGAAGGGCGCCGTCATCGTCGCGGGTGGGGAGCGCACGGCGCAGGGCTTCGGCTACCGGCCGACGGTCATCGACCAATGCACCGACGACATGCTCGTCATGAAGGAAGAGACCTTCGGTCCCGTGCTGGCGGTCGCCCGCGTGAAGGACGCCGCGGAAGGCGTGCGCCGCGCGAATGATTCGGAATTCGGCCTGGCGGGCTCCGTTTGGACGAAAGACCTCGCGAAGGGCGAGCGGCTGGCCCGGTCGCTCGATGTGGGCGTCGCCTACGTGAACAACCATTCGTTCACGGGCGGCGCGGTCCCCGAGCTGCCTTGGACGGGCGTCAAGCAGACGGGCTACGGCGTCGCCGGGTCTCGCTATGCCTATTCCACGTTCGTGCGCCGGCGCGCGCTCTTGACGGACGGCGCGAAGGCTCCCGACCCGTGGTGGATGCCGATTGACGGCGTGCTCGGGGAGTTTGGCGATGCGTTGGTGCAGCGTTCGCTTGGGTCGATCGGCGCGTTCGTGAAGCTGGGCGGGCTATTGGGCAAGCGGGTGAAGGCGATCAAGGCGCTGGCGTCGGGGGAGTGATGCGCGACGTGGAAACGTCAAGAGTCGGAGTGATCCGAGATCACTCTCAACTCTGAGTATCGGCCGGCAACGAGGACACCTTCACCCTCGTCGTCAAAGAGCGCCCACGAGGTGGGGCAGAGCTGCAGCTCACCGGCGACGCGACCCTGGATGACGAGCGCGTCATCGACGTCACCCACAGCGGCGACGCCACCGACACGGCCATCCCGTGCATCGCCGACGACGCGTGCCGGGTGACGCTGGACATCGGCGTCTCGCTGCCGCCCTCGCCGAGCCAGTGCGCGGGCGAGCATCGCGCGGTGGTGTTCGGCTCGGCCGATTCTTCACGGCGGAGAGCCATGTTGCCCCTGACCCGTCACGCTTCACTTCCAAAAGCATGAGAGCGTTGCACTGAACGACCGCATGCCCGATGATGCGCGGGACCTGGAGGGACCATGCCGCGCAACGTCGCCGCCGTTCTGTTCTGCTCGCTGCTCGCCGGCGCCGCCCATGCGCAAGAGGCCGCGCCCGAAGCGCCGCCGCCCGTCGACGTGGCCCCGTCCACGGCGCCGCCGCCCGCAGAAGCCCCGCCGCCAAAGGCACCTCCGGCACCGGCACCCGCGGCGCACACACCGCCGGCAGCGGCACCCTCCGCCGCACCGTCAGCGGCACCGTCACCCGCCGCACCGTCACCCGCCGCACCGTCAGCCGCCGCACCGTCAGCCGCGGCCGAGCCCAGCGTCGACGAGGGCGAGAAGCCGTTCCTCGAGCGCGCGGTCATCCGCGGCGCGCACGGGCTGCTCGCCGGCGGCGCTGCGGGCGCGACGATGCTCGGGGCCGCCGGCGCGGGCTACGTCTTCTACCAGCTCGCCGTCTCGGACCCGACCTTCATCGGAGAGCTCAGCACCCTCGACGACGCGCTGTTCAGCTTGCTGACGCTCGGAACCTGGTTCTTGTCGCCGCTCGCCGCCGTCGCCGTCGCCGCCGCGTCGGTGTGGATGCTCGGCGGCTCGTCACCGGCCTTTCGCGTCGCCTTGGACGGCGCCATCGGCATCCTGCTCGGCGGCGTCATCTCCGCCGTGCCCGGCGCGGCGCTCGGGGCGCTCTTCGGCTTCGCCATCGGCGCGCTCGGCAGCGGTGGGAACCCCGCCGTCATCCCCGTCCTGACGGGAGTGGGCGCAGGCATCGGCTTCGTCGTGCTCGCCCCCCTCGGCGCAGCGGCAGGCGCGGTAGGCGGCTCCGCCATCGGCGGCTTCCTCGGCGCCGACCCCGACACCTTCGAGTGGGAGTGACCGCCCGCGAGGAGCACAAGCGCTCCGTTCGGCGCGCGATCCGTCTGCGTAGACGCGTCTCGTTGGGTGGCGTGAATTCGGGGGGTTGCCTCCGCGTCGGCATTCGACACACGACACCAGGTGTCGGATGAGCGCACCGCAAGCAAACTTGCGTTTGCGGTAGCGCTCCCGATGGGGGTAACCGGGCACCGATCTGCAGATCGCGCGCAAAATCTCCGAGCCCCGTGCGGATGGAGAGTATGCGCGAGCGCTCTCAGCATCCGGGGGATCCGTGACGCACGCAGTCACAACCGAGACCTTGGCGGGCGTCAGGCCCGCCCTCTACAGGCGGCCAGCCTTCCGCAGCGCTCGCCTAGCGTGCCAGAGGTCCCACGTCGTCTGGAGCCCCATCCACACGTCTGGCGTCGTGCCGAGCTCCTTGGCGAGCAGCCACGACATCTCGGCAGAGACCCCGCGCTTGCCCCGCACCAGCTCGTTGACGGCCGTGTTCGTCTTGCCGAGGCGCCGAGCGAGGTCCGCCTGCGTAATGCCGAGGGGCCGAAGGAACTCCTCGAGCAGCATCTCGCCGGGATGCGTGGGCGGGCGCTCGTCGGGTAGCAGGCGGTCGGTTTTGGGTTCAGTGGTAGTCGACGATCTCGACGTCGTACGCGTGCCCGTCTCGGAAGCGGAAGCAGAGCCGCCACTGGTCGTTGATGCGGATGGCGTGCTGGCCCTCCCGGTCCCCGCGGAGGCGTTCAAGTCGGTTTCCGGGCGGGGCGCGGAGCTCCTCGACGCTCCTGGCCTGGTCGAGCCAGTCGAGCTTCCGGCGGGCTCTGCGCTGGATGTCGGGCGGGAGTCGCGGTGTGGAGTTGCCATGGAAGGCCGCCTCTGTCTCGGAGTTGATGAAGCTCTTTATCATCGTATTACCGGAACCCGATAATGCAAGAGGACGCCTAGCCCCAGATCGGAGGACCGAGGCTTCCCCGAGGACTGCAACCCCGTATTCGCCGGTACTTCAAGGGGGCCGATCGGGGCTAGACGACCACGGTTGTGGGTATTACTCCGTATACTCCTGTCAACGATAAAATTCTACTGGAACCCGACCGCCCCTACCGGCCGCAGGCCGGTGCGCGTCCCGAACCTCCACCCGAGCTCCCATGGAAGTGACCCGATGACTCTCAGTTACCCCGAGGTCTTCCGGCTACTGACGCAGGACGACGAACATCCGGATGGCCGCACGCCGTTCCCCTACCAGCAGCGCCTGGCAGAGGGCCCTTGGCCCACCGTGCTCGACGTGCCGACAGGGCTCGGCAAGACGGCGGCGGTGGTGCTGTCCTGGCTCTTCAAGCGGCTGTCCGGAGACGCCGCCGCCGGTACGCGCCTCGTCTACTGCCTGCCTATGCGCGTCCTGGTCGAGCAGACGGAGGAGGCCGCGCGAGGGTGGTGTGAGCGAGCAAAGCCGCTATTCGATGCGCGTCGATTGAAGGCCCCGAGTGTCCACGTCCTCATGGGCGGCGCTGCGGACAACGAGTGGGATGCCGCCCCTGACGAGCCCGCGATCCTCATCGGCACGCAGGACATGCTCCTGTCGCGCGCGCTCAACCGCGGTTACGGCCTCAGCCGCTACCGCTGGCCGATGCACTTCGCGCTGCTGAGCAACGACGCCACGTGGGTTTTCGACGAGACACAGCTCATGGGCGTCGGCGTCGAGACCAGCGCGCAGCTCCATGCCTTCCGTAAGGCGTTGGGCGCGAACGGCACCGTCACTTCCATGTGGACGAGCGCGACGATCGGAGAAGGACAGCTCGCGACGGTGGATCATCCGCCACCAAATGGGGGTTGGTCTAGGGGTGAGCTGGGCGCCAGTGATCTGGCCGACTCCGTCGTGAAGCAGCGGGTCGAGGCAAAGAAGTCGATCTCCCGGCTAGATGGCTGGCGGATCGAGAAGGCGACCGCCAAGGAGTCCACGCCGGCCGCGTTGGCCAAAGCCGTTCGTCGCGAGCACGATGCTCGCGGCGGGCTCACTCTCGTGGTGGTGAACCAGGTCGCTCGGGCTCGAGAGCTGTACGCAGCTCTGAAGAAGGGTGATGAGGAAGGGTCGCTGCGGGTCGCCCTCATCCATTCCCGCTTCCGGACAAAGGATCGCGCGCGGCACGCGGCGCTACTCGACGCCGACGGCGACCGGATCGTGGTGGCGACGCAGGCCATCGAAGCCGGCGTCGACGTATCGGCGAGCACGCTGATCACCGAGCTGGCTCCGTGGTCCTCGCTCGTACAGCGCTTTGGCCGCTGCAATCGGTACGGCGAGGTCGATGGGGCTTGCATCCTCTGGATCGACGTCGACACCGCCGACGAGAAGGCGAAGCTGGCGCTGCCCTACGAGGCGCAGGACCTCGACGAGGCGCGTGAGCTCCTCGGCCGGCTGGTGGCTCAGGGCGGTGACGCTGGGCCCGGCGCGGTGCGCGAGCTGCCGTACGTGCCTCGTGAAGTCATTCGCCCGGTGCTGCGCCGTCGCGACCTCGTCGACCTCTTCGACACGACCGCCGATCTCTGTGGGGATGATATCGATGTCTCCCGCTACGTACGCGATGGCAACGACACCGACGTCCAATTCTATTGGCGCGACCTCGACGGGGACGGCCCGTCGCTCGATGAGGCTGAGCCACGCCGCGAGGAGCTCTGTCGGGTGCAGATCGGGCGTGCCGCAGAGTTCCTGAAGGCGCTCGAAGCCAAAAGAAGGAAGCTCAATGACGGCGGCGAAAAGGACAAGGCGCGCGCGAAGCCGCTGCGAGCGTGGCTTTGGAACCCCGTCGCGAAGAGGTGGGACACGACGACGTCGGCGCGACCAGGCCAAGTCGTTCTCCTGCACACCGCGACGGGCGGGTATCACCCAGAGCTCGGCTGGACGGGCGAACCGGTACCCAAAGCGCCGGTCCCGATCGTGTCTGTCGAAGGCGCTACTGTGCGCGTGGTCGCCGACGACGCAAACGAGAGTGATGTCGACACCAGCCGCTGGGGGAGATGGGTTCGGCTCAGCGACCACCTCGGCCACGTGCGCGACGAGTCGCGAACGCTGGCGGAGGCGCTCGGGGTCCAAGCCCACCTGCGCGACGCGCTCGCTACCGCCGGTCTCTGGCACGACGTGGGAAAAGCGCACGCTGCGTTCCAGCATCAACTCCTCGGCCCTCTCGAGGCAAACCCCGAGGTGCCGCGACCCGCGGGCGCTGGGCCGTGGGCGAAGTCGTCGCATACGCTCCGCGTGAAGCAGCAGCGACGAGGCTTCCGGCATGAGCTCGCGTCTGCCTTGGCCTGGCTCGCCGCGACGGAGGACGAGTTGAGCGACGAGCCTTGCGACGGTGTGTGCTCTCGCGATCTTGTCGCGTACTTGATCGCCGCGCACCACGGCAAGGTTCGTCTTTCGATTCGCTCCATGCCCGGTGAGCCGGAGGCTGACGGTGACAGCGAGCGGCTCGTGGCGCGCGGCGTCTGGGACGGCGAGGCGTTGCCACCGGTCGAGTTGCCGGATGGGCGGCGATTCGAGGGACTCGAGCTCGATCTCTCGATCATGCGCCTCGGTGAGGGGAGCTGGCTCGAGCGCATGCTCGCCTTGCGGGATGCCGCCGCCATCGGCCCGTTCCGACTCGCCCTCCTCGAGACCATCGTGCGCGCGGCCGATTGGCGCGCCAGCAAGAAGGAGCAGGAGGGCGCTTATGACGACGCATGAGCATGTGCTCGAGGGCTGTCGGCCGGTGCCGCTGGCGTCCTATCTGAAGGCGCTCGGAATTCTTCGCCTCGTCGCCGAGCAGGCGGACCCGGAGGTGCGCGGCGCGTGGCAGCGCGACAGGTTCGTTCTGCACACGAAGCTCGATCGTGAGGCGGTCGAGACCTTCTTTCTCGAGAAGTACGCACCTTCGCCAATCGTCGCACCCTGGAACGGCGGCAGCGGCTTTTTCCCGTCAGATAACCGCACCGCCCTCGAAGAGATCCTTTCCTCCGCCAGCGATCGGCTCGCGCCCTATCGCGAGACCATTCAAGCTGCACAGCTGGTGCTGACTACCCTCGGCATCGATGAGAAGGCGAGCGGGGAGCAGAAGGCAGAACTGCTCGAGGCGTGCCGCGGGCGACTTCCCGAAGGTGCGCTTGCATGGCTGGATGCCGCCTTCGTGCTCTCGCAGGATGGGCCGAAGTACCCGCCCCTGCTGGGAACCGGTGGCAATGATGGCCGCCTCGATTTCACAAACAATTTCATGCAGCGAGTCGTTGAGCTGTTGGCTGTGGATTCTGGGAGCGAGGGCGGAAGCCAGCGCGGTTTGCTGCGGAACGCTTTGTTCGAGACCTCAACGGACGCTCTCACGAAGCGGGCCGTCGGGCAGTTCCTTCCCGGGCGCGCCGGTGGTGCCAACGCGCAGTCCGGCTTCGATGGTCAGGCCGCCATCAACCCGTGGGACTTCGTGCTGATGCTGGAGGGGGCGCTGATCTTCGCTTCGACCGGCGCCAAGAGGCTCGCCTCCCAGGGCGCCGGTGTCCCGAGCTACCCGTTCGCAGTGCGCCAGGTGGGGGCCGGCTACGGGAGCGCTGCGCTTGCGGACGCGAAGTCTTCTCGCGCCGAGATGTGGCTGCCACTGTGGGAGTCACCTGCCGGCGCGTCCGAGGTTCGCACGCTACTCGGCGAAGGTCGCGCTCGCGTGGCCGGTCGCACTCCCGCCAACGGGCTTGACTTCGCCCGCGCGGTCACGTCTCTCGGCGTCGATCGTGGCATTTCCGCGTTCCAGCGCTACGGCTTTCAGGAGCGAAACGGTCTCGCCTACTTCGCGGTGCCCCTGCAGCGTGTCGAGGTCCGCAGGGAACCGGCCGTCCTGCTCCTGCACGAGATCGACGGCTGGCTCGACTCCTTCCGCCGACGGGTCGCGGGCGACCACACCCCGGCGTCGGTGAGTCGCGCCGCACGGCGGGTCGAGGCGGCTGTCTTCGCCCTGAGCGAGCGCGGCGATCCCGCCAGGCGCCAAGAGGTCCTCATCGCGCTCGGCGCGTGCGAGCGCGCGATGGCAACGAGTTGGCAGTGGACGCGAGACAAGTCGTACACAACGCCCGTACCGCTGCTGTCGGGGGAGTGGCTCCAGGCGGCGGACGATGGCACTCCGGAGCTGCGCCTGGCGGCCTCCCTTGCGTCGGTGCACGGCAAGTACGGCAAGGAGACCTGGACGCTGCGTCGTCACCTCGAGCCCGTCACGATGGGCCGCCCTGGCGGCCGGCCAGCCGCGCGTTGGGTAGAGCAGGTCGGGCGGGACGTCGTCGGTACCTCGGCGCCGATCGTCGACACGCTGAACGCCTGCTTGGCGCGCCGAATCGTGCGAGCGGTTCAGGTGGGCGCCGACCGCTTCCCCGACGGCGGATACCTGCGCGCCGATCTCGGTGACGTGGCCGACTTCATCGAAGGCCGGATCGATGATGAGCGACTGGTCGATCTCCTCTGGGCATGCTCGCTCCTCGACTGGCCTCGGATCGACAGCGCCCAACTGTTGAGGCGGCGACGCCCCGCAGGGACGCCGTCGCCTGGCGCGCTCTACGCCCTGATGAAGCTCTGCTTCGCCGACAAGTCACCTGTGGAAGGGGCGGACCCCGTAGTCATCACCCCGCTCATTCACCGCCTGGCCGCGCAGGGGCGAGGCGCAGAAGCGTCTCGTCAAGCGATTCGCAGGCTTCGCGCCAGCGGCTATGCGCCCGCGCTCTCAGCGCTCTACCTGAAAGGGGAGGCCGCGACGCGCGCTGCCGCCGCGCTCCTATTTCCACTTCCCGCTACCTCGCTTCGGTCGCTGATGCGCCTCGTCTGCAGCGACGTCTCCAGTGATGAGTCCAACGACGAGGCGTCCTCCTCAAACACGACAACCACAACCCGCACAGGAGCCACCGCATGAACATCGAGATGCTCAAGGGCGCCCCCCGCCTCCTCATCCAGGTAGACCTACAGCCGGTGCAAGGTACTCGCTTTCAACCAACGGGGTTTCCAGACCTTGGCGCGGCGGACTACCAAGCTCACGACGGAACGCGCATGGTCCTCGTCGAGTCCGCGCAGAGCATGGCCAACCGACTCGAGGCGGTCTGTTGGGATGAGGGTAGCGCGAAGGTCGTGGATGCGCTCGCGGGCCTTCCCTACGTAGAGGCCATGGTCGAGACGGACGTCACGACCAGTTCCATCGTCGAGGCCCATCGCCTGAACTCGCCTTACATCGTCAACAGCGCTGAATTCCAGGCGATCGAGAAAGAGATCGGCTTCGAGAAGGACAAGCCGTTCGATCGCCGTAAGCTGGCGTCGGCGCTACTCAAATACGATCCATGCAGCTTGCTGCATGGCGTCTTCCTCGAGAAGGTGGGCGGCGTCGTCCGATTGCCTCGGGCGCTCTCTGGCTTCATCGAAGCCCGCAACGTCACGATAGCGCCGAGCGGTGGCGTCAAGGTCGATCGCGTCCAGCCGGCGACGTCCGGCGACAGCACGAAGTACGGCAAGGCGGCCGATGGTTACGGAAACGTGCCGTATCACCGCGACGAATACGCCGCCGAGACGATTACCGCATACTTCAACCTCGACCTCGCGCTGCTCCGCGGGCTTGGGCTGAGCGATGCCGCCGTGGACCTCCTCGTTACCCTGGCGCTGTTCAAAGTGCAGCGCTTCTTGAGCGACGGGCTACGCCTGAGGACCGCTTGTGATCTGGAGCCCGTCGCGGAGCCTATCGCCACGCGGCCGGAGGGGTTCACGCTTCCGTCCAGCGAAGAAATCAGCTCCGCCGTGGCTAACGCGATTCAACGGCTGACGGCAGAGAGCGCGTTCGCGAGCCCGCCCGTGACGCGGGTCAAGTATGAGAAGGGCAAGAAGAAGAAGGGGGAGTAGCCATGATTCAGCTAGAGCTGCAGCTGTTGACCGGTCGCTACCATGCGACGCCATGGGACCACCACGTCAACGAAGGCGTCGTGGAGTGGCCCCCCTCGCCCTGGCGGTTGCTGCGGGCGCTCGTCGCCACCTGGCACCTGAAGGCGCGGAACGAGATCGCTGCAGCCGCCATGAGCGATCTCGTCGATCTGCTGGCCGGTGAGACGCCGGATCTCGCCTTGCCGCCAGGTGCCTTGTCGCATACCCGCCATTACATGCCGCTCTATGAGCAAGGCAAATCCACGAAGGTATTTGATACGTTCATTCAAACGCAGACCGGCGCCAGGATCTGTGTGCGGTGGCCGACGCTCGTCCTCAGCGACGAACAACGCGGGCGATTAAACATCCTGCTCGAGCGCCTTGGCTACCTCGGGCGCGCGGAGTCCTGGGTGGAAGCTCGCTGCATGGCGGAGGACGAGGAGGTTTGTGAGGCGAGCTTCAGTACGCGTCCGCTCGCTGCTGGTGAAGCGCCTCTCCGCGGCGTCGACCTGGTGCGAGTGCTCGTCCCGTCGCCCGTGCCTGAGTTGAACGCTTGGCGAGCGCGGGCCTTCGAAGAGTTGCTGTCACGGCGCCTGCACGAGAAGCAAAGCAATGCCGCCGCGAAGGGGAAGGACCCAGGCGCGGAGAAGCTCACACCGGCGGACAAGAAGAAGATTGACCGGCAGTTGCCGGGGTCCCTCCTCGAAGCGCTTCAGGTCGACACGGGAGACCTGCGGCGCCAGGGATGGAGCGCTGCGCCGGGATCACGTTGGGTCGATTATGTGAGGCCCCGAAGCTTGCTCGACCTTGCGCCCACCCTCTCGGCTCCAGCACGCACGGCGAAGCCGCCGACCGCGGCGCGCTTCGCGCTCACGAGCGCGGTCCCGCCGCGCCTGACGGAGGCCATCTCCGTCGCAGAACGTGTGCGCGCCGCGCTGATGTGTCGCTCGGATGCAGGTCCAGTGTTCTCCGGTCGTGATGCAGATGGAGAGCCGCGTGACGATCACGAGCACGCCTTCATCCTCCCGGAGGCGAACGGCGCTCATGGCCACGTCACCCACGTGACGCTGTACGCGAAGATGGGGTTCGACCAAGACGCACGGCGCGCAATGGATGAGCTGCGCAAGGTGTGGGGGCGTGGCGGTCATGATATGCGTCTCGTTCTGCTCGGGCTCGGTGAGCCGGAGGATTTCGCGGGTGCGGACCTCCGACAGGGACAGTGCCCGCTCTTCCTGAGCTCGAGAGTCTGGGTGTCCCGGACTCCGTTCATTCCGACACGGCACGCGAAGGCAAAGGTGGACCTCGACGGCATCCAGGTCGGCTCACCAGAGCACGATCTCCGTCGGCTTCTCATCGAGAACGGCTTTCCGGGGCCGGAGTCCATCACGCCGGTGATGGCCACACAGCTCGGCGGCAAGCGCACCCGCTGGTTGGAATTCCGCGCCGAGCGCACACGGGGCGGCGGCCGACGCGTGAGCGGCGGCGGTTACGGTTTCCGGATTGTGTTTCCACGGGCGGTGAACGGGCCCATCGCGCTCGGCTACGGGGCGCATTTTGGCCTGGGCTGCTTCCTCCCCGAAGCGTCTGCGTAGATCCACGTTCGCATCGGGCCCTCGGCGAAGCCCCCAGGGATCTGGCAGGCAGCCCCTCAGGGCTGCCTTCATGGGCGCCCCCCATCGGCTTGCCGGCCCGCAGGAGGGATGACATCTTACGTAAGACGTAGGAGGTCCACCATGGCAGCCACCGCCCGCATCAGCGCCAAGGGCCAGCTCGTGATCCCCAGGGAGATCCGTCGGATGTTGAACCTGAAGGAGGGGGACGAGGTGCGCTTCGTAGGCGACCCGGCGGAAGGGCGCATCGTCCTGGAGCGCGTGCCTTCACGGGCGGAGCGCAGGACGGAGTGGCTCGAGTCGGCGCTCGGGTCGTACGAGGCCGAACACGCGTGGGGCGCCATCGACGGCGAGGACTTCAGGGATGAAGACTGAGCCCGGCGACGTCGTCGTCGTGAAGCTCGACCCGACCGAGGGCGCCGAGAAGAAGAAGACGCGGCCGTGCCTCGTCCTGACGCCGACGTCGAAGCTCGGGCTCGCCACCGTCGTGCCGATTACAGAGGCGCGCGGCGCGCGATCCTCCCCGATCTTCGTCACCATTACCGACTATGCGGCGGCCGGCCTCGGCAAGCCGTCGGTGGTGGACACGTGGCAGCTTCGCTGCGTCGACGGCTCATTGCGGTTCAAACAGAGGTTGGGGAGTGTGACAGACGAGGTCATGGACGAAGTGAAGCAGCGCCTCGCGTACATCCTGGGCATCGACGAGAAGCACCTGTAGCGCTTGAGCCAAGTGCGCGGGCTCGCCGGCCGCGATGGTCGCGCCGCATGAATCGTGGGCGCGGCGCGCTCGTCCAAGTCGTCACCCGCAGTCGAGACCTTGGGGGGGGGTATGTCCGACGAGCTTCCATTGAACGATGACGAGGACGACCTGCTCGCGGTACGGGCGGTGAACGCGCACACGTTCTGCCCGCGGCTGTTCTGGCTCGAAGAGAAGGCCGGGCTCTTCCAGCACAATGAGCACACCATCCAGGGTGAGGCGGCTCATAGCCGCGTCAGCGTCCCCGGCGGGAAGCTGCCCGCGCCCGAGGACGGAGACGAGCCTTGGCACGCCCGCTCGCTCTGGCTCTCGTCCCGCACGCTCGGCGTCTCCGGCAAGCTCGACCTGGCGGAGGAGGGGGAGGGCGGCGCCGTCCTGCCGGTGGACACGAAGAAGGGGCGGCCGCCGAAGGAGGGCGGTCTGTGGCCGGCGGACGAGGTGCAGATCGCGCTCCAGGCGCTCCTCCTGCGGGACGCCGGCTATCAAGTCGACGAGATCGCCGCCTACTACCGGGCGGAGCGCCGGCGCGTGCGGCTGCCGCTCACCGACGACGTCGTGGCGCGGGCGCTGGCGGAGGTAGACGCCGCCCGGCGCACGCTGCTGTCTCCGCTCGCGCCGCCGCCGTTGGTGGACTCGCCGAAGTGCCGCGGCTGCTCATTGAATGTGCTCTGCCAGCCGGACGAGGTCTCGGCGCTCACGGGCCGGGCGGTGTGGGAGCCGGGCGAAGCCATTCGTCGCGTCGTGCCCGAGGCGAGCGACGCCAGGCCGGCCTACATCACGATCCCGGGCGCGCGCGTCGGAGTGAAAGGCAGGTCGCTCCAGGTGGTGCCGCCCGAGTCGAGCGCCGAAGAGAAGGTGACGATCGGCCTGTCCCGCACGAGCCATGTCGCCATCATCGGCACCGCGCAGATGTCGACGCAGGCGCTCCGCGCGTGCATGGAAGCCGAGATCCCCGTCTGCTTCATGTCCGGCGGCGGCCGGGTCTACGGCTTGGCGCACGGCGTCGACAATCGCGCGGTCTATGTTCGTATGGCGCAATTCAGCGCACATGGCGGCGAGCGTGCGCTGGCCATCGCGCGCGTGCTCATCGCCGACAAAATCGCCAACCAGCGCACGATGCTGCGCCGCAATGGTGATGCCGACGCCGGCACTCTCGAGCGAATGAAGCGCCTCTCGGGCGAATGCCTCGAGGTGCAGTCACCTGCCGTTTTGCTCGCGAAGGAGGGGGAGGGCGCCAAGCGCTTCTGGGAGGTCTTCTCCGCGCTCTGCGGCCGTGACGATGAGGCGTTCCTGATGCACGGGCGTACCCGGCGCCCGCCACGCGATGCGACGAACGCGATGATCTCGTTCGCGAGCGGGTTGTTGACGCGCGACTGCCTGCTCGCCGTGCGGACGGCGGGGCTCGACGCCTACCTCGGCGTCTACCACACGCCCCATCACGGGCGACCGTCCATGGCGCTCGATCTCATGGAGCCCTTTCGGCCGCTCGTCGTGGACTCGGTGGTCCTCGGAGTCATCCGGCGCGCCGAGGTCGCGCCCGATGGCTTTCAGCACACCGGACAGGCCGTGGCGATGACCGCGAAGGCGCGAAAGGCGCTCATCGTCGCGTACGAGCGGCGCATGTCGGAGAGCATCACGCACCCGCTGTTCGGCTATCGCATCACGTACCGGCAGGTCCTCTCGGTGCAAGCGCGCCTGCTCGCGCGGGCGCTCACCGGCGAGATCGACGCCATGCCCTCTTTCCGCACTCGCTGAGGCCGCCGTGGACGTGTATGTCATCACGTACGACATCTCCGACGACAAGCGGCGAACCAAGATCGCGGAGGCGCTCGAGGGCTATGGCACACGGCTCCAGTTCTCCGTCTTCTGGTGCGAGCTCAGCGCCCCGCAGCTCGCGCGGCTCAAGGCTGCCCTCGACCCCCTCCTCGACGAAGGTACCGATCAGGTGCTGTTCCTCCACCTCGGTCCCGGCGACGGCCGAGCGCCCAAGTCGGTCACGTGGCTGGGGGCCGCTTTCCGTCCACCCCCTCGAGGGGCCATCATCGCGTAGAACGCCGCGAGCGCCGCGGCCGCGAGAGCCCTCCAGGGAGGCGCTCGCGAGCTCTTTGACAACTGAAAACGCACGACTTTTTGCGCCTTCTGCGCCGCCGGCGCGTGGTGTGGGACCCCTCTCAGGGGGTGACGCTCGCGGTGGGGCGGATCGGGCTTGTAGTTTCGCGGACTTAGCGGGAACCTCCTTTTCCCTCGTCGACGAGGGAGCCTCATTGAAGCTCCTGCAGGACCTTCAGCGCCTCGCTGCGCTTGATGCCTTTTCCCTCGTCGACGAGGGAGCCTCATTGAAGCCGAGCGCCAGGCCGAGCGCCTGCTGGCATCGCTCGACGCCTTTTCCCTCGTCGACGAGGGAGCCTCATTGAAGCACGATGGCGAGCGCACCCTGCCGCTTCTGGTCGGCCGTCAGCCCTTCTCCCTCGTCGACGAGGGAGCCTCATTGAAGCGCAAGACATTCAACGATACCGAAACTCCGTGCCCCTTCTCCCTCGTCGACGAGGGAGCCTCATTGAAGCTGGGTCCGGTGGCACCTCGCCGCCGTCCTCGTTCACGCTCGGCCTTCTCCCTCGTCGACGAGGGAGCCTCATTGAAGCGCGCAAATCGGTGCCTTCCTCTTTACCTTCCGCGCGTCCCTTCTCCCTCGTCGACGAGGGAGCCTCATTGAAGCGGGGTCATTGGATGTGCTCCGGTGTCTCGTCGGACGGGTCGCGCCCTTCTCCCTCGTCGACGAGGGAGCCTCATTGAAGCAACGAGTTCGGGGCCGCCTGCGTCGAGTGCGGGTGCTGCGACTTCCTTCTCCCTCGTCGACGAGGGAGCCTCATTGAAGCGACGTCATCGTTGGGCACAGCGCCGGCGAGCCCATCGCCCTTCTCCCTCGTCGACGAGGGAGCCTCATTGAAGCCGATATGGTAGAGAACGCCGGCCCACTCAAGATTGTCGCCCTTCTCCCTCGTCGACGAGGGAGCCTCATTGAAGCCATCGGTGTGAGAGGGCTAGGCGCACCACCCGACGACGCCCTTCTCCCTCGTCGACGAGGGAGCCTCATTGAAGCCGCTTTGCTGGCGCCGACACCCTGCACGCCACCAAGCGCGCCTTCTCCCTCGTCGACGAGGGAGCCTCATTGAAGCAGAGGGAGTTCGGCGTCCGACTCTTCCTCGCTTCACAGCTGCCTTCTCCCTCGTCGACGAGGGAGCCTCATTGAAGCATGGCCTCGATGTCGGTGTTCTCGGCGACGTCCTCTTTCGCCTTCTCCCTCGTCGACGAGGGAGCCTCATTGAAGCCTGGAGGGCGCGCGCCTCGTCGCTACTGCCCCACTTCCCTTCTCCCTCGTCGACGAGGGAGCCTCATTGAAGCACGCTCTGGGACGGGCGGGAGCGCCTGCGCCTTCTCCCTCGTCGACGAGGGAGCCTCATTGAAGCGAGATACGCGTACACGTCAGCGTCAACGACGGCTGCCTTCTCCCTCGTCGACGAGGGAGCCTCATTGAAGCCGGGTCAAGGTCCGCGCCACCCAGAAGGGCCGGCGCTCCTTCTCCCTCGTCGACGAGGGAGCCTCATTGAAGCTCGTTCTTGATCGGCCGCGGGGCGGCGGGGGTCACGGTGCCTTCTCCCTCGTCGACGAGGGAGCCTCATTGAAGCGTGGTGTAGAAGTCGCGCAACCGGCGCACGTCGGCGATCCTTCTCCCTCGTCGACGAGGGAGCCTCATTGAAGCCCGCTGCCGCCAGATCCGAGCAGCGGCCGCGCGTACGTCCCTTCTCCCTCGTCGACGAGGGAGCCTCATTGAAGCGGCCTGCGCTTCTTCTCGTCGTCGCCCTTGCTCGTCGCCGCCTTCTCCCTCGTCGACGAGGGAGCCTCATTGAAGCTGTGCCCGATGAGCTGCTGCAGCACCGAGTCGGGCACACCCTTCTCCCTCGTCGACGAGGGAGCCTCATTGAAGCAAGACATCGAGAGCGGTGAGCCAGAGCCCGGAAGCCCGGACCTTCTCCCTCGTCGACGAGGGAGCCTCATTGAAGCCGCGGGCTCCTCGGCGACGGGGGGCGTGTCGGCCGCCGAGGCCTTCTCCCTCGTCGACGAGGGAGCCTCATTGAAGCCCCTCGTCGTCAAACGTCGGCTTCAGGCCCATCTCGGCGCCTTCTCCCTCGTCGACG
>CAYLZW010000115.1:6953-16056 GCA_964388085.1 uncultured Myxococcales bacterium | reverse complement strand
GATCGTCATCGGCGCCATGACGACGCTGCACGAGCTCGCGCACAGCGACGTCGTCCGGCGTCACGCTCCCGGCCTCGCCATCGCCGCCGCGCAGGTCGCCGGCCCCCAACTGCGCCGCATGGGCACCCTCGGCGGCAACCTCTGCCTCGACACGCGCTGCCTCTATTACAACCAGACCTATTTCTGGCGCGAGTCGCTCGGCTTCTGCCTCAAGAAGGACGGCGACGTCTGCCACGTCGTGCAGGGCGGCCAGAAGTGCGTGGCGGCGGCGTCCAATGACACGGCGACCATCCTCTTGTGCCTCGACGCCGTGGTCGAGGTTCAAGGCGCCGGCGGCGTTCGCTCCCTGCCGCTGCCGGACTTCTATGTCGCCGAGGGCCGCAAGAACACGGTGCTGGAGCCGGGCGATTTGCTCGTGCGCTGCCGCGTCCCGAAAGGCCCCTCCGCCGGCTCGACCGCGACCAGGCGCCTCGAAGGCTTCGCCAAGCTGCGCCACCGCGAGAGCATCGACTACCCGCTGCTCTCAGTCGGCGTGCGCTTCGACGTCGACGACGCCGGCGTCGTGCGCAAAGCGGCGGTGACGGTGAACGCCATCGCGGCTCGCCCGCGCGACGTGCCGGTGGACAGCGTCGTGGGCAAGAAGCTCGACGACGCCGTGCTCGAGGATCTCGCGAAGGTGGCGCGTAAGAAGGTGAACCCGCTGACCAACCTCGCGGACGACCCGAAGTGGCGGAAGGACATGGTGTCCGTCTACGTGAAGCGCGCCGCGGAGATGGCGCTCTCACAGCGGTAGAGGTCGCTGGGAGTCTTCAGAACAAATTTCTCGCGCAGAGGCGCAAAGGCGCAAAGGGAACACAGTTGCGGTTCCTTTGCGCCTTTGCGCCTTTGCGCGAGACATTGCGGTTCCAATCGTCGCGAGACCGATCAGCGCAGGGAGTCCACCGCCTCGAGCGCATGCGTGATGTCCTCTTCACTCGTGAACACCGAAGGCGAGAGCCGCACGTAGCTCTTCTCGTACGGCGCCACGGTAGCGACGACACCCTGCTTCCGCGCAAGCTCGCGCACGACGCTGCCGTTGCTGCGCCTGCGTACGCGAAAGGAGACGATGCTGGCCGACAGATCGTCGTCGAGCGGCGTCGTCAACGTCACTCGCGAGATGCGCAATAGACCCTCTTTCAGCTGGCGCGCGAGCGCATGCACCCGCTTCGAGACCTTCTCGGGACCGAGCTTCGCGTGGAATTCGAACGCCTCCGCCAGCGCCCAGCGGTGCTCGAAGGCGTGGAAGCCGCCGGGGCTCATGTCGCCGCCCCAACCCTCGCGCGCGGTGAAGCTCGGGATGATGGGACGAAAGCGCGCTTGCGCTCGTTTATGGCACCAGGCGATGCCGGTGCCGCGCGGCCCGAAGAGCGACTTGTGGGTGCCGGCGGCGAACGCGTCCAGACCGAGCGTGTCGACGTCAATGGGCTCCACACCGAGACCGTGCACGACATCGGCGCACAGCAGCGCGCGCTGCGCTCTCGGTCGCCCCTCGTTGGCCTCTCGCACCACGCGAGCGAGGCGGGCCATGGGCAGCTTCAGCCCGGTGCTCGAGTGCACCCAGGTGAGCGCGATGAGCCGGGTCTCCGGCCGAATCTGCCGCCGCAGCGTGTCCACGATCTCCTCGGCGGTCACGTGCCGAATGTCCTCGTAGAGCGGCACATAGCGGACCTTCGCGCCCGTGCGCTCCTTGGCGTACTGCAGCGACGCGTGGCTCGCGTAGTGGTCGTGTGTCGACGTCAGCACCTCGTCGCCCTCGGCCAGCTTGGCGCCGCCGTAGAGCAGCGCGAGGCCTTGCGTGGTGCTGTCGGTGAGCATGACGTCGCTCGCGGCGGCGCCGAGGTAGCGCGCGGCCGCCCGTCGCGAGCGGGTCAGCAGCCGGCGGTTGTGCCGGTTCACGTAGCCACTCGGATCCAGATCGAGCGCCTCCCGATAGCGCACAATAGCCTCTCGCACGGGCGCTGGATGGGACGCGAGCAAGAAGCCCGCGAGGTGCACCTGCTCCTCGTCGAGCGCGAACTGCGCGCGCACGCTGCTCCAGTCTTCGGCGGAGAACGTTCCCGGCTCACGCTGCGGCTCGCGCTGTGTCTTTGGTGTCCTCGCCTCGATGGCGCTCGCGCGCCGCGCGAACAGCGCCCCCGTGAGCGAGAGCGCCGCCGCGCCGAGCGCTTCTCTACGACTAAGGTCCACGCTGCCTCCCCTCGCGCCCCAAAAGAAGCGCCTCGAGAAGACGTACGGGCGCTCGTTCGCCCCAGCAAGCGTGCGCACGTGCAGACTGCGCACGGCGACGCGCGCGCCCGCCCGGCCCCGGCTCGGCCCTCTCTCCAAATGTGATTTCTTGGCGACCTTTGCGCCTCTGCGCCTTTGCGTGAATCCAAGCTGATCACAGCGACAAGTCACCGAAGAGGCCCTGCCGTAGCTCAACCACGCCACGACGAAGTCAACGTCGCTCGCCAATGACCTTCGCGGGCACACCCCCGACGATCACACCGGCCGGGACATCACGAGTGACCACCGCCCCCATGCCGATCACGGCGCCGTCCCCGACGACGACACCGTCGGTGACGCCCGCGTTGGCGCCGATCCAGACGTCCTCGCCGATGCGCACGCCGCGCGAGCGTACGCGCTGCTCGCGAATGGGAGTCCCTGCGGCGACGCCGTGATCGAACGCGTAGATGGCGACCCCGGTGGCGACGCGCGTGCCCGCCCCGATCTCGATGCCGGCCCTGCCGCCGTCGAGAGAGACGCGCGGGTTCAAGCTCACGTCGCCGTGCAGCACGACGGGGCCGTGCACGAAAGCCTCGGCGCCGATGCTCGCGCGGGCGCCCACGACGATGGCGCGGCTCGGCTCGGCGAACAGCCGCGCGCTCTCGGCGATGAAGCAGCTCTCGTCGAGGGTGACGGCCTCGAGCGCGCGCAGGCGGGCGCGCACCTCGCGCTGCCAGGGCTCGGCCCAGAGGCGCTCTTTGTCCTTGAGCGTGAAGTACAGCCAGGGCATCCACGCGAGGCGCTCTTTGTGCCGCGCGATGAGGTCGTGCTGCCGCCGGTGGTCGTCCGCGTCGGGATCCGTCATCGGCCGAGGTCATGGCGCACCTCGTCGGCTTGCGATAGGCGTCCCCCATGCTGAAGCAGGCCTCGCGCGCTGTCCTCGTCACCTGGCTTCGCCAGTGGGCCCGGCTGCCGGTCACGCGCCGCGCCATCCACAAGGTCAGCGTCGCCACGCGCGGCCCGGCCATCGCCTTCTTGCGCTGCCGGCGGCTCGTCCCCGAGACCGCCGCCGGCGAGCAGCACCCCGATCGCTTCCTGCACCTCGCCATGACGCCCTCGGAGCTCGAGGCCGCGCTCGTGGACATCGGCCGCACCCTGCGCTTCGTGCACATGGCGGAGGCGCTGGCCGCGCTGTCGCGAGGGACGCGCATGCGCGAGGGCGCCGCGGTGCTGACCTTCGACGAGAGCTACGCCGCCACCGTCGAGCTGGCGCTGCCGGTGCTGCGCAAGATGCAGATCCCCGTCACCGTCTTCGTGACCACCGGTCACCTCGACGGCACGAGCACGCTGTGGGACTCCGAGGTGGAGGCCATCGTGCGCACGCTGGCGCCGACGCCGCTCTCCCTGAGCTGGGTCGATCGGGTGCTGCGCACCAACTCGCGCTCGGCGCGCGCCGCCTCCGTGCGCCGGCTCTTGCGCCTGCTGGCGTCCCTCGACGAGGAGCGCCTCGAGCGGCGCCTCGAGGAGCTGCGCGCGCGCGTCGACGGCTGCACGCCGGTGGATCCGCTCGATCGCATGCTCACGCGCGCCGAGATCCAGCGCATCTCGCGCGACTCGCTCGTGTCCATCGGCGCGCACGGACACCACCACATCGCCTTCGCCTCCGTCCATGACGAGGTGCGCCAGCGCGAGCTCAGCCGGCCGCGCGAGATCCTGCGCGATCTGTGCGGGTCGGCCTTCGTCGACGTCGTCAGCTACCCCTTCGGCCGCCCCCCCTACATCGACGACGCCGTGCTCGCGGACGCGCGGGCCGCGGGGTACCAGGCGGCGTTCTCCGCCGAGATGGGCGTAGCGCGACCGGGCAGCCACCTCTTCCGCCTGCCCCGCATCGGCATGGGCCCCGGCATCCGCGCCATGGACGCCTATGAGCTGCAGGGCATGAGCGAGGCGGTGGACGAGCTGTTGCTGGTGGCGACCGGCTCCGAGCACCGGATCGCGACGGAGCTCGAGGGGTGAGAGCGCCGCCCACCCCGGATCCGCCTGCGTTAACTCCATGTAATTTCAGCTACTTGGGCCGTGACTGGATCTCCGCGGAGAATTGCACGATCTTCGCCCTGTATCGCTTTGTGCCTGATCCGGATGGGGTCATGTCTCGACCTAGACCATGATCGCCCTCCCAGAACGTGCCGGATCGTTCCGGCTTTGACAGCAGACGAGCACTTGTAATGGCCGTACGCGCGATCTCGAAAGACTCCGATGGACCCTCTCGGGTGCTCCTCATCGATGACGATGAGGCCATCTGCGGGCTCCTCTCGAAGTACCTGCAGCACCACGGGCACACCGTCGACGTGATGTACGACGGCATCAACATCGAGCGCGCGCTCTCGAGCCCGGTCGACGTCGTGCTGCTCGACGTGAACCTGCCCGGCGTGGACGGCTACACGCTGCTCGATCGCATCGGCCGCGAGCGCCCGGACGTCTCCGTCGTCATGCTGACCGCCTCGACCGGCGTCGAGAACGTGGTCGAGTCCATGAAGCGCGGCGCCTTCGACTACCTGACCAAGCCCATCGACTTCCAGCGCCTCTCCATCGTCGTGCGCAACGCGATGCAGACCACGCGCCTGCGCCTCGAGGCGGACGGGCTGAAGGCCGCCATCATCCGCGGCGACGGCGGCCCCGACCTCATCTGCGCCAGCCAGGCCATGAGCGAGGTCATCTCCCTCGTCGAGAGGGTGGCCGCGACGCGCGTCCCCGTGCTCATCCACGGCGAGTCGGGCTCGGGCAAGGAGATCGTCGCCCGCCGCGTGCACGCGCGCAGCAAGCGCCGCGAGGGGCCGTTCGTGTCCATCAACTGCACCGCGCTCCCCGGCGAGGTGCTCGAGCACGAGCTGTTCGGCGCCGAGGGCAAGAAGAGCGGCAAGATGCAGGAGGCCGCCGGCGGCACGCTCTTCCTCGACGAGGTGGGCGAGCTCGACATGGACCTGCAGACCCGGCTCTTGCGCGTGCTGCAGGAGAACGACCGCGAGCGCGCGCGCCTCGGCCACGAGATGCAAGACGCGCGCATCATCGCGGCGACGAGCAAGCACCTGCCGAGCGAGGTCTCCCGCGGCGAGTTCCGCGCCGATCTCTTCTACCGCCTGAACGTGTTCTCCATCGCCGTGCCGCCGCTGCGCGATCGCAAGGACGACATCCCCGCCCTCGCCCGCTACGCGCTCGCCCGCTTCGCCGCCCGTGAGTCGAAGCCACCGCCGGCGCTCAACGAGGACTCGGTGGAGCTGCTGCGCACCTACGACTGGCCCGGCAACGTGCGCGAGCTGAACAACGTCATCGAGCGGGCCGCGCTCCTTTGCACCGGCGGCATCATCCGCGCCGAGGATCTGCCCGAGGAGATGCGCGCGCGCCTGAGAGAGCACGAGGAGAAGCACAAGAAGAACGGCACGCTCATGCGCGACCTCGGCGACCAGAGCGGCGCCAACGCCCGCGTGCGCCCCCTGCAGGAGCTCGAGCGCGAGATGATGATCGCCGCGCTCAAGGAGACGCAAGGCAACGTCTCCGAGGCCGCTCGCCGCCTCGGCATCGGCCGCGCCACCTTCTACCGGCGCGCGCAACGCTATGGGCTCACCCGCGAGGACGGCTTCCCCGGCTGAGCGCCCCTCGCAGCGCGCGCTCCCTCCTCGTGGCCCTCGCGAGCCTGCGAGGAGGTCACGCGTTGCCGCGCGCCGCGCAGGGTGCGCCGCGGCGGGTGCCTTCTCAAATCGACACGCATGGGCCGAAAGAACGACGACGCGGCCGGCGCCCTGTAGGCTGAGCGTGCGCGCGCCGTCGCGCAGCATTTATCGCTCCGTCCGCGCGCGCTGTGGACTGCAATGAGGTGCCCATGAGCAGGTCTCCGTCGGTAGCGCTGAGCGCGCTCGCGTTGTTCGCCTACTCCGCTTCCGCCGGCGCGGCGACCCTGTCCGGCAGCGTGCTGCTCGACGTCAACGGCGACGCGGACCTCGGCGACGCCGTGGGCATCGACGACGTCGAGGTGCGCCTGTACGAGGACAACGACGGCGACGGCGCCCCAGATGGCAACGACGATCCCGTGGCCTCCGCCGACACCTCCCCGTCCGGCGCCTTCTCCTTCACCGTCGGCAACGGTCGTTATTGGGTCGCGGTGCGCAGCCGCAGCGCGCCCGGTTGGCTCGAGCAGACGGTGGGTCCGGGTGGGTCTTTGTGCGCCGACGGCGCCGGGGGCACCAGCGTCATCGCCACCGAAGGCGCCTGCTACGGCGGCCGACGAGGAGATGAGTCGGACGACCTCCGAAACGGCAGCCCCACGCGGGGCGAGCACCTGGCCCTCGTCGTCATCTCCGGCGGCAACGACGTCAGCGGCCTGAACTTCGGCTTCAGCTACGACGTCGTCACGAACACACGCGACAGCGATGACGACACCGGCTCGGCGGACCGCTTCTGCCAGGGCTGCGTCAGGCAGTTCCTCTCGAACGCCGACGCCATCGGCGGCGCGCACACCATGCGCTTCGTGCCGGCGGTGGCGACCAACCAGGGCGACGCCGCCGGCGCCTGGTGGCGGGTGAACATCGAGCCGGCGCTCGCCGCCAACGCGTCCGCGGGCCTGGTGCTCGACGGCACCGCGTACTGCGCGGGCAACGCGTCGTGCGGCACGCTCGGCGCCGTTCGCGACGAGAACCCCGGCACCCTCGGCAGCGGCGGCGTCGTGGGCGTCGGCGCGGACGGCCTCGAGGCGAGCGGTGACGAGCACCCGCTGCCGCTCTTCGCCCGGCCCGAGCTCGAGCTCGACCTCGACAACTCCGTCCTCGAGCTCTCGGGCGACGGCGCCGCCGTTCGACGGCTCGCGCTGCACGACGGTGGCGTCGTCGTCAGCGGAGACGGCGCCATAGTGCAGGACAACCTCATCGGCATGCGCGCCGACGGCAGCCAAGGCCAGATCACCGCGCAGGTCGGCATCCTGCACGCGGGCGACGGCGTCGTCATTCGGCGCAACTATGTGCGCGTCGACAACTCCGGCATCCGCCGGGACGCGAGCGGCGCCGACGCGCTCATCGAAGAGAACGAGATCGGCAGCCCCGACGGCGGGCACACGCTCACCTTCGACGGCGTGCTGTTCATCCTCGCGGCGGGAGAGTCGAGCGCGAACGACGTCGTGCGCAGAAACCTCATCCGCGACCAGCGCGGCGGCTGCATCGAGCTCGGCTGGGACGACGGCCTCCTCGACGGCTTGCTGCTGCAGGAGAACACCTCCACGCGCTGCGGTTTTCAGCCCGACGGCGTCACCCCGAGCGACGAGGCGGTCTCCATCGTCGTGCGCAACACGGCGCCGGGCTCCTCGATCCTCTTCGAAGGGAACCTCATCACGAACAACGGCGGCTCCGGCATCGCCGTGCAGAGCACCGCCCAGCAGGTCAGCGTGCGGCGCAACGTCATCCGCGACAACGTCAACGTCGCCATCGACTTCGACCCCGACAACGACGATCCGAACCCGAGCGACGCGGGCGACGGCGTCACGCCCAACGACGGCCTGCTGAACGCCGGCGAGGCGAACAACGGCCTCGACTACCCCGTCATCACCTCCGTGACCGCGGCCGGCGGCGACCTTGCGCTGGGCGGCTTCGTCGGCCTGTTCGGGGCGCCGCTCGCCGGCAGCTACACGATCGACTTCTTCGTCGCGCTCGACGACGGGGACAACGCCGTGGTGCAGGTCGGGGACGCGCGCACCGTCGCCCACGGCGAGCTCGGCGCGTATCTCGGCTCCTGCGCGAGCGCCGCGGACGGCACCTTCGCCTGCACGCTGACGCCGTCCCGCGCCCTCGTGGCCGGTGAGGTCATCACCGCGACCGCCACCGACGCCGCCGGCAACACCTCCGAGGTCGGCCCCAACGCCGTGGACAGCGACGGCGACGGGCTGCTCGACATCATCGAGGACGAAGACCGCGACGGCGTGGTCGACCCGGGCGAGACCGATCCCGGCGATCCCGACACCGACGGCGACGGCGTGCCGGACGGCGGCGAAGCGGGCCCCGACCCGACCGATCCCGACAGCGACGACAACGGCGTGTGTGACGGCCCGAACGACGTCCTGCCCGACTGCTTCGGCACCAGCGCGGACAGCGACTCCGACGGGGTCGACAACGGCGACGAGCTGAGCGACGGCACGGACCCGTTCGATCCGGACAGCGATGACGACGGCATCTGCGACGGGCCGAACGACGTGGCCCCGGACTGCTATGGGCTCGGCGCCGACTTCGACGATGACGGCCTGTCGAACGAGGACGAGATCCTCGCCGGGACCGACATCGAGGACCCCGACAGCGATGACGACGGCGTCAATGACGGCGACGAGGTCGCCGCCGGCAGCGACCCGAACGACGTCTGTGACCCGAGCCAGACCGACGGCAGCTGCGATCCGGACGGTGACGGCCTCACGAACGCCGAGGAGGGCGCGGCCGGCACCGACCCGAGCGATCCGGACAGCGATGACGACGGCGTCAGTGACGGCGACGAGGTCGCCGCCGGCAGCGACCCGAACGACGTCTGCGATCCGAACACCACGCACGGCAGCTGCGATCCGGACGGCGACGGGCTCACGAACGACGAAGAGACCACGGCCAATACCGACCCGAGCGATCCGGACAGCGACGACGACGGCGTCAATGACGGTGACGAGGTCGCCGCCGGCACCGATCCCAACGACGTGTGCGAGCCGAACACCACGGACGGCAGCTGTGACCCCGACGGCGACGGTCTGACGAACGACGAAGAGACCACGGCCAACACCGACCCGAACGATCCGGACAGCGACGACGACGGCGTCAATGACGGTGACGAGGTCGCCGCCGGC
>CAYLZW010000115.1:0-6853 GCA_964388085.1 uncultured Myxococcales bacterium | reverse complement strand
ACCGATCCCAACGACGTGTGCGAGCCGAACACCAGCGACGGCAGCTGCGATCCGGACAACGACGGGCTGACGAACGACGAGGAGACCACGGCCGGCACCGATCCGGACGACTCGGACAGCGACGATGACGGCATCAGCGACGGCGACGAGGTCGCCGCCGGCAGCGACCCCAACGACGTCTGCGCGCCCCTCGAGGCCGCCGGCAGCTGTGACCCCGACGACGACGGCCTGACGAACGACGAAGAGAGCACGGCCAACACCGACCCGAACGATCCCGACAGCGACGACGACGGCGCGCTCGACGGCGCCGACGCCGATCCGCTCGACGCGTGCGTGCCGGCGGACAGCGCCGGCAGCTGCGACCGAGACGGCGACGGGCTGACGAACGACGAGGAGGGCGCGGCCGGCACCGACCCGGACGACCCCGACAGCGACGACGACGGGCTCGGGGACGGCGCCGAGCTCGAGGTGCACGAGACCGACCCGCTCGACAGCGACAGCGACGACGACGGCCTGCCCGACGGCGTGGACGTCGATCTCGGCCTCGATCCGAACGACACCGACAGCGACGACGACGGCACGCTCGACGCGGACGAGGACGCGGACGACGACGGCTTGAGCAACGGCGGCGAGCTGCCCATCGGCACCGATCCGCTGGACCCGGACAGCGACGATGACGGCGCGCTCGATGGTGAGGAGCAGGTCGCCGGCACCGACCCGCTCGATCCCGACAGCGACGGCGATGGCGTGTGCGACGGCGACGCGGCGGTGACGGCGCTGTGCGAGGCCGGCCCCGATCCCTGTCCGCTCGACGCCTCCGACGCCTGCCTGCCGGGCGACGCGGGGGTGCCCGACCCGGACGGCGGCACCGGCGACGACGACGGCGGCACCGCCGACGACGGCGGCATCGGCGACGACGACGGCGGCACCAGCGAGGACGCTGGCGTGGACGGCGGCGAAGGTGAAGGTGAGGGCGAAGGTGAAGGTGAGGGTGAAGGTGAGGGTGAGGGCGAAGGCGAGGGTGAGGGTGAAGGTGAGGGTGAGGGTGAGGGCGAGGGTGAGGGCGAAGGGGAAGGCGAAGGGGAAGGCGAAGTGGATCCCGGGGACGCCGGCGTCCACCACCTCGCCGATAGCGGCCTCCCGATCGATGACGATCGCTTCGTCGTCGCCGGCGGCGGCTGCTCCTGCGGGCCCTCGACGACGTCGCCCGACGCCCTCTTCGCGCTGCTGTTCGGCGCCGCCTTGGGGCTCGTCCGGCGCTGGAGGCGTGCTCCCGGCGAGAGGCGCTAGAGCACCGCTCAGCTTGCGCGAAGGGCGAGCGGTTCCGTGCTCTGGTGCTCTAAAGCAAGAGGCGGCGGTACTTCGCCAGGTCCTCGAGCACGGTGCCGACGCCGTCGACGACCGCGTGCAGGGCGTTGTCCGCGACGACGACGGGCAGGCCGCAGTCCAGCGAGAGGGAGTGGGCGAGGTTTCGGATCATGGCGCCGCCGCCGAGCAGCACGATGCCGCGATCGATGATGTCCGCCGACAGCTCGGGCGGCGTCTTCTCGAGGGTGGCCTTCACGGCGCTGAAGATCTGGCCGATGCAGTCCTGCATGGCCTCGCGGATCTCGGACGAGGTGACGGTGACCGAGCGCGGCACGCCCGAGACCAGATCGCGCCCGTTCACCGCGAGCTCGAGCTCGTCGTCGAGCGGGGAGGCGGAGCCGACCTTCAGCTTGATCTGCTCGGCCGAGCGCTCGCCGATCAGCATGCTGTGCCGCTTGCGCACATAGTTGACGACGGCGTCGTCGAGCTTGTCGCCCGCCACGCGCAAGGTCTGCGAGGCCACCAGGCTGCCGAGCGAGATGACGGCGACGTCGGTGGTGCCGCCGCCGATGTCCACGATCATGCAGCCGCGCGCGTCGTGGACCGGTAGGCCGGCGCCGACGGCGGCCGCCATGGGCTGCTCGATGAGGTGCACCTCGCGCACGCCCGCGCCGATGGCCGCCTCGCGCACCGCGCGCTGCTCGATGGAGGTGATGCCCGCCGGCACGGAGATGAGCAGGCGGCTGCTGTTGAAGTAGCGCCGCTCGCTCGCCTTCTCGATGAACGAGCGGATCATCGCCTCGGTCACGGTGAAGTCGGCGATGACGCCGTCGCGCATGGGGCGGATGGCGGCGATGTTGCCCGGCGTCTTGCCCAGCATCGCCTTCGCGTCGTGGCCGACGGCGAGCACGCGCGTGTTCGAGCCGTTCTTGCTGACCGCGACCACGGAGGGCTCATCGAGCACGACGCCCTTGCCGCGCACGTGCACGAGCGTGTTGGCGGTGCCGAGATCGATGGCGAGGTCGGTCGAGAACATCGAGAAGAGCTGTTCGAACACGAGGTCCTTCGCGTCGCGGGCTCTGACGTCGCTGCGACGCAGGGAAACCGCGGAGCACGTCCGGCAGGCCCCGCGTCACCGCGGTGGGAGGAGGTGCTTGTGGCTATGGTGGGAGGACAGGGGGAGCGCCTCAGCGCGGGTGGGCCGAGCCCACGCCTACCGCGAGGCGATGTGTGCGTGCGGCGGACGCTCGGCCGCTCACCAGCCGGACGAGGCGGCGATAGGGCGCGAAGGAGTGCGGGCGCTGCATGCAAGCAAGGTAACGCGCCGGGTCGCGAAAGCCATAGCGGGCCCGCGCGCTGGGGGGCTTGCCCCGGGCGGAAAGGGGGCTAGACTATGTGCAGGGGTCGGGTTCCGTCTTTTGCATCGACGAGGAGCAAGCGTAGACATGCTGGCGTTCGCTCCCTTGCTGATCCCAGCCGCGCGCCGCGTCTCGCTCGTCCATGGACGTGCCACCGCGACGCGTCGGCCCCGCCTCGGGGCGCTACACCGACTCACGGTGTACCCCGGGGCCTGAGCGCAACGCGCGGCCTCTTTCGAGGTCTTCAGAGTCCGCGACCGCCCCCGGTGCTCGAAACCAGCGGCTGTCGTTGCCCTTTCGCCCCTTGTTGTTTTCAGAGTTCGACGGCCGCCTGACGGGGTCAGGCGCCGAGCCCAGACGCACGAGACGCCGACCGGCGTCGCACCGAGCGGAACGCCCGCTCCCCGAGGTGATGAGATGACCCCAGTCCCGCAGCGCTCCACGATGACGAAGGAGACCGTGTCCCCGTTGCCGTCCATCACGGTCACGGACAAGGACCTCGAGCGCCTGAGCCGCTGCGTGGAGACGTTCAGCGACGGGCGCCTCGCCGAGCAGGCGGACCGCCTCGAGGCCGAGCTCTCGCGCGCCACCGTCGTGCCGGCGGCGGAGATCGCGCCCGACATCGTCACCATGAGCTCGCGCCTCGTCGTCGAGGACGTCAAGAACGGCGGCCGCCGGGCCATCACGCTGGTCTATCCGCAGGAGGCGGACAGCGACACCGGCCGGGTCTCCGTGCTCGCGCCCATGGGCTCCGCCGTGCTTGGCCTGCGCGTCGGCGACGAGATCGACTGGGACCTGCCCGGCGGGCGCAGCGCGCGCTTCCGCATCGTCGAGGTCTCGTATCAGCCGGAGGCGGACGCCGAGGCCGAGCTGGCCACGGCGCAAGACGGCGCCGCTGGTTGAGGGAGAACGCGCAGGAGGGCTTCGCCCTGCAAAGCCTTCCTGCTGCACGGGCGCGGCCTGACGAGTACAGTGCCCAGCGATGCAAGCGCATCGGGTACTCCCGCTCCTGCTCGTGCTGCTGCTCGCGACGCTGTCGAGCGCGTGTAGCACCGTCATCAAGCCGACCCGGCCGAGCGATCCGCTGCAGCAGATCGGCGAGGTCTCGCGGTTCCGCTTCGACGGCGAGTACGTGCAGCTGCGCGAGCCCGGCATGCCGCTCGCCAACTCGCGCGCGTGGCAGCGCGAGGTGCAGAACTACACGGCGACGACGCTGAACGAGATCCTGCGCACGCCGGACACCGTGCCGCCCGTGCAGACCATCGTCGTCTTCGATCTCGCGAGCCCCAGCGCCATCCAGATCGGCACCTGGAAGGAGATGACCATCGAGCTGACGACCATGCTGCCGTCCGGGCGCGTGGTGAAGTCGAAGCCGGTGACGGAGAACATCGACGACGTCATCGAGTACTTCCTGCTGCACGGCTTGATGTTCACGGGCTCGGTGCTCGACGTCGGGGTGGCCATCGGCACGCTGTTCGTCTTCATGGGAGCCCCCCTGCTCGGCATCGTGCTGAGCCCCGGCCTGGCCTGCGGTTGCTTGATCGGCGGCCTCGTCGGCGGGCTCCTGCTGAACGCCGGCCAGACCCTGGCGGCGTACCTCATCTCCGGCAGCGAGGAGACGCGCTGGTCGAACCTCTACCAGCGCGCGCTCGTGCAGCACGCGCGGGACATCCAGGCCGCGCTCGCGGCCGGCCCCTCCCTCGCGCCCACGCCCCCCGCGCGGCCCGCGCCGCCGCCGCCGAGCACATCGTCGCCGCGAACATCGCCCGCGTCCCCGGCGCCCCCGGCGTCGTCGCCGGCCACGGCGCCGGCGGATCCCGCGGGCACGCCGCCACCGCCGCCGATCCTCGACCCCGCCGACGAGAGCCAAGGCGGAGGCTCCCCTGCCGGCACGCCTCCCGGCGGCGCGGCCTTTTGAGGTCGGCCTCCGTGGGCTACGCGAGATGCCAATGGCAACTCGCTTCCCCGATCCCCCCGCCGGCGTGCCCGCGACGCCACTCGACGTCATCGACCAGAAGCTCGAGCGGCTGTCGTCCCGCAAGGAGGCGTGGCTGCGCGTCTCCGTGCAGGAGCGCGTGCGCCTCCTCCGGCGGATCGAGGCGCGGCTCGACGACGTCGCGCTGCCCTGGGGCATGGCCTGCGCGCGAGCGGGTGGCTTTCTGCCGAGCGAGAACGGCGCCGGCGAAGGGCTGATCGCGAGCGCCGTCATCACCGCGCGCGGCCTGCGCCAGACGCGCGAGGCGCTCGAGCGCGGCGCGCGGCCGAAGGTCTCGACGAAGGTGCGGCGCAACGGACAGGTCGTCGCCAAGGTGTTGCCCTCCGGACTGACCGACGCGCTGCTGTTCGCGCGCATCACCGCCGAGGTGTGGCTCGAGCCCGGCGCCGACCCGACGCAAGGGCGCATCTACCGCGAGAACCACCCCGATCCCGCGCGCGTCTGCCTCGTGCTCGGCGCGGGCAACATCCCCTCCATCGCGCCCACCGACGTCCTCTACAAGCTCTTCGTGGAGGACCAGGTCGTCGTCCTCAAGATGAACCCGGTGAACGAGTTCGGCGGGCCCTTCCTCGAGCGCCTCTTTCAGCCGCTCATCGACGAGGGCTACCTCGCGGTGGTCTATGGCGGCGTCGAGCAGGGCAAGTACCTGACCACGCACGCGCTCGTCGACGCGCTGCACATCACCGGCTCCACCAACACCTACGACGCCATCGTGTGGGGGGACACGCCCGAGGAGCAGGCCGCCAACAAGGCCGCCAACAAAAAGCGCGTCGACAAGCCGTTCACGTCCGAGCTCGGCAACGTGACGCCCATCCTCGTCGTCCCAGGCGACTGGAGCGCGAGCGACATGGACACGCACGCGCGCCACGTCGCCGCCGCCGTCACGCACAACGCGAGCTTCGACTGCGTGGCCGGCAAGGTGCTCGTGCTCGCCGATGGCTGGGATCGGCGCGACGCCTTCGTCTCCCTCGTCAAAGAGAAGCTGCGCGCGCTGCCGTCGCGCAAGGCCTACTACCCGGGCGCCGAGGCGCGCTGGCAGGGCTTCATGAGCGCGTACCCGACGGGCGAGGTGCTGAGCGCGGCGGCGGATGGCGTCGTGCCCTGGACGTACTTCCCCGACGTGGAGGCGAACAAAGAGCAGCACGCGCTGCGGCACGAGGCCTTCTGCGGCGTGCTCGCCGAGGTGAACCTGCCCGCCACGACGAGCGAAGAATTCCTCGCCAAGGCGGTGCCGTTCGCCAACGACGACGTGTGGGGCACGCTCGCCTGCCTGCTGCTCACCGACGGTGCCACCGAGAGGCGCCACGCGGAGGCCCTCGACAAGGCCATCGAGGAGCTGCGTTATGGCTGCATCGGCGTGAACGTCTGGCCGGGCGCCATCTTCGGCTTCATGAACCCGACGTGGGGCGCGTTCCCGGGGCACAGCGACGAGGACATCCGCTCGGGTCGCGGCGTCGTGCACAACACCGCGCTGCTCGATCACCCGCAGAAGTCCGTGGTGCGCTCGCCCGTGCGGCTGCCGGTGACGCCGCCGTGGTTCTCCGATCACAAGAACCTGCTCGACGTGGGCAAGGGCCTGTTGCGCCTGGAGGCGAGCTACTCGCCGCTGCGCCTCGCCACCATCCTGCCCGCGCTCATGAAGGGATGACGCCGTGAGCCTCGATGACTGGAAGAAGCTCGCCGACAAAGAGCTGAAGGGCGCCGCGCTCGACGGCCTCACCTGGCAGACGCCCGAGGGCATCGCCGTGAAGCCGCTCTATACGCAGGAGGACACCGCCGGCCTCGACGCGCAGCTCTCGTCGCTGCCCGGCCTCGCGCCCTTCGTGCGGGGACCGCGCGCGACCATGTACGCGCACCGCCCGTGGACCATTCGGCAGTACGCCGGCTTCTCGACGGCGAAGGAGTCGAACGCGTTCTACCGGCGCTGCCTCGAGGCCGGGCAGAAGGGCCTCTCGGTCGCGTTCGATCTCGCGACGCACCGGGGCTACGACTCGGACCACCCGCGCGTGTCCGGTGACGTCGGGCAGGCGGGCGTCGCCATCGACAGCGTCGAGGACATGAAGCTCCTGTTCGACGGCATCCCGCTCGATCGCATGAGCGTGTCCATGACCATGAACGGCGCCGTGCTGCCGGTGCTCGCGGCCTACATCGTCGCGGCCGAGGAGCATTGCGTCTCGCAGGAGAAGCTATC
>CAYLZW010000114.1:0-16306 GCA_964388085.1 uncultured Myxococcales bacterium | reverse complement strand
ATGACGAAGCTGCGCATCCTGATCATCGAGGACGACGCCTCCATCGCGGCGGGCCTGCGCATGAACCTCCGGCACGAGGGGTTCGACACGAGCCTGGCGCAGGACGGCGAGACGGGCCTGCGCCTGGCGCTCCAGGAGGCGCCCGACCTCGTCATCCTCGACATCATGATCCCCGCCATGAACGGCTTCGAGGTGCTGCGTGAGCTGCGCCGGCGCGGCTCGACCGCCGGCATCATCATGCTGACGGCCAAGGGGCTCGAGGAGGACAAGGTGCTCGGCCTCGAGCTCGGCGCCGACGATTACGTACAAAAGCCCTTCGGCCTGAACGAGCTCATCGCGCGCATCCACGCGGTGCTGCGCCGCCGTCGCCAGGGCGTGCCCGACACGCTGCGCTTCGCCGACGTCGTCATCGATCGGGACGCGCGCACCGTGACGAAGGCCGGCCAGCCGGTCGCGCTGTCGCCGCGCGAGATCGCGCTCTTGCTGTTCCTCGTCGACCACGCCGGCCGCGCGCTCAGCCGCGACGCCCTGCTCGAGGGCGCCTGGGGCCTCGACTACGAGGGCACGACGCGGACGGTGGACAACTTCATCGTCTCGCTGCGCAAGAAGCTCGAGCCGGACGCGGACAACCCGAGCCACCTCATGACCGTGCGCGGCGTGGGCTATCGCTTCGATCCCTGAGCGGCACGAGCGGCCGGCTCCGTGCTGCCGTCGCGAACGCGCTTGACGGTCACCCGCGCGGGCCTACTGGTGTGACGTCGGCGGAGACAGCCCGCCGTACAAACGACAACCGAGACTCTCGCGCGGCCCCTTCGGCCCGCGCCACAGGAGGGCTGCATCATGCTTACCCGTTACGACGCCTTCGACGATCTCTTCCGCCTGCACGACCAGGTGTTCGGACCACGCGGCGCGCGTGCGAGCGCGCCCGAATACCTCCCCGCCGTCGATGTCTACGAGGACGCGAGCGGGCTCGTGTTCGAGGCCGAGCTCCCCGGCGTGCGCCTCGCTGACGTCGAGCTCGAGCTCGAGAAGAACGTGCTCACCCTCCGCGGCGAGCGGAAGGCCGAGCGCAAGGCCGGTGACGAGGGCAACTGGCGCGTGGAGCGTCGCTGGGGCCGCTTCGAGCGCGCCTTCCGCCTGCCCGACGCGGTCAACGTCGACAGCGCCACGGCCGAGATGAAGGACGGCGTGCTCGCCATCCGCTTCGAGAAGAAGGCGGAGGTGAGGCCGCGCAAGATCGACATCAAGGTGAGCGACGCTGCGGACGCGAAGGAGCTGAAGGCCGCGTAATCGCCCGGCGCCTCCGCCGTTCCCCGCGCGGGAGCGGCGGGGGCGTCAGCGCGGCCGCGTCGGCTTCACGGCTCCCTCGTCGACGTAGGCCACGGTGCCCGGCGCCACCGCGTCGGGCGCCTTCAGCAGCGTGCGCGCGGGATCGCCCACGAGCTTGAGGCCCGCGGGGATCATGCGGCCCGGCGCGATGTCGACGCCGGCGCCGACGAACACGTCCGTCCCAAAGGCGACGCCGCAGGGGAGCGCGCCCACGTCGCGCAGCTCGTCCCCGTCCTTCACGTGCACGTGCGCGCCGGGGATGGTGTCGAGCGGCCGCGCCCACGACGTCAGACCACAGCGCTCGGCGACGGCGCAGGTCTGGATGCCGTTCACGCACACGTCCGTGTCCCCGAAGGCGACGCACGCGCTCACGCTCGAGTTCTTGGACACGAAGGTGCGCGGCCCGAGGCACGACTGCTCCACGTGCGCGCGCTGCTCGACGACGACGCCGTCGCCGAGCACGCTGCCGACGACGTAGGCATAGGCGCCGACGCGCACGCCGTCGCCGAGCACCGAGGCCTCCACCGTCGCGCTCGGATGCACGAAGCAGCCTCTGCCGCGGTAGCTGAAGCGAGCCTGCAGGGCGCGCCGCGTGGCGGCCTTCGAGAGGCGGAGGGCGAGCGCCGCGCGCGCGAACGAACGCAGCGGCTGATCCTCGGCGCGCTCGAGCAGCTCGATCTGCGGCATCAGGTGTCCGGCGCGGAGCACGTGCACCCAGTGACGCACGCGCAGCGCCACCGTCGACGTCAGCGGAAAGGTGAAGCGCTCATCGGAGACCCCGAGCAGGTGCCGCGGCAAGGGCACCTCCAGCAGGATCTCGCGGTAGGGCGGCGCCAGCCAACGCGCCGCGTCCAGCGCGAACAGCTCCGCAGCGCTGGCGCGCTCGCCCTGCGGCACGAAAGCCACGTCAAAGGCCGCGCGGCCGCCGAGCTCGCCAGGACCCGCGTCCATGTCGAGGTCCTGCAGCGGCAAAAACAGCTCGAGCAGGCGCGAGGGCGGCAGGCACAGGCGCGCCGGCCTCCCCGCGCGCACGCTCGCTCTCAGAAAGCCACGCAGCGCGCGGCGGGTCACGAACACATCGTCGCTGACGACGAGGGCGGGCCCCTCGAGGGGCTGCTCGAGCGTGGCCTCGTGCAGCTCGAGCTTCAGCTTGCGCGCGGTGCGCTCGCGGTACGCGCGGAACGTTCCGCCGCCGAGGCCGCAGTCGTCGCTGACGCGCTCGAAGGGCGCTAGGGGCTCGCTCTGGCGCACGACGTACAGCCGCATGGACGCATCATGGCCGAGGCGAGCGAGGCCGGCGACTTCCCGGCCGATCGGCTCTGCAGCTCAGGGCCCTGAGGCTTCATCGAACGAGTAGGGCGCGACGACGATGACGGCGAGGTCTTCGCCGGCGAGCTCCAGGAGCTGCTGCTTGAGGGCGTCTTTGTGCACGGCCCCCATGACGACCGCGCAGACCCCGCCGGCGCCGACACGCGCGAGCACCTTGCGCGCCGCGCGCCGCTCGCGCTCGTCGATGGAGAGCGCCTCGTACTCCCTCTGCAGCGGCGCGCGGCGGGCCTTCAGCCGTTGTTGCCTTGCGCGCTCCTGCGGGCTCAGCTCGCGGGAGGGCGCAGCGGAGCCGGCGTCTTCGGGCGCCTTCGCCACCCGACGGTAATAGCTCGTATAGGAGCGGACCTCGTCGGACCGCACCACGGCGGCGGCGATGTGCTTGGCGAGCACCACGAAGCGGCCGAGGTCCTGCGCGGAGGCCTCGGCGCCCTCGCTGAGCAGCCGGAGGCGCTCCTGATCGAGCGCGGCCAGGCTCTCCTCGAGCGGGACGAGCACGCCCTTCTCGTACGCGCCGATCTCGTCGAGCCACATCTGGCCCATGGCGCTCTGCACGTCGGACTGACCCGCGGGCTCGAGCTCGGCGAGCGCCTCGTCGATGCGCTGCAGCCGGGCGAGCAGCAGCAGCGCGTTCTTGTTGAGCGCCTCGTCCTCGATGCCGAAGCGCAAGACGCGCGCGCGCTGCTCGAGCCGATAGAGCGCGACGCCGACGCCGTCATAAAGCGCCACCCGTTGCTCGAGGCTCTGCAACAAGAGCCGCTCTACGCGCTCGCTGTGTCGTCGCTGCGCCGGCGCCTCGCGCACCAGCACGCCGTCGGCCGTCCGTCGTCGGCGCTTCAGGTCCTCCGCCCATTGCGCCGGCTGCCGCAATTCGTCGGGCAGCTCGATCTTTTGCAGCCAGCTGCCTTCGGTGCCGATGCAGCCGAGGCCGTGCGCGCGCACGAGGCGGGTGACGAGCGTGTCGATGTTGCTCTGCACGGTGATGATGGCGTCGCCGAGCGAGGTCCACTCGATGGGCACGAGCGGGTTGCGATGGAACTGCGGGATCAGGAAGACGACGCGGCGGCTCGTCGCTGCCCCCGCGAGCTCCTCGACCCAGAAGCGCTCGCCGTGCAGCGGATCGCGCTCGAGCGCCCGCTTGTGCTGCGCGGCCGTGGCGAAGGCGGGCAGCGCCTTGCCGTCGCCGGGCCAGCCGTCCGCGGGAAGCAGCGGGGCGAGGTCCGGCCGCGGCGCCGGCGGCAAGGCGTCCACGGCGAGCGGCGCTTGCAGCGTGAGGGCCAGGGCGGCGTAGAGCACGAGCATGAGGTCAATCGCGGCGCGCACACGCCGGCGAAGAAGATCACCTCTTGGCGCGTCGCTCGTTGCGCGAGCGGATGCGCGCGGCGTAGCCCTCTTTGTTCTCCTGGCGCGCGCGCGCGATGGCGAGCGCGTCCTTCGGCACGTCGCGGGAGATGGTGCTGGCGGCGCCGACGTAGGCGTCCGACTCGACGGTGACCGGAGCCACCAGCGTCGAATTCGAGCCGATGAACACGCGGTCGCCGAGCACCGTCTTGTGCTTGCCGATGCCGTCGTAGTTGCAGGTGATGGTGCCGGCGCCGACGTTGCAGTCCTCGCCGATGACCGCGTCACCGAGGTAGGCGAGGTGGTTCGCCTTGGCGCCCTTGCCGAGCACGGTCTTCTTCACCTCGACGAAATTGCCCACGCGAGAGCGCTCGCGCAGGTCCGCCCCGGGCCGGAGGCGCGCGAAGGGGCCGGCCTGCACGGCGGGCCCGACGTGCGCCTGCTCGCAGACCGTGTAGGGCGCCAGGCGCGCGCCCTCGTCGACGACGGTGTCGCTGAGCACGCAGCCGGTGCCGATGTGGACGAGGTCGGCCACGCGCGTGTCGCCGCGCAGGACGACGCCGGGCCCGAGCACGACGTCGCTGCCGAGCGAGACCGTGACGTCGAGGTAGGTGGTGGCCGGGTCCTCGAGCGTGACGCCGGCGAGCATCCATTGGCGGCGCAGGCGATCGCGCAGCACGCGCTCGCTCTCCGCGAGCTGGCAGCGGTCGTTGACGCCGAGCGTCTCCTCGGAGCTGACAGAGACGGCGGTGACGCCGCCCTGCTCCGCGGCCATGGCGACGAGATCGGTCAAATACAGCTCGCCCTGCGCGTTGTTGGTGCCGAGCTTCGCGAGCGCCCCCCGCAAAAAGCCGGTGTCGACGAGGTAGATGCCGGGATTCACCTCGCGGAGGCTCCGCTGCTCCTCGCTGCAGTCCTTGTGCTCGACGACGGCGCGCACCTCGCCCGCGGGACCTCGCACGATCCGCCCGTATCCGCTCGGCTCGTCGAGCGTCGTGGTCAGCATCGCCAGCGGACCGCTCGCGCGCGCGTGCGCGTCGATCAGCGCCTGCAGCGACTCCCGGCGCAAGAGCGGCGTGTCGCCGTAGAGCACCAGCACCTCGTCGGCGACGTCGGGGAGCGATTCGAGGCCGCACATGACGGCGTGTCCGGTGCCGCGCTGCTCGGCCTGCAGCGCGAAGCGCAGATCGCCGCTGACATGAGGCGCGAGCCCCTGCTTCACGGCCTCGGCCTCGTGTCCGACGACGGCGATGACGGGGCTCGCGCCGAGCTCGAACGCGCGCGCGAGCGACCAGGCGCCGAGGGGACGGCCGGCGACAGAGTGGAGGACCTTCGGCACCCGGCTCTTCATGCGGGTGCCCTTGCCGGCGCAGAGGACGATGCTGGCGAGCTTCATGGGGGCAGCCTGCCGGATGGCCGTCCTCGTGGGAAGGCCCCGGTTTCCTCGCGCAAGCGCTACGCGAGGTGTGTCGGCGGAGGCCGCGCCCGTGGGTCCCAGGGACCGTCCGCCCGCGGCCCGCAAGTTTGACGACGGAGGGCGTCGCGAATAACCATGCCGCGAGGAGGCCCTTCTCCGGGGCATCATGTGCATGGCGAGCCTCGCTGGTGACATCCCCCTCATGCCCGTCGGCGACGTCTTTCTGTGGGTGGCCAACCGCCACCTCAGCGTCGTCGTCACCATGCACCAGGGTTCGGTGGATCGCCGCTTCGTGGTGCGCGAAGGAATGGTGATGCAGGCGGCCTGCTCGGATCCGCGCGAGTACCTCGGCCAGCACCTCATCAACTTCGGCTACATCAACGAGGATCAGCTCCAGAAGGCCTTCGATACGCAGCAGGAGACGCACGTCCCGCTCGGCCGCGTGCTCGTCATGGTCGACGCGATCTCGCAGGAGCAGCTGCAGCGCGTGCTGCTCTTCAAGACCCGCGAGTCGCTGCTCGAGGCCATGTGCTGGCGCGAGGGCACGTTCAAGCTCAGCACCGACGTCAGCGAGGACACCGAGCTCGACACCGACGTGCCCGTCAACCTGCTCGAGGTGCACAGCGAGGGGCTGGCGCGCTCGCGCATGTGGGAGGAGATCCGCAGCGTGTTCCCGACCGACGGCACGCGCTGCGAGGTCCTCGTCGACGCGCTGCCGCGCGCGAGCAGCTTCGACCGCCGCCTCATCGAGCTGCTCAAGAACGGGCAGAGCATCGGCGAGGCGAGCCTCGAGCTGCGCGCCATGGACTTTCAGATCTACGCGCGCCTGTACGACCTCTACAACCGCAAGGTCGTGCAGCCGCGCTTGACGGCGAGCCCCGCCAAGGCGCCGCGCGCGACTGTGCCCCGCCCCGTGACGACGCCGAAGGCCGCCCTGCCGGACGACGACGAGCACTTCATCACGCCCGGCCTCGACGAGTTCGACCTCGACATCGGCATGCCCGAGGACGAGCTCGAGGACGCCGACATCGTGGCGGAGCTCGATCAGCTCGGCGCCGTGGTCGACGTGCCCGAGCCCGGGCGCCACCGCCGTCGCGGCGGCGAGTACAGCGTCGTGCGGCCCGAGCGGCCGGTGGAGGCGCCGGGGGTCGTCATCCCGAGCGAGGCCGAGGACCCGGCGAGCGCCTTGCGCATCGCGCTCGCGGGACGCAACTGGAACGAGGCGCTCATCCTCGCCGAGCGAATCCTGCAGCATGATCCCGTCAACGCCGAGGCCATCGCCGCCCGCCGGGTCGCCGAGGCCCAGGTGCGCAAGCTCGAGCAGAAGGGCGTGGGCGTCGAGCTCGACCTCGGCCTCGTGCCGGGCCTCGCCCTGGCGCGGGAGGACATCGCGGTCGGGCACATGACGTCGAAGGAGCGCTATGTGCTCTCGCGCATCGACGGCAAGCGCACGCTCGCGCAGATCGCCGCCGTCAGCCCGATCCAGAAGGGGGAGCTGTTGCGCATCGTCGACGGCTTTCGCACCCGCGGCTTCGTGCAGCTCCGTTGAGTCGGACGCCGTGCGCTTCCTCGCTGGCAAGCGCCGGCGGCTGTGGCATGGTGCCGCTATGAGGTCATCGTCCCCCTGGACGTCGCTCGCGCGAGGGCTGGCGCTGGTCGCCGTCGCCGCGCTGCCGCTGCCCGCTTGCGGCGGCGAGGAGGACGACCTGGCCGCCTACGAGGTGACGCTCACGCCGCGGAGCGACTGCGAGCAGGTCGGCCAGGGCGGCGTGAACTGCGTCGACGAGGTCGAGCTCGCCAGCGTCAGCAGGAGCGGCCGCTGGCTGTTCGATTACCGCGGCCCCGACACCTTCGTGCTGCTGACCGAGGACGGGCGCACGCTGCCCGGCGTGTACTTCGCGAACGATGGCCGCGTGTCGACGACGAGCTGCACGGGGGGCGGCGGTGTCTGTCACTTCGCGCGCGTGCGCTCCTCGGGGGAGGACCCGCAGTCGGGCTGCCCGCGCGAGCAGCAGCACCTCGTGGACCTCGCCGTCGTCGACGGTGTGCTGACGGGCGAGCTGTTCGACGAGGCCTTCACCGCCGAGGGCTGCGCGACCCCGATCATTCGTCAGCTCCGCGTTACGCTCGAGGGGGTCCTTTTGGACGAGGCCGTGCCGGCGCGGGCGGAGTACGCGCCATGAGTCGCTCGCGCTGCCGCTGCGCGGTGCCCGGCCTGCTCGCGCTCTCGCTCGTCATCGGGAGCGGCTGCGGCGGCACCCTCGAGCTCTACGACGTCACCCGCACCTCGATCATGGAGTGCGACATCCGGCCGAACGGACAGTTCTGCGGTGACCCGGCCCCGCAGCTCGTGCAGCTCTTCGCCGTCGAGCGTCGCCAGTCGCACACCGTGCTCCACTTCGACGAGGAGACCTGGGTGGCCGACGGCATCGAAGGCGAGCGCTCGGTGCTGAAGTCCGATCAGAGCACGCGCGATCCCGGGCCCTGTACGACGACGCTCCGCCGTGAGCTGACCTTCGACGAGAACGGCGACGAGCTCTCGGGCACGCTCGAGATCTCGACCCGCATCGAGGGGCCGGAGGCGTGTGGCGAGACGCCGCGCGGCGAGCTCAGCCTCTTCTCCCTGACGGGCTTTCGCACCGACAGCATCTGACCCAACATCGGACCAAAGCCTGCACGCAGGCGGCTGCCCCCACCGACCCGTCGAGGATCCCGTGAAGCGCGCACTCCTCCTCTCCTTCGTCGCCGTCACAAGCGCTGGGCTCCTGTCCGGCTGCGGCGAGCCCGAGGACGTCGTGGCGACGTTCACGAGCGACGTCGTGCAGCGTGAGACCTGTCGCGTGACCGGCGACGCCGAGCGAGAGGCCTGCACGCGTGAGGTCGTCACGCAGCGCGTGCGCGTCACCCTCGTCGAGGATCAAGAGCAGCGCGTGTGGATGACCGGCCTGACGCGACAGGGCGCACCCGGGCGCGCGCTGCTCGGCACGCGCGATCAGACGGGCGGCTACCTCTTCTTCGACGAGACCCGGCAGACCAACGCGGACACCGGCTGTGTGCTGAGCGAGTCGTTGACGCTGGCCCTGCGGCTCGACGAGGACGCAGAGGCCGGCGACGTCGGCGTGGACGACTGCGTGGCGCTGGTCGGGCGCGAGAACCGCTTCACCACGACGAGCGCCGAGTGCGACGACGTCAACGACCCGCCGGCCGAGATTACGCGCGTCGTGCGACGTCGCTGGGAGCCCGCCGACGGCTGCCGCAGCGATCGACTCGAGAGTATGGCTCCCGCCGAGTAGCCGGCGGCCGCGATGAGCGCGCATCGAGCCGGCGCGCGCCGCCTCAGGAGCGCTGCGATCCTCGTCGACACCTCCGGCGCCGCGGCGTCTTTGGCGATGGCCCGGGGAGCGCGCGGTCAAAAACTGGATCGACGTCCGAGGCCGTCGCATGGTGGCGCCAAGCGGAGCCAAACGGAGCCAGCATGCGCCACGCAGCCACCACGTTCGTCACCATCGCCTTCCTCGTCCTCACCACAGCGCTGCCCTCGAACGCGGCCGAGCCACGCCGGGCCGAGGCGCCGCCGCTGCACGAAGACGTGCGCAGCCCCGCGCTGCACCTCGTGGCCGGCATCTTCGCGACCACGGTCCAGCTCTCGGTGTACGGCGGCTGCCTCGTCCTCGGCGGCGAGTCGTCCTCGTGCATCGAGAGCGCCGATCACGCCGGGCGCAGCGCCGTCGGGCGCCCTGACGTCGACTGAGTCCGCTCGGGCGTGTCCCTTTGGGGGACAAGCCCTAGCGCTCGTCGTCGTTCTTCTTGAGCGCGCGCAGCGCCGCGGGAAAGTCGAGCGCCATGCAGAGGTTGTCCGGCATCCGCCGGGACGCGCGCTGCACGGCCGCGTAGGCCTCGTCGCTCTCGCCGACGCGCCGCAACCGCAAGAGGCCGTGACGTCGTCGATCGCAGCTATCGGCCTCGAGCAGATCTTTGATGCCGAGCGCCTCCTCCTCGGCGCGCGAGAGCTTGCCGCGGCCCTTCAGCGCCACCGCCGCGTGGTGCTGCTCGAACCACGTGCCGCCCTTGAGCAGCTTTCGTAGCCGGCCGTTCACGTCGTCGTCGGGCCAGATCTTGAGCACCTCGATGAGGTCGTCCGCCTTGCGGTTGTCGAGCAAGGAGATGAGCACGTTCAGCGCGCGCTCGTCGGACGCGCCCTTCTTCGCGGCCTCGCCATAGGCGGCGATGGCCTCGGTGTAGCGCTCGAGCTTGTCGAGCGCGTGCCCTCGGTTCAGCTCGCGATCGCCCGGGCGCTCCCTCGGCGGCTCTTGCTCAATCTCGGCCAGCACCTTGGCGGCGTCGCCCTCGTCGATGCGCTCGAGGTCCGAGTCGTCGCCGCCTACGGCCAAGCCGAGCCCGATGACGACGACGACGCCGGCGCCGATAGCGGCCACCATGGGCAGCGGCCCCTTGGCGGCGAGGACCGGCCGCAGCTTTTGGGCGAGCTCCTCGTGGGGCGTCACCTTGGTGGCGGCGCTACCGCTCGCGCCCGCGACGGAGCCGACGCCGCTCACCTTGGTGGGTCCGTCCGGCATCACGGGCACGCCGGAGCCGCTCACGGCCGTCATGGTCGACGTCGAGCTGAGCGGTGCTCCTTGGCGCACGGCCAGCAACAGCGCCTCGAGCTCTTCGTAGCCGCGCGGCCGATCCTCCACCTGCTTGGCCATCATGCGCACGATGAGCTCGTCGAGCTCCTTGGGCACGCTGGCGCCGTGGCTCGAGGCCAGCGGGGGCGGCTCGATGATGTGCTTGGTGATGACCGCGAGCGCCGCCTCGTCGTCGAAGGGCGGCTTGCCGGTCAACATGCGGAACAGCGTCGCGCCGAGCGCGTAGATGTCCGAAGAGACGTCACCGCTGCCGCCGCGCGCGAGCTCGGGGGCGAGGTAGTGCGGCGTGCCGACGATGATGCCGGCGCTCGTCAGGTCCGCCGAGCCGTCGATGGGGCGCGCGAGGCCGAAGTCGGTCAGCTTCGTGCCGTGCGGCGTCAAGAACAGGTTCGCCGGCTTCACGTCGCGGTGCACGATGCCGACCTTGAGCGCCGCCGCCAGACCCTTCACGGCGCCGAGGATGACGTCGACGGCCTCGGGCCAGGGCAGCGGACCGTGCTTGTGGATGCGCGAGGAGACGTCCTCCCCCTCGAGCACCTCCATGACGATGTGCGGCGGGACGCCGTCCTTCTGCACCACGTGGAAGACGGTGACGACGTGCGGCGAGCTCACCTTCGCCATCGCGCGCGCCTCCCGCAGGAAGCGCTCGGTCATGTCCTTCTCGGCCGCGACGTTCTCGTGCAGCACCTTGACGGCGACCAGCCGGTCGAGCGCGTCGTCGCGGCAGAGGTACACGCGCCCCATGCCGCCCTCGCCGAGCAGCCGCTCGACGCCGTACTCGCCGACGCGCTCGGGCAACGCCGCGGCGGCGCCGGTGACGGGTGGGGTGGGGCTGTCAGGCTCGCCGCTCTGGGGCGAAGGCTCGCTCACGCGTTCGTCCTCCCTCGAGACCGCCGCATGCTAGGGCCTGCCGCGCGCCCCTCACAACCCCGCGGGCAGGCGCGCGCAGGAGGCCGTCAGGCTGATGGTCACGTCGTGGGAGCGGACCATGTGCCACCAGTCCTTCGGCACGTAGAGGATCTCCCCCGGCGACAACGTCGTGCGTTGTCCGACCGCCTCCGCGAACCGCGGATGGCGCGCGAGATCGGGCTGGTAGGCGTTCACCAGGCTGTACAGGCCGCCCTGCACGACGAGCGACTCGGGATACAGGCGCTCGGTCTGATCGGGCGCGTAGAGCACCATCTCCTTCGTGCCGTAGAGGTGCAGCAGCAGGTTCAGATCGATGATGTCCGTGTGCAGCCCCGTCACGTACCCCGGCGGTCCAAACCAGAGGAAGGGATCGAAGCCGACGCCGAGCGACTCCGCCGGCTTGCCGAGCAGCGTCTCGAACAGCTCCTCGAAGTGGGCGTCCCGCTTGAGCTGCCGGTGCATCCAGAACAGCTCCTTCGACTCCCGTAGGCTCCAGGTGTAGCGCTCCCCGTCGAGCGGGCCGCCAAGAGCTCCCTCGAGGAACGCGATCCACTGGCGCAGCGGCAGGCGCTGTTTGCGTGTCATGGCCTGGTACGCGAAGGGCACGCCGTCGTTCTGGTACTGGCGCGCGACGACGAGGGTGTCGCCGCAGGTGTCCTGGAACCAGGCGGGGGTCCACTTGCCTACCGCCGGCCAGCCGCGGCTCACGCCGGTGAGCACGACGGGCTTTTTGTGCAGGAACTCGCGGAGGAAGCGCTCGGCGGGGAGCCGCTCCACGCGCTCCACGTCGCTGATCCGCTGCCGGTCCGTGACGCTCACGTCGCTACTGTAGCCCTCGGGCGCTCGGCCTGCGAGCCGACGCAGCCAGCACGTGCTTTCGCCGCCCGGCGGTTCTGTTATGGAAAGAGCCCTGCGCCGGGCGCAGGGGAGGTTCCGATGTCGTCGAAGAACACCAGGTTGAGGCGCTCTCCTGGCGAGGCTCCGTCGCCCGCCGAGGAGAACGCCGGCGAGCCGACGTCGTCGACGCCGAGCGTGCCGGCGCGCGCCGAGCCGAGCCCGGCCGTGAGCTCCCGCGCCGCCGCCCCCGCGCCCGCGAGCCGCTCCTCCCGAGACGACGACGAGAAGCTCGACTTCGCAGCGCTGCTCGAGCAGTCCGGCGGCTTCGACACGATGGACGTCCGCCTCGGCGATCGCGTGACGACGAGGATCATCCGCATCGGCAAGGAGGACGTGTTCTTCGATCTCGGCCCCGGCCAGGACGGCGTCATGTCGCGCGGCGAGCTGGTCGACGAAGAGGGCAACCTGAGCGTGAAGGAGGGCGACGAGCTCGAGCTCTTCGTCGTGCAGGTCGGCGCCACCGTCGTCTTGAGCCGTCGCCTCGGCGGCGGGCTCGACATCATCGGGCTCGAGCAGGCCTTCAAGGCGCGCATGCCGGTCGAGGGGAAGGTCACGGGCGTCAACAAGGGCGGCTTCGACGTCGAGATCGGCGGCGCGCGCGCCTTCTGCCGCATGGGGCAGATGGATCTGCAGCACGTGGACGATCCGCAGAGCTACGTGGGCCAGAAGCTCAGCTTCGTCATCAGCGAGCTGAAGGAGGGCGGCAAGAACATCGTCGTCAGCCGCCGGGCCCTGCTCGAGGAGGAGCGCCGGAAGGCGGCGGGCAAGCTGCTCTCTGAGCTCAGCGTCGGCCAGGTGCGCAGCGGCGCCGTCACGCGCATCCTCGACTTCGGCGCCTTCGTCGACCTCGGCGGCCTCGACGGGCTCATCCCGCTCGCGGAGCTCTCCTGGGGGCACGTCAAGTCGCCCGACGAGGTGGTCAGCGTCGGTGACGTCGTCACCGTCGAGGTGCGCCGCATCGAGGACGATCCGAAGCGCAAGGGCGAGAAGCGCATCGGGCTCTCGCTGCGCACCTCCGAGAGCGATCCCTGGATCGCGCAGGCCAGCAAGCTCGTCCCGGGCGCGACGCTGCAGGGCAAGGTGCAAAAGACCGAGGCCTTCGGCGCCTTCATCGAGCTGCCCGGGGGCGTCGTCGGCCTCGCGCACATCAGCGAGCTGTCGCAGGCGCGCGTACGCCACCCCTCCGACGTCGTGAAGGTGGGCGACGCGGTCACCGTGCGCATCCTCGAGGTAGATCCCGAGCGCCGCCGCCTGTCGCTGTCCTTGAAGGACAAGGTCGAGCCGGGCGACTTGCCGAGCGCGGGGACGCGCACGCAGGGCACCGTCACGCGCATCGAAAACTACGGCGTGTTCGTCGACCTCGAGAGCGGCGGTAGCGCGCTCGTGCCCGCGTCCGAGACCGGCACGCCGCAAGGCAGCGATCTGCGCCGCGCGCTCCCCATCGGCACCGTGCTCGACGTCATGATCATCGACATCGACGACAAAGGTCGCGTGAAGGCGTCGCACACCGCCATCGAGCGCGCCGAGGAGCGCGCCGCCCTCGACAGCTACCAGAAGGGCAGCGGGTCCGCGGGCAGCGGCTTCGGCACCTTCGGTGATCTGTTCAAGAAGAAGTAGCGCGGGAAGAAGTCGTGAACAGGGACCCGTGCGTCGCGTCACGTCACGCGCGCAGGTAGTGAATCATCGCCGCGGGACACACGTCCCTCACGCCTCTCGACGGAGAGAGCCGTGAGGAACCGATCCATGTCGCGCGCGCTCGTTCCCCTTCTTCTGCTCGTGAGCAGCGCCTGTGCACCTCTGCACGTACGGCTCGCGCCCGCGCCGAAGCCGGACGCCCCCCTCGAGGAGCGCCGGGCGTTCTACGACGAGCATCGCCCGGTGCTCCTCGAGACCGCGGACGACCTCGGCGCCTTCACGCCGACCGCCTCGCTGCAGCTGCACAATGGCGTGCGCGTCCATCACCCAGCCGATCTGCTGCCGCACGTCGATGAAGCGTCGCCGACGGCCGAGGCGACCCGGCGCCTCGAGGCCGCGGAGGAGTCCCTGCTGCTCTGGCGCACCGTGAGCATCGGCGTATCCGTCGCCGCGCTCGGCGGCTTACTGACGTCGATGTTGTTCTTCGAGGAGGCGCTGCCGCTGGTCGCGCTCGGAGGTTCGGGGGCGCTCGCGTTGATCGCGTTGCCGCTGGCGCTCCTGCCGACGCACTTCGCCGCCACCGCCGCTCTCGAACGAGAGACAGCGTTCCTCACCTACGATCGCTCTCTGCGCGAGCAGCTCGCGCTCACGCCGCGATCGTGCCGCGCGCCCCATGGCGGCGCCTCCGAAGAGACGGATCCCGCCGACGAGCCGCCGCCGCTCTTGCGCGCGCTCGACGCGAGGAACGCCGCGCCCGCGAACCCCGACGCGCCCCTCGATCCCGTCGACGAGCTGTGCGCGGCGCTGCCCGCGCTCGACCCCGACGGCCTCGCACCTCCCGCTCCCTGAACCCGCCAGAGGCACGAATGAGCCGCCTATCGCCTGTCGCCTCCCTGCTCGCCGCCGTCGTCGTCACCGGCTGTGCGCCGGCCCATGTGCTGCTCGCGACGCCGCCGGCGCCCGAAGCTCCGCTCGAACAGCGGCGGGACTATTACGATGAGCACCGACCCATGGCCGTGCGCAGCGGCAGGGCCGGTCATTTACAAGGGCCTGGCTCGTTCCTCCTGCTCGAGGACGGCACGCGCGTAGAGTGGCCCCTCGATCTTCTGCCCGTCGTCTATGACAACTCACCCACGGCGCGCGCGGCCCTGCGCGCCGAGGAGGAGGAGGGCGCGGCGCTCGCGTGGTGGCTCGCCGCGGGGGGCCTGTACGGGGGCGGCCTCGTCGTCATGTCCTCTTCGCTCGCGCTGCTGCCGCTCATGTCCCCCGATCCGGACGGTCTCTTGCCCGCAGAGGCCGTCGCGACCGTGGTCGGCGTCATGCTGGCGGGCGGCGCGCTCAGCTTCGCCGGCACGGTGCCGATGTTGATGGCCTTCGGAGCCGGGTCACGCGCGGCGCTCGAGAGAGACACGGCCTTCCTCACCTATGAACGCTCGCTGCGAGAGCGCCTCGCTCTGAGCAAGGACGACGTCGCCCCACGCCCCGCCGTCGCCGTGCAGAATGACGAGGGCGACTTCGAGCTGAGGTGACGCTCGCTCCGCTCCGTCAGATGAGCAGCTCGTAGGAGCGCAGCCGGGCGGCGTGATCGAACACCTGCGTGGCCACGATGAGCTCGTCGGCGCCGGTGTCCCTGGCGAACGCCTCGATTCCCTGGCGCACCGTTTCCCGTGAGCCGACGAACGAGCACGAGAGCATCTCGTCGAGCATGTGCTGTTCGGCCGGTGTCAGCGGTACCTCTCCGTCGACGGGAGGCTGCAGCTTGCCCGGGTTTCCGCTGCGCAAGCGCGCGAACAATTGCTGCAGCGACGTGAACAGGCGGCGGGCCTCGGCGTCCGTGTCGGCGGCGACGACGTTCACGCCCAACATCACGTACGGCTCCTCGAGGTCGGGCGAGGGACGGAAGGTGCGCCGGTAGAGGTCGACGGCTCGCGTGAGCGCCGCGGGCGCGAAGTGCGACGCGAAGGCGTAGGGCAGACCGAGCGCGGCCGCGAGCTGCGCGCCGAACAGGCTCGAGCCGAGGATCCACACGGGTACGCGCAAGCCGGCGCCGGGGACGGCCACGACGCGCTGCCCAGGCTCCGCGGGCTCGAACCAGCGGATGAGCTCCACGACCTCGTCGGGGAACTGGTCGACGTCACCGACGCGCGCCCGCCGGAGCGCGTGCGAGGTGAGCGGATCGGTGCCGGGCGCGCGGCCGACGCCGAGGTCGATGCGGCCGGGGAAGAGGGACTCCAGCGTGCCGAACTGCTCCGCGATGACGAGGGGCGCGTGGTTCGGCAGCATGACGCCGCCGGCGCCGACGCGGATGGTCTGTGTGCCGCCCGCCACGTGGGCGATGCACACCGAGGTCGCCGCGCTGGCCACTCCGGCCATACCGTGATGCTCCGCGAGCCAGAAGCGCCGGTAGCCGAGGCGCTCGACGTGCCGGGCGAGATCCAGGGAGCGACGCAGGGCCTCGCCGACGTCGGAGCCTTCCGTGACGGGCGCGAGATCGAGGACGGACAGCGGCACCATATTCGACCCTAACGAGCCTGAATGCGGCTCTCTTTCGCGCGACGCCCGCGCACGCGATTGATCTGGTCGGGCACGGCCTCCTTCGTCGCCGGGCGCTGGCCCTTGTCCCAGACGTGACCGTCCCGATCGAACACCTGCCGTAAGAAGCGTCCGGTGTGGCTGCTCTCGTGGCGCGCGACGTCCTCGGGCGTGCCGGCCACGAGCACCTCGCCACCGTCGCTGCCGCCCTCGGGCCCCATGTCGATGATCCAGTCGGCGGTCTTGATGACGTCGAGGTTGTGCTCGATGA
>CAYLZW010000113.1:0-16363 GCA_964388085.1 uncultured Myxococcales bacterium | reverse complement strand
CCCATCCCGCCCATCTACGCGCACGATCCGGCGGTGGCGCCCCTCGCCGCGGCGCTGCTCGAGGAGCCGTACGCGGACCTCTGCGCCGCCCTCGAGCAGCAGCTCGAGACCAGCGGGGAACACGCGTGCGCCGTCGTGGGTTACTCCTTCGGCGCGGCCCTGGCGGCGCGGGCAGGGGCGCAGCACGAGCGCGTCGAGCGCGTGGTCCTGATCGCGCCGCCGGTGCGGCTGCTCCCCTTCGACTTCGAGGGGCTCGCGTCGTCGGGCGCGGCGACCATCGTGGTCGCAGGGGAGGAGGATCGCATCGCGCCCCCCGGCGAGATCGAGCGCGCCCTCGGCGGTCGCTTCGGGGTTCAGCGCATCGCCGGCGCCAACCACGACTTCGCGCGCGGCCTGTCCGCCCTCGGCCAGCGCGTCGCCGCCGCCTTTCCGGACGGGCAGGAGCGCGCGGGCTACGACGACTGAGGCGATATCGACGGGCACGGCCGCACCAGTCGCGCACGCCTTGCCCATTTCGTACCCTGCCGTCACCGGGCGCCCCGCGAGCCTGCCGCAAGCCGTATCCACGACGACAACGACGACGACGAGCAAGATGGACACACTCGAGGCGCTCTCTCAGCTCTCCCGGCCGGCCACCGAGCAGCCCGTGCCCATCGCGATGCTCATGGTGCTGTGGGCGCTGCTCGGCGGCTCTACCGTCGGCAGCTTCCTGAACGTGGTCATCGCGCGCGTGCCGGAGGGAGAGAGCGTGGTGAGCCCACGCTCGCGCTGCCCGAAGTGCGGCACGCAGATCGCTTGGTACGACAACATCCCCGTCGTCAGCTGGCTCCTCCTGCTGGCGCGCTGCCGGAGCTGCAAGGCGCCGATCAGCGCGCGCTACCCGCTCATCGAGACCCTCGTCGGCGTCATGGCCATCGGCCTCGTCGCCCGCTACGGCTTCTCGCCGTCGTTCCTCGAGCTCTTCCTCTTCGTCTGCGTGCTCGTGGTCGTCGCTTTCATCGACCTCGACACCTGGCACATCCCGCTGTTTCTGCCCGCCACCCTCCTCGTCGCCGGTCTCGTCACCGGCGGCCTCGGCGATCAGCTCGACGCGCCCTGGGCCGCGCCGGCCTGGCTCCGGGAGGCGGTGCTCGAGGATCACTCCGCGCTGCTCGAGCGCGGGCTCGGCGCGCTCTGCGGCTTCGGCTTCCTCGCGCTCGTCAACGTCGTCGCCACCTACTGGCTGCGCTTGCGCGGCGCGCTCTCGGGCGACGACTTCGCCATGGGCTGGGGCGATCCGCTCCTCGTCGGCGGCATGGGGGCGGTGCTCGGCTGGCGCGCGCTGCCGTGGCTCATCTTTCTGGGCTCCCTGCAGGGCGCCGTCGTCGGGGTGGTGCTGCTGAAGCTCGGCCGCTTGCCCGCCGAGGCCGAGGCGGAGCGCGTCGCCGAGCGGGAGCAGGCGCGACAGGCGGCCGCCGATCCGTCCGTCGACGAGGCGGAGGTCGACGGCGCCGCGGGCGTCGATGAGTGGGTGCCCCCGAAGACCGCGCTCCCTTGGGGCCCCTTCCTCGCGATGGCGGGGCTCGAGGTGGCGTTCTTCGGGGATCGCCTGGCGGCGCTGCTGCCGGGCTTCAGCGGGCTGTTTCAGGGCCTGGGGGGCACCTGAGGCGCTCTTGACTGATTTGTGTAAAAACAGTTACTTGCACCATTAATTGTGTCGAAGTTTGCCCCCGCTTATGGGTGTTTGTTAGGGTGGGCGCGGCCTGAGGAAGACCCACCCATGAGCGCGAACGACGGCAGGACAACAGCGACGGCGACGCGAGAGGACACTCGCGAGGACGATCGTGACAGCGACGCCCGCGAGCGGATGCGGAACAACGTGCGCCGCCTGCGCGAGGATCGGCTGCTCAGCAAGGCGGAGCTCGCGCGGCGCGCCGGCGTCTCGCCGCTGACCATCGACCGCGTCGAGTCGGGCATGCCCTGCCGCATGGACACCAAGCGCAAGATCATCCTCGCCCTCGGCATGACCATCGAAGACAAGGACAAGGTCTTCGTCAAGCGCGAGGGCGACGGCGAGGACGAGCCCGGCAGCGGGCCGGAACAGCGGTAGCGAAGTAGCGGGAACTCGCCCGAAGAGAGGGCAGGAGCATCAAGTGGCCAAGCACAGTCTCGTCGGGCTCGACATCGGCTCCAGCAGCGTCAAGGTCTGTCAGCTCAAGGAGTCCAAGCGCGGCTTCGCGCTGCAGAGCTTCGGCATGATCCCGCTGCCGCCGGAGGCCATCGTCGACGGCTCGATCATGAACGCCACCGCCGTCGTCGACGCCATCCGCGAGCTGGTGCAGAGCCAGCGCATCAAGGCGAGGGAGGCGGCGGTCAGCGTCTCGGGCCACTCGGTCATCCTGCGCAAGATCAACCTGCCGGTCATGACCCGCGAGGAGCTCGACGAGAGCATCCAGTGGGAGGCCGAGCAGTACATCCCCTTCGACATCAACGACGTGAACATCGACGTCGCCATCCTGAACGAGCACAACGATCAGGGGCAGATGGACGTGCTGCTCGTCGCCGCCAAGAAGGACATGATCAACGACTACACGAGCGTGGTGCGTGAGGCTGGGCTCGCCGCTACCGTCGTCGACGTCGACGCCTTCGCCATCCAGAACGCCTTCGAGGTCAACTACGACGCGAGCCCGGGCGAGACCATCGCGCTCATCAACGTGGGCGCGAGCGTCGTCAACATCAACGTGCTCAGCTCGGGCGTCAGCGCCTTCACGCGCGACATCGCGCAGGGCGGCAACCAGTACACCGACGAGATCCAGAAGCAGCTCAACGTCTCCTACGACGAGGCGGAGGCGCTCAAGATCGGCGGCGGCGGCAGCGAGTCCGACAGCGTCGTGCCGCAGGAGGTCGAGCGCGTCATGCAGCAGGTCTCCGAGACCATCGCCAACGACGTGCAGCGCTCGCTCGACTTCTACGGCGCCACGGCGGCCGACGCGACCATCCACAAGATCTTCCTCTCGGGCGGCTGCGCCAAGGTGCCGGCCCTCGCCAAGGCCATCGAGGCCAAGACCGGCGTCCCCGTCGAGGAGATCGATCCCTTCCGCCAGGTCGACATCGGCGCCCGCGGCCTCGATCCGGCCTTCCTGCGTACGCAGGCCCCCCTCGCCACCGTCAGCCTCGGCCTCGCCCTGCGCGTGGCGGACCTCTGAGACCCCGTGCGCCCCGCCTCTGACCGCCCTCTTCCGTCCTCGGCATCCACAGGAGCCGCCCGATGATCCGCATCAACCTGCTCCCGGTACGCAAACAGAAGGCACGCGCGACGAGCATCGTCCAGCTGGCCGCGCTCGGCGCCGCCGCGGCGCTCACGGTCGTCGCCGCCATCGGCGTGAACCTCTACTACTCGGCCCAGGTGGAAGAGCAGGAGCGGAAGATCGCCGAGGCTCGCGAGGAGATCACGCGACTCAAGAAGATCATCGGTGAGGTCAACGAGCTCGATAAGCAGAAGCAGCGCCTCATCGCGCAGCTCAGCGTCATCGACAAGCTCGAGAAGGGCAAGCGCGGTCCGGTGCGCGTCCTCGACGAGCTCTCGACGAACATCCCGAAGCGCGTGTGGGTCACCTCCTTCCAGGAGAAGGGCGGCACGCTGACGCTCACGGGGCTCGGCCTCGAGAACGCGGACATCTCCGAGTTCATGCGATCGCTGCAGAAGAGCAAGTACTTCAAAGACATCCGCCTGCACTTCACGCAGCAGCAGCAGCAGGGCGGCATCAACATCTACGGCTTCCGCATGACGGCGGCCGTCGACTACTCCGCCTAGCGCCGGCAGCAGGAGAGGGAACCGTCATGGAGAAGTTCCTCGAACAGTTCAGCAAGGTGCCGCTGCAGCAGAAGCTCGGCGCGCTCGTGCTCTTCATGCTGGCCGTCGGAGGCATCACGTACCTCTACTGGATCAGCGACAAGCTCGACGTCATGGTCGAGCACGCGACGACCATCGAGCAGCAGCAGGCCGAGCTCGTCAAGCTGCAGCAGCAGGCGCAGCACCGCACGCAGTTCATGCGCGAGGTAGAGCGCCTGCGCCAGCGCCTCCGAGAGGCCGAGGAGCAGCTGCCGAAGCAGGCCGAGGTGGAGAAGCTCCTGCGCGACGTGGCCTACGAGGCGCAGCAGTCGGGCTTGCAGTTGAATCGCTTCGAGCTCCAGTCGGAGCAGAGCCAGGGTGACTTCTCGGCGGTGCCCGTGAAGATGAAGGTGCGCGGCAGCTATCACGAGATCGCCGTGTTCCTCGATCGGCTCTCGAAGATGCCGCGTATCGTCAACGTGACCGATCTGCAGATGCGCTCGCCGAGCGTCGAGAACAAGAAGATCGTCCTCGACAGCGAGTACCTGGCGACGACCTATCGCTTCCTCGAGCAGCCCTCGGGCGGCAAGGCGAAGGGCCCAGGCCCTTCCCTGAAGAAGTAGCCAGCGATGATGACCGCCCCGAGAAGCGAAGACGCGAGAACGGAGAAGCTCATGACCTTCGGTCACACACACACCGAGCCGCAGGCCGCGAAGGCGCAGGCGCGAAAGCGCGGACGGCGCGCGTGGCTCGTCACCGCCGCGTTCGCGCTCGTGCCCCTGGTCGGCTGCGGCGGGGACGAGAGCGACGACGTCGAGGCCACGGTCACGACCCCGACGCTGAAGAAGGAGGCGCCCGTCGCCACGGAGGCGAGCGCGGACGCGCAGGCGGGAGACAACGCCGAGCGCCTCGCCTACAGCTACGACGCCGTGAACCGGCGCGATCCCTTCAAGACCTACTTCGACGAGCTCGTCCTCGAGCAGGAGGAGCAGGAGAACCTCACCGAGCTGCAGCGCTTCGAGCTCGACAAGCTGAAGCTCGTCGCCGTCGTGGTCGGCACCGCGACGCCGATGGCCATGGTCGAGGACCCGTCCGGCAAGGGGCACACCGTCAAGATCGGCACGCTCGTGGGTAAGCGCTTCGGGCAGGTGAAGCACATCCGCCGCGGCGAGATCGTGGTGCAGGAAGAGTTCCGCGACTTCACCGGCAAGCGCATCCCCGTCTTGAAGCCGCTGAAGCTCGAGCGCGACCTCACGCGCCGGTAGATCGGGCGCCGCGGACGGACGACGCAGCCACGTCGTCGAGCGAGAGAGGGCCGGCTTCACAGCCGGCCCTCTGCTTCTCTGGTGCTTCGCGCGCCGCGCGGCGGGTCAGGGGGCGGCGAAAGACGCCCTGAGACCCGGGCCCAGCGCGGCGCGACGCCCTGATCCAGGGCTCCCCACGATCAGCCGGATCGGTGCATGATTCCAGATCACCGCGCGGGCAAAAACTTGCGCCGGTGCTGAAATCGGCTGACTGTGTGTTGAACCTGATTAGGGAGTGCCCATGGGCACGAATGTTCATCCCGACGTCCTCCAGCTCTCTCGCTCGCCGTTGGCGTTGCGTCTCGAGCGCTGGGTCCGTGGGAGTCAAGGAGCATCCTCGATGACCTCCAAGCGTGCTGCGCCGCTCTCGCTCATGGCGCTCGTGATCGTCGCTGCCGGCAGTGGGCCCGCCCTGGCCGCGGAAGACGTCAAAGTATCCGCCATCGAGATCGGCGAGCTGCCCGGGCAGAAGGCCGGCGACTCGGCCGAGGTGGTGATCCGCGCGGCTCAGCGCCTCGAGTTCACACTCTTCCGACTGCAGAACCCGACCCGCATCGTCATCGACATGCCGGGCGCGGACGTCTCGAGCGTCGAGGCGCCGCCTGCGCTGCCCGCGCCGAGCCTCGTCCAGGCGGTCACGACGACCCAGTTCCGCGGCAAGACCGGTGACGTCGCGCGGGTCGTCGTCGTCATGCGCGGAGACGTCGCCTTCGACGCCAAGAACCAGGGGGACGCCATCGTCCTCACGGCCCGGCGAGAGGGCGCCGCCGGCATGACCCCCGCGCTGAACATCGGCGCCAGCGCACAGGCGACCTCGGTCCCCGAAGCCACCCCCGTGGTCGAGCTCAGCGGCGACGAAGAGGCTGTGCCGGCCGCCACACGCTTCACCGGCGTCGACGCCAAGGAGCAGGACGGCGGCACCATCGTCCACCTCGCCACCGACGGAGCCGTCGGCCGCTACGAGATCGAGGAGATCGACAACCCCTCGCGGCTCGTCGTCGATCTCTACGGCATCGACGGGCCGAAGGGGGACAGGCAGGCGCTCAGCACCCCCGCCGTGGAGCGCGCCCGCGTCGCTCGCCACGACGGTCGCACCCGCGTCGTCCTCGACGGACGCAACGGCCACCTGCCGCACTACGACGTCGCCGCTACCGACAGCGGCATCACCATCGTCTTCCGTGCGCCCGGCGAGGCGCCGCGGCCGGAGCGCGCCGCCGAGCTGAACGAGGTCACCTTCCACCAGAAGGACGGCTTCTGGCGGCTGAAGCTCGGGGTCACGGCGCAGGCGTCCGTGCGCACGGTGATGGACGGGCCCACCAAGAAGGCCATCGTCCTCGACGGTGTGCGGGCCTCGTCCGCGCTGCTCGGGCAGAAGGACTTCCATGACGGCCCGCTCGACGGCGTCATCATCCGCAACACCGAGCGGCACGACGGCGCCGTGCGGGTCGAGCTCTTGCTCTCGAGCGAGGTCGATCACAGCGTCTGGCAGAAGGGCGGGGCGGTGTTCTGGGATCTGCGCGACAAGGCCGCCGGCGAGGCGCCGAAGGTGGCCACGAGCGCGGCCTCGGCCGATCGCCCGCAGCCTCGCGCCGCGCCGCACGCCATCACGCTGAGCTCCGCCGCTCACGAGGGCGCGAGCGCGCGTCGCTACCGCGGCAAGAAGATCACCATCGATCTGATGGACGCCGACATCGTCAACGTGCTGCGCCTGCTCGGCGACGTCAGCGGCAAGAACGTCGTCATCGGCGACGAGGTGACCGGCAAGATCACCATCAAGCTGAAGAACGTCCCCTGGGATCAGGCGCTCGACGTCATCTTGAAGACCAAGGGCCTCGACATGGAGACGCGCGGCGGCATCATCCGCGTCGCGCCCGCGCCCCAGCTCGCCGCCGAGCGCGCCGCCCGCCTGGCCCTCGCCGAGGAGCGCCGCAAGAAGGTGCCGACGACGGTGCGGCTCATCCCCGTCAACTACGCCGTCGCCCAGGAGCTCGTGCCCCAGATCAAGGAGCTGGTCTCCGAGCGTGGCCGCGTCACCTACGATCAGCGCACCAACGTGATCATCGTCGAGGACATCCGCGAGAACCTCGAGCAGGCCGAGCGCCTCGTGCGCACCCTCGACACGCAGACGCCGCAGGTCCTCATCGAGGCCCGCATGGTGGAGGCGACGACGACGTTCATCCGCACGCTGGGCATCCAGTGGGGCGGCGGGCTGTTCTTCTCCGAGCGCGGCGGCAACCCGACCGGCCTCGTGTTCCCGAACAACGTCGGCATCGTCGGCGCCGCGGACAACGCGCAGTCGCTGCAGGGCGGTCAGCCGACGCCGGGCGTCGTGTTCCCCTCGAACTTCGCGGTCAACGTGCCCGCGGACGACGTGGCGAGCGGCATCGGCCTGAACCTCGGCTCCATCGGCAACTTCGGCTTCCTGAACGCGCGCCTCACGGCCGCCGAGACGACGGGTCAAGCGAAGACCATCTCGGCGCCCAAGGTGACGACGCTGAACAACCGCACGGCGCACATCTTCCAGGGCCAGCAGATCCTGGTGCAGGTGGTGACGAACAACGTCATCAACACGAACACCGTCGAAGCCCAGCTGGATCTCGAGGTCACGCCGCACGTCACCGCCGACGGCTCGGTGCTGATGAACGTCAAGCTCGAGAACAACCGCCCGAACTTCGATCAGCGCGTCGGCAACCAGCCGAGCATCGACACCAAGGGCGCCGAGACCGAGCTCCTCGTCAAGGACGGCGACACCGCGGTCATCGGCGGTATCTACACGCGCAACTTCGGCGAGTCGTACCGGCAGACGCCGTTCCTCTCGCAGATCCCGCTGCTCGGCTGGCTGTTCAAGTCCTACAACGCGACCGACCAGCGCAGCGAGATGCTCGTTTTCCTCACCCCGCGGATCATCAACCGCAGGAGCGCGACCCCCGGCATGCAGTGAGCAAACGGCTCCGGGAAGGTCGGCCCCGCGCGGGCCGGTCTTCAGGCGCGCTAGACTGGGTGTGTCTCGCAGGTGTTTCTTCGCGTGTGTCAGCCACGCGAACGGTTCTCGGAGGCAGCATGAAGAAGGTTCAGCATACGCTCCTCATCGCCATCAGCGCCGCGGCGCTCGCGAGCGGCTGCGTCGAAGAGCAGGGCTCCATGTTCATCTCGGGCGCGCTCCCGGTGACGTCGCAAGACAACTGCGTGGCGAACCCCGCGGGCAACCTGTACCTGGCCGGCGGCATCCTCGACCTCGGCCTCGGTGGCCGCGCGCCCGGCGACTACACCGTGGCGCTCGAGGTGACGACGAACCTGCCCGCGACGTTCACGACCCAGGACGTGACCGAGAGCGACCAGGATTCGCCGAACTACCCGAACTACGGAAACGCCGACACGAACGTCATCATCTTCGAAGAGCTCGAGGTGTACTTCGTCGACGAGCGCGGCCAGCCGATCCCGCAGCTGCCGCAGGAGACGCCGGACACAGGCCACCGCTTCTCCGTGATCGGCGGCTCCGTCTTCAACCAGCAGACGACGCTGAACGCCAAGGCCGCGCTCTTCGCGCCGCTGCTCACGAACGAGGAGGCGGAGCTGCTCGCGAGCGTCCAGCTCACGCAGGAGCTGTCCGGCGCCCCGGACGCGCGGGTGACGATCTTCGCGCGCGTTCGCGTCAGTGGCCGCACCACCGGCGCGAGCACGGTGCGCTCGCCGGAGTTCACCTTCCCCATCGAGCTCTGCCGCGGCTGCCTGTTCCGGGTCGGCGCGGACGAGAACGGCGACTGCCCTGCGGGCACGACGCTGACCCCGGCCGAGGATCCGCCCTGCTTCGAGGGCCAGGATGCGCCCTCGGCGTTCTGTCTCTAGCCCGCCGTGGTAGCGTGCCGGCATGTTCACCGCGCATCTCGATCGTGTGCTGACGGAGACCCCCGGGGCGGTCTCCGTCACTCTTATGGGCTTTGACGGCATCGCCATCGAGAGCCGCGACGCTCCCGGCAGCGACGCGAACGGCGCTCAGGCGGCGGCCGTCGAGCTCGGCAACATCGCCTCCCAGCTGCGGCGCGTCTCCGAGGGCCTCGGCACCGGCGACGTCGCCGAGCTGACGGTGCAGACCGCGGGGCTCACGACGGTGCTGCGGCCGATCAGCGACGAGTACTTCGTCGCGCTGTCGATGCAGCCGAGCGGAAACTTCGGCAAGGGCCGGTACCTCTTGCGCGTCGTCGGACCGAAGCTGAAGGCCGAGCTCTGACCGAGAGCGACAGGCGAGCGACGACGTGAAGGTGCTGGTCCTGCACGGCCCGAACCTGAACCTGCTCGGTCGTCGCGAGCCGGCCTTGTACGGTCGGCGCACCCTCGAGGAGGTAGACGCCGAGCTGCGCGCTTTGGGGCGCGAGCTCGGCGTCTCCGTCTCCTGCAAGCAGTCGAACCACGAGGGCGAGCTCATCGATCGCCTGCACAGGGCGCTCGAGGAGGGCGTGCAAGGCGTGCTGCTGAACGCCGGCGCCTACGCGCACACGAGCCTGGCGGTGGCGGACGCCGTCCGCGCGGTAGAGCCGCTGCCGGTCATCGAGGTGCACCTGACGAACACCGCCGCCCGCGGCGTCGAGCGCGCCTCGTCCCCGGTCGGCGCCGCCTGCGCCGCCCGCGTGGAGGGCTTTGGGTGGCGCTCGTACCTGGTCGCCCTACGCGCGCTGCCGGACCTCGTCGCGGAACGCGCGTAATCCCCCCCTTGCGGCGAGCGCGATGAAGCGCAATGCCGACCGCCCATCGCGGCCCCAGCGACCGCGACCAGAGGCTCGCTCCTCGAGGTTGACGACATGTACAGCACTTCCGACTTCAAGCGCGGCCTGCGCATCATGTACGAAGGCCAGCCGCACGCCATCATCGAGTTCCAGCACCACAAGCCCGGCAAGGGCGCGGCCATCGTGCGCACGAAGCTGCGAAACCTGCTGACCGGCAACGTCGTCGACCCGACGTTCCGCTCCGGCGACAAGGTGGACACACCGGACCTCGAGGACCGCGAGGTGCAGTTCCTCTACGCGTCGGACGACATCTACCACTTCATGGATCCGCAGTCGTTCGAGCAGTACGAGATCCCCAAGGACTCGCTCGGCGACGCGCCCAACTTCCTCGTCGAGAACATCAACTGCTCGGTGCTGTTCTACAGCGGCAAGGCGATCAACATCGACCTGCCGAACCACGTGATCCTCGAGGTCATCGAGTGCGATCCGGCGGTGCGCGGCGACACGGTGCAGGGCGCGACCAAGCCGGCGAAGCTGCAGACGGGCTTCACCGTGTACGTGCCGCTGTTCATCAACGAGGGCGAGAAGCTCAAGATCGACACCCGCACGGGTGAGTACACCGAGCGGGCGTAGCCGCGTGCCGATGGTCGTCGCTAGCGGGGCCCGGGCCCCGTGCGGGGCACCGGGCAGACGTTACGTTTCGGCTAGAGGTCGATGACGATGACGCCGCGCCGCGGTGGCTCGACGTCGCTCACGGGCGCCTCGCCGTAGCTCTCGGGAGTCGGCAGGGGGAGCTCGAGGAAGGGGCTTCGTCGCTCCTCCCGTTCGCGCTCCTGGCGGCGCAGCTCCTCGATGACCCAGGCCTCGGGGAGCCAGGCCTCGGGCGCGGTCTTCAGCGTGCGGGGGGTGAAGCGCATAGGTTGCCTTTCAGGTGCGCGAACCACCAAGGCCTCGACGTCCTCGAGCTCGGAGCGTCCCTTCTTCTCTCAGCGTAGCCACGGGTGCCGGGTCGGCAAGTTTGCGTCCCGGTTTGTCTCACCCCGTGCGCACAGCGGGGCCATGTGTCACGGCCAGGCAGACCCTGTGGGCGGGCCGGATGGGGATCGGGATGACCAGAGAAGAGCGCATCGCCGCCCTCTTCGACACCGCCGTGGATCTCGCGCGACGGCGGCACCGCTCTCCCGTCGCGCGCGACGTGGCCGAGCTGTCGAAGCTGTTTGGCAGCCAGAAAGCCGCGCGCGAGGCCGGCTACCTGCGCCAGCCGAGCGGGCGCCGCGCCTACCTCGCCTGGTACGCGCCTCGGAACGCCGCCCGCATCGGCCTGTTGCTCGCTGAGCTGGCGCGCGAGGGCGCGCTGCCTCGCTGGGAGCGCCCGCGCGTGCTCGACCTCGGCGCCGGACCGCTCGCGGGCGTCCTCGGGGCCTGGGTCGCCTACGGGGCCGTCGGGCGCTCCCTGGCGGTGGATCTCGCGGCGGCCGCCATGGCGGACGGGATCGAGCTGCAAAGGCGCGCCGGCGCGGACGTCGAGCAGGTGGACACCCGCGTGGCGAACCTGCAGCAGCCGGGCTCGTGGGGCGCTCGCGGGCCGTTCGATCTCGTCGTCATCGCGAACTCGCTCGGGGAGGTCGGGGATCCCCGCCGGGACGTGGTCACGCGCGCGTCCATCGTCGAGGACGCGCTCACGCGCCTGGCGCCGGGCGGCCGGGTCCTCGTCGTCGAGCCGGGCACGCGCATCCACGGACAGGGGCTCATGCGCGTGCGTGACGCGCTGGTGGCGCGCAAGAAGGCGGTCGCCCTCGCGCCCTGCACCGGCGCGGCCTCCTGCCCGTTGCTGAACGTGCCCGGGGGGTGGTGTCACGTCGAGCTGCCCTGGGATCCGCCGCGCAGCGCGCGGGAGCTCGCGGCGAAGGCCGGCCTGTCGTCGTCACCGCTCAAGCACAGCTACCTCTTGCTCGCCAACGAGGGCGAGGCGCCGGGCGGGCATCGCCTCATCGGCGGGCTCATGCGCAGCGATGACAAAGAGCGCCGCTACGCGTGCACGAGCGAAGGCCTCGTGGAGCTGCGGGCGCGAGGGCGGCTGCCGCGGGAGGTGTCAGCCCCCCCGCGGGGGGCGCTGTTGCGCGAGCTCCCCGCCGGGGTGGAGAGCGCGCGGCCGACGCTGAGCCCGGCCGCTCACGCGGGGGCGCCCTCGAGGGAGCTGCCGCCCGGTCCGACGAGGAGGAGGTCGCGCAGGCGGCGCGGCTCGGGCGCGGACTGATCGCGCGGCAGGGGGCCCACGGCGGCGTGCAGCCCGGCGCGGAGCTGCTCGCCGTCGAGCTCCATGAGGCGCATCCCGCCCGCGGGGTGCGTGCCGACGAAGAACAGGCCGCCCTCGGTCGGCACGAAGGTGGTCTCGCGCATGAGCCACTCGTCGTCGCCGAAGTCGTAGCGCACGAAGGTGTGCCGCTCGTGGCGCTCGAGGCCACGCACGAGCTCGACGAGCCCCGGGCGCAGCAGCAGGCCCTCGTCGCTGCGGCGGAACACGCCCTTCTCGAGCAGGGCCGCGAGCGGAGCGTCCCAGGTGGCGTCGCCGAGCAGGCGGCTGTCGTCGTCGAGACGCGGGTCGGCGGCGCGCGCTCCGGCGCCGCGGTTGCTCATCACCGCGAGCAGCTGCGGGCCAGACTCCTGCAGCGACGCCCCCTTCGGCGCTCTCCCGAGCAGGGCGCGCACGCGCGCCAGCGGGAGCGGACGGCCCCCCTCGAGCCCCCGCACGAGCTGCGCGAAGGCGATGTACTCGAGCGGCTGGAGCTGCACGTCGACGCGATCGCCGGCCGACTTGCGCGGCACCAGCCGCCGGGCGAGATGCGCGACGAGCTCGTCCGGGTCCATGTCGTCGCCGATGGCGTGCAGCCGCTCGCCGGCGAGGTACTGCACCGCGATCTCGTCGAGCAGATAGTAGTCGAGCTGCTCGATCTCGCCCCCGGCGGCGCCGGAGCTCGGCTGCGTGAGGTGCACCACGCGCGCGTCACACTCGGTGAGCGGGGCCAGGCGGTTCAGCGCCTCGTCGGTGATGCGGAAGCCGTGCGGATCGATGATCCCCTTGTCGACCAGGCTCGTGTAGGCGGCCTCGTAGTCGCCGGGCTCCTGGTGCTCTTGCTCGAGGCGGAAGAGCGGCGACTCCTCCACGAACGACAGGTCGCACGTGAAGCGGAGCAGCGCCAGCTCGTCGTCGCTTAGCGAGAGGTAGGCCACGAGACCGTCCCGACGTGGAAGCTCAGGTACTCAACTGGGCGAGGGCGAACGCCCGCAGCGAACGAACGTCGCTGGGCTTGCCGCTCTTGCCGTCGTCCGGGGAGGTAGGCGCTGTGGCGTCCGCGAGCGCCGGCGCGTCCTCGCCCGTGAGCAGGCGGATCATCGTCTGTGTCGCCGTCGCGTCCGGAGCGGAGCGCGCGAGCTCGCCGCCGAGCGCCGCGCGATCCCGCGCGCCCTCGACGTTCAGGCGCAGCACGGCGGCAGGGGCTCCATCGGCGCCGCGCGGGCGGAACGTCGTCGCCAACTGCAGCGCCATCAGCGTCCGCTCGACGCCGCGCTCGAGCTCGGCCAGCGCTCGCAGCTGCCCGCCTGCGCGCTGCTCGAGCTGCAGGTCGCTCGCGGTGCCCGCGGGCAACGAGATGGTGCGCAGCCGGCGGCGGATGTTCGCGAGCCGCGCCCGCACCTTGCCCATCCGCGTCCGCTGCTGGCGGAGCTCCGGGCCCGCGTCAGAGAGCGCGTCACCGGAGAAGCCCCGCGCCGCGACGTCGGCCGCGATGGCGTGTGCCTCGGCGTGGATCTTCGCGTACTCGACGGCGAGCCGCTCGTAGGTCGTCTCGAGCAGCCGCTCGGTGTTGCGCACCGCCGAGGAGCGCGTCTCGGAGCGGAACGCGTCGTCCGCGCGGAACAGGTCCTCGGCGCGATCGCCCGGGCTCGAGCGCTGCACGCTGCTGTCGTCGTCGAACGCGTCGGCGTCGTAGGCGCTGGCGGCGCGCAGCTCGTCCGCGCGCCGCGGCTCCGCGGCGCGGCCGGTACCCGTCGGTGCGCGCTCGCCAGTGGGTCGCGGAGGCACCCGAGGACCGCCCGGTCCGCCACGCTTGATCACCATCGACCTCTCCCTCTCGCTTTTGGACCCGAGGATCCTCGTAGCCCCCCGATCCGTAGCGCTCAACGCCGGATTTGGCGCGCCTCGGACAGTCTGGTGCGGCAGGCGGCTTTCCAATCGGGCCAGGGATGGGCAGCATCGGCCCATGAGCGACGGCGGCACGGGGGAGAAGACCGAGGAGCCGACCCCCCAGAAGCTCAAACAGGCGCGCGACAAGGGCCAGGTCTCGAAGAGCCAGGACTTCGTCCAGGCGCTGCTCTTCGTCGGCGTCTTCGCGGTGCTCGCGCTCACGATCGGCCAGCTCTCCGACGAATTCATGGAGCTCATCCTCGGCAGCATCGAGGCGGGTACGCGCGCCACCTCGAACGAGACCGTGCTGCTCGTGCTCGAGGACGCGCTGTGGTTCACGCTCAAGGCGAGCCTGCCGGCGCTCGGCGCCGCCTTCGTGTTCGGCGTCGCCGCCAATTACATGCAGGTAGGCTTTTTGTTCACCATGGAGGCCATCAAGCCCGACGTGAAGAAGCTGAACCCGGTGTCGGGCTTCAAGCAGATGTTCTCGAAGAAGAAGATCGTCGAGAGCCTCAAGCAGCTCATCAAGTTCGCCCTCGTCAGCTGGGTGGTCTACGACGCCATCGCGGCGTCGGCGGCGGACGTGGTCCGATCGGCGCGCATGGACCTCATGGCCGCGGTCCAGGTCGGCGGCGACATCATCTACGACATCTCGGTTCGGGTGGCGGCCCTGTTCTTCGTCGTCGCGGCGGCGGACTTCTTCTGGCAACGCCACTCGTTCAAAAAAGATATGATGATGTCCAAGTACGACGTGAAGCAGGAGTACAAGCAGTCCGAAGGTGACCCTCAGCAAAAGGCCGAGCGCAAGGCCCTCGCCGAGGAGCTCATCATGCACGGCTCTCAACAGAACGTCGCCAACGCGGATGCCGTCGTGACCAACCCCGCCCACATCGCCGTCGCCATCAAGTACGACAAAGAGAAGGGCGGCGCCCCCGTCGTCGTCGCCAAGGGCATGCGCAAGCACGCCGACAAGATCAAGGATATCGCGCGCGACGCGGGGGTGCCCATCCTGCGCAACGTCCCCCTCGCGCAGGCGCTCCACAAGCTCGACATCGACGAAGAGATCCCGGAGGAGCTCTACGAGGCGGTCGCAGAGATCCTGAACTTTGTCTACGAGCTGAAGCAGAAGGGGAAGACCTGAGGCGGGGTGCCGCTTCGGCCTTTCGCAACGAGGGCCTGTGCGGGAAACAGAAGCGGCACAACGCTCCGCGCCGCGATCCGATAACCTCCCCGTAGAGCCCCCGGAGGCGTGTGATGGCTGGCGAGATCGCGAAGCAGGTCAAGGCGTTCCCCTGGGTCACCCCCTCGGGCGGCAAGGTCGTCGACGGCGGCATGACCGTCGACGAGCTGAAGGTCCACCAGGGCCAGATGCTGAAGACGCCCGAAGCGATGCCCATCGCGCAGCGCGGGCCGGTCGAGTTCATCGCGCCCACGACGTCGTCGGATCAGCTGCGCCTCGCGGTCCCGACCGCCGCGAACCCGTTCGCGACCCCGCTCGGGCCGCGGCACGACCACATGATGGTGCGCACGGCGCTCGGGCGCTCCCACACGGACACCGCGAAGCGGCTGATGGGGCTGCTCCGCGATCCCCCGGGCACCCTGCCGGGGGACAGCGTCGAGCGCATGCGCGCGTCGCTCGCGCGTGAGCACTCCATGCTCGGGCTCCTGCAGAACCTCCAGGAGATGCAGGAGCAGATCTACGGGCGCATCATCGGCAACCAAGAGGCCTGAGCTCCGCCGGGGAGCCGTCTTGTGACGCTGCGTTTCCGACCTCGCTCGCCATGACGCGACGCGAGGCACAACGTCGTTTGGAAAAACCAGAAAACAACACTAGATAGGCGATCGCAGGCGCTTGCCTGCAGAGGCGCCGGAGCCCTCCTTTGGGCGGATCCGGGTTCCACGGAGTGAGACCGTGGGAAGGTGGCTCCCGTGACGGAATCGCATAGCGGCTTCGGCCTGAACCAGAGCTACGTCGACGCGCTGCGCGCTCAGTGGCTGCAGGATCCGGCGTCGGTCTCGGACGAGTGGCGCTCGTACTTCGAGGAGGCCTCCGGCGCCGGCGCGCGTGAGGAGCGCGCGACGACGAGCACCGTCGAGCCTGGCAGCAACGGCAGCCGCGCGCACGCCGACAACGGCGAGCACGTGCCGGCGAGCCCGACGAAGACCAAGGTGGCCGGCGAGGTCGCTGACGGCCACGTCTTGCGCGCCGCGTGGGTGGAGCCGAGCCCTGGCGACGACGTGCAGCCCATCTACGGCATCGCCGCCAAGATCGCCGAGAACATGGAGGCCAGCCTCGGGCTGCCGACGGCGACCTCGACGCGCACCATCCCGATGAAGGTGCTCG
>CAYLZW010000112.1:0-16595 GCA_964388085.1 uncultured Myxococcales bacterium | reverse complement strand
GTCGACGGCAGCCTGCTGTACGCGTCGACGCACGCGCACGGCGAGGGCTGTCTCGCCGATCCCGATCGCTCCCAGGGCTACGTCTGGCCGCTCTATCCCGAGATGGATCTGTGGCAGGCGGACGCCGACGGCGCGAACGCACGCCTGTTGTTCCAGTCGAAGGGTTACGACGCCGAGGCGACGGTCTGCCATCGCGACGGCCGCGTCATCTTCACGTCGACGATGAACGGCGATCTCGATCTCTACGTCATGAACAAGGACGGCAGCGGCGTGACGCAGCTGACCAACACGCCGGGCTACGACGGCGGCGCGTTCTTCTCGGCCGACTGCTCGAAGATCGTCTGGCGCGCCTCCCGGCCCGAAGGCGAGGCGCTCGCCGACTATCGCGCGCTGCTCGCGAAGAACCTGGTGCGGCCATCGAAGCTCGAGATCTTCGTCGCTGACGCCGACGGCTCGGACGTCGTTCAGGTGACGAAGAACGGCGCGGCCAACTTCGCTCCCTACCTTCATCCGGACAACGAGCGCGTGCTCTACGTCAGCAACGTGCACGATCCGAAGGGACGCGACTTCGACATCTACCTCACGCGCGTCGCGGGTGGCGAGAGCGAGCGCGTGACGACGAACCCCACCTTCGACGGCTTCCCCATGTGGACGCACGACGGAAAGAAGCTGGTGTTCGCGTCGAACCGCAACAACGCGAAGCCCGGTGACACGAACCTGTTCGTCGCGGACTGGGTCGATTGAGCACTGGGCCGATTGAGCGCTGGGTCGACCGCGCGCTGGGTCGACCGAGCGCTGGGTCGGAGGGAGGCGCGGCATGAAGGAGGCGGCGCTCGTCGCGTTGATCCGGCGCCGCTTCCGCGGGCTCGTGGCGGCGTCGGCCATCGGGCTCGACGACGACGCGGCCGTGCTACCGCCGGCGAGGCGTGGCTACGAACGCGTCATCAGCGTGGACCAGGTGCACGAGGGCGTGCACTTCACGATCGGCAGCGGCACGGAGAGCGCCGGCTGGCGCGCGATCGTCCGCAACCTCTCCGATCTCGCCGCCATGGGGGCCGCTCCCGTCGGGTTCGTGTGGACGCTGGCGCTGACGCCCGCCTGGCTCGACGACGACGCGCGCTTGCTCGACGGGTTCCTGCGCGGGGCGGCGCGCGCTTGCCGGCGCTATGGTCTGCCCCTGCTCGGGGGCGATCTCTCGTCGTCTCGCGGCGCGTTCTCGTGCGTCGTCACGGTGCTCGGCGACGCCAAGGGCAGCGCGCTGAGGCGCAGCGGCGCACGGAGCGATGACGTCGTGTACGTGAGCCGCGCGCTCGGCGCGGCGCACCGAGGGCTCGCGCTCCTCGACGAGCCCGGGCGAACGCTGTCCGCGCGCGAGCGCCAAGCGTTACGAGCCCACCTCTGGCCCGAGCCGGAGCTGGCGCTCGGTCTCCGCCTCGGCGCTCGCGCGACGTCGTGCATGGACCTGAGCGACGGCCTCGCCACGGACGCGAATCGGCTCGCGCGCGCCTCCGCCGTCGCGGTGCATCTCGACACGGGAGCGCTCGGGGCCGCCGTCCACCCCGCGGCGGGCGACGCGCACGCGAGCGGGCTCGAGCACGCGCTCCGCGGCGGTGACGACTACGCGCTGCTGTTCACGCTGCCAAAGCGCGCGCGCCCTCCTCGAGGGTGTCTGCGAATCGGGGACGTTCGCCCTGGGACGGGCGTGTGGCTCGACGGCAAGAAGCTCACATACGTGGGCTTTGAGCATTTCGTCGCGTAGCGCTTGCGCAGGCGAGCCGCCGCGCTCGTCACCAAGTGACGTTGGGCGACGGGCGGGGCAAAACCCCTCGCTCCTCGACGACGGTGACGGCCTGACGACGCCGTGCGCGCCATCACATGACGGGCACGCGCGCTGCAACTCCCCGGACGCTGGGAGACGACACCTATGCCGGATCGGGAGCTACACGCGAGGTCTGCGCGCCCTCGACGGGGCAACGCGCCGCCGCGAGACCGCGTCGAGCTGGGCCCGCCGCACCGGGCGGACCCGCAGCACCGTCGAGGGCTCCGCCGTCCTCGCTGGAGCACGCCCGAGCCCCAAACCCACCATGACGATCCATGAAGATCAGGAGTAGCCGATGAAGAAGCCCACCGAAGGTCTCTCGAAAGCGCAGGGTATGGCCAAGCAGGCGGCCGCGAAGCTGAGCGGTGAACACGGCATCTTGAACACCCTCGCGAAGGAGCACGGCGAGGTCTCCGCGCTGATGATGCGCATCGAGGCCACGGAGGACAGCGCCGACGGAGCGAGCACGCGCCAGGAGGTCTTCGAGAAGATGGTCGTGGAGCTGCTCTCGCACGCGCACGCCGAGGAGCGCGAGTTCTACGCGGTGCTCGAGCGCTACCCCGAGAGCCAGGCCAAGGCGAAGCACTCGGCCACCGAGCACCACGAGATCGAGCGCCTGATCAACGAGATCGACGCCATCCCGTACTCGTCCTCGCAGTGGATGACGAAGTTCAAGACGCTGAAGGACACCGTCGAGCATCACGTGCAAGAGGAGGAGCACGAGATCTTCGACCTCGCCAAGGAGGTCATCTCGAAGGACGAGCTGAAGGCGCTCGACCAGCGCTTCCTCGCCGAGAAGGAGCGCGAGAAGGCGTCGCTCTTGGGGAGGCCACACGCTGCCGGAGGCGCGGGCGAGGCGTCGCCGCCGCCGGCCCCTCTCTGAGACGAGGCGCGCCCCGCTCGGGGCGCGTTTCACCTGGCTCGCGCTCCCTCCACCGGCCCATGAGGCGCCCCGTGCACGCCGCTTCGCTGACGACGATGACCGCAGCCCCGGGGGCCACCACCGAGCCCGTCCTGCTCGGCGCGGGGCTCGGCGCGGCCGTGCTGTTCAGCCCCTCGCTGCTCGACGCCGTGCTCGCCGTGAACCTGGCGCTCTTGTTGTCGGTGTCCGTGCTGCACCTCGTGGCGGCGTCGTTGTCGCGCGCGCGCTGCGCGAGCCCGCTGCCGGCCGCGCGCCGCTGGGCGAGGGAGCCCTTCGTCTCGATCCACGTGCCCATCCGCGACGAGCCGCCCCACGTGGTGGCGCGCACGCTGGACGCGCTGAGCCAGCTCGCGTGGAGCAACTTCGAGGTGATCGTCCTCGACAGCAACACCGCGGACCCGAGCCTGTGGCGGCCCGTCGAGCGCCTCTGCGCGCGGCTCGGCCCTCGCTTTCGTTTTCAACACGTCGCGCGCCTCGAGGGCGCCAAGGCCGCCGCGCTGAACCTCTGCTTCGACGGCAAAGACCCGCGCACCGAGCTCGTCCTCGTCGTGGACGCTGACTATCGCGTGGATCCGCAGCTGCTCCGGCGGGCGGCTCGCTACTTCGACACCCCGGGCCTCAGCCACGTGCAGTTTCCGAAGGTGTACTCCCGCGGCGCGCGCGCGGGCGGGCTCGTCGGCGAGCACGGGTCGTACTTCGACGTCTTCCTTCCGTTCGGCGACGCGGCGGAGGCGGCCCTGCCGACCGGGACCCTCTGCCTCGTGCAGCGTCGTGCCCTCGAGCAGGTCGGCGGCTGGAGCGAGGGCACGCTGTGCGAGGACGCTGAGCTCGGCGTCCGGCTGCTCGCGGCTGGATTTCGGGGACGCTTCGCGCCCGAGGTCGCCGGCCGTGGCGCGCTGCCCGGCGGGCTCGCGGCGCTGCGCCGACAGCGTCGTCGTTGGGTGTTCGGCAACGCGCAGACGCTGTTCTCGCTCGACCTGCGTGCCTTGCGCAGCCTCGGCGTCTGGCGTTCGCTCAGCGTGCTCGCGCAGCTCACGGCGTGGTTTCACTTCTTGCTTCTGCCCGCGCTCGTGTTGCCGTTGCTCGCCTTCGTGCCTGGCGCCGCCGACCGGCACCCGCTGGCGCTGTGGTCGGCGGCCGCCGCCTTCCCGCTGCACCTTTTGGGGAAGGGCGCGCTCTTCGCCATCGCGCCGGGCGCGGGGCGCGAGCGGACGAGCGCGGCGCGGGCGTTCGTCGCGCACCTCGGGCTCCTCTGGGAGGGATCGAGCGCGTGGCCCTTGGCGATGTTCGGTGTGCGGCTTGCTTCCCAACGCACCGACAAGGTGCCGCGGGTCGGCTCGCTCCGTGACATCGCCTTGCCGCTGGCGATCGCTGTGACGCTGGCGGCTTCCGTGGGGGGCTTCCTCTACCGCGGGCATCCGGGCGCGAGCCTCGTGTGCGTCGTGGGAGCGCTGATGTTCGCCGCCGTGCTGTACCTGCAACGAGAGCTCCGGCCCGGCGCCGCGCGCCCCGTCGAGGAGCGGCAGGCGTCGCCCGTCGAGGCGGCGCCTCGCGACCGTGGCCCGAGGACACCGCTGCAGCTCGTCGTCGGCGCGACCAGGAGCCACCATGGAATCGCTGCTCACTCTCGTCAGGACCCCGATCCGCAGCCGCGTTGGCACCTGCCTCGAGCGGCCGATCGAGGCCGCGGCGCCACCACCCCCGACGTCCGGGAGGTGCATCGTCACGGCAACGGATGACCACAGCAGCAGGGGGCGGGAGGGCCGCTCGTGCCAGCAGCGGCGCGCGGCGGGGAAGGTCGTATGAGCCGCGACCGCGTCGTCATCATCGACCCCGTGGCCACGCGCGCGTACAGCGAGCGTACGCTGCGCTCCGAGGCCATGGGCGGAGCCGAGGCGACCGTGGTGCGCGTCGCGGGCGGCCTCGCGCGTCGTCATCAGGTCGTGGTGGCGCAGTGCGCGCGCGCGCACGCGGAGGCCGGACGCGACGGCGTGCTCTACCTGCCCTGGGATCAAGAGGAGCCTCTGCCCGGCATGCGGGACGCGCCTGTCGTCGTCGTCTTGCGCGCGCACAAGCTGCTGCCGAAGGTCCGTGAGCAGTACCCACACGCGCGCCTGTTCCTCTGGCTGCATTGCTTCCCGGGTCATCGCAGGAAGGCGCTCGCGCTCTGCGCCCGTAAGGCAGGCGCGACGCTCGTGACGGTGTCGGAGACGCACCGCCGCGCCGTGCGAGACTTCGTGCTCGCCAAAGATGCCGCTCATGGGCCCTGGCTCGACGTCATTCGCATCTACAACCCGGTGTCCGACACGCTCGTCCCGGATGCCACGCCGCACGATCCGGACAAGCTCCTGTTCCTCGGCTCGCCGCAGAAGGGCCTCGACGAGGTGCTCGACGCCTTTCGTGTCCTGCACCAACGCTGGCAAAGCCTGCGCTTGTTCGTGGCGAACCCCGGCTACCTCGCGCGCAGGCTGCCGGGTGATCTGCGCGGGGTGATGTCCCTCGGCGCGTTGCCGCACCACGAGGCCCTCCGTCACCTGCGCGGGTCGCTGTGCCTGTTCTGCCCGCAGGCGAGCGCCCCCGAGACCTTCGGCCTGGCCTTCGCAGAGGCGAACGCCGTCGGCACCCCCGTGCTCGCGCACCCGGGCGGCGCGGCCGGGGAGATCATCGACGGTTCGCGTGAGCAGCTCGTGCCGGCGTCCGATCATGAGCGCATGGCGCACGTCATCGAGCGCTGGCGCGCGGGGGCGCGGCCGGTGGTGACGACGAAGCCTGCCTTTCGCCTCTCGCAGGTCCTGCTCGATTGGGAATCAGCCTTCGCGCGCCCGTGGAGCCCCGCGGGCGTCTCCCCTCACGGCTCCTCCGGGAACGAGATTGCGGCATCGCCATGAGCACCGAACCTCGTCGACAAGCGCCTGAGCCGCACGGCCAGCGCATCATGCCGCGAAACCCCACGGGTGATGACGCCGCCCACGAGGGGCCGCGCGGATACGATCATGCGCTCAAAGACCACGACACCTTCGCGGTCCTCGGGCACGGGTCCGACATCAACCGCAGCGGCCGCGGCGAGCAGGGCGTCTACTCCCACGGCACCCGCTTCCTCTCGTCGCTGGCGCTCTTCGTGGACGGCCGCGCCCCCATCCTGCTGAGCTCGGGCACGAGCAGCGACAACGCGGCGCTCGTCACCCAGCTCGTGAACCCGGAGCTGAGCGACGGCGAGCGCGAGACCGAGCGCGGCGTGCTGCACTTCAAGCGCTCTTCTTGCGTGCGCGGCGACTGCTTCTACGAGGAGCTCGTGGTCACGAGCTATGCCCGCGAGCCGCTCCCCGTGCGCCTGTGCTACCGCGTGGCGGCCGACTTCGCCGACGTGTTCGAGATCCGCGGTATCGCGCGCCTGCGTCGCGGCGAGCGCGCCCCCGTCGAGGTCAAAGGCGACTCCCTGCGCTTTGGCTACCGCGGGCTCGACGAGGTGCGCCGCACGACGACGCTGCACTTCTCCCCGGCGCCGCTCGAGCTCGACGAGGAGGGCGCCAGCTTCCGGCTGGAGCTCGAGCCGCGCGCGAGCGCCCGCATCCTGCTGCGCGCCTGCTGTCAGACCGGTGACGACGCCGTCGAGCTGCTGTCGTGGAGCGCGGCGGTCAGCGATCTCTCCGAGCGACGCGTCGCCGAGGAGCAGAACCTCTGCAGCGTCACGAGCGACAACCCGCTCTTGAACCGCTGGCTCGAGCGCTCGACGCATGATCTCGCCATGCTGTGCACCGAGCTCTCCGAGGGGAAGCTCGCCTACGCGGGCCTGCCCTGGTTCACCACGGTGTTTGGCCGCGACGCCATCTTCAGCGCCCTGTTCGCGCTCTGGCACGACCCCGCGCTCGCGCGCGGCACCTTGCGCTTCCTGGCCGCCACGCAGGCGAAGACCTACGACGCGAGGCGCGACGCGGAGCCCGGCAAGATCATCCATGAGATGCGCGACGGCGAGATGGCGGCGCTCGGCGAGGTGCCGTTCGGCCACTACTACGGCTCCGTCGACGCCACGCCGCTGTTCGTCATCCTGGCGGGCGCCTACTACGACGCCACCGGAGACCTCGATCTCATCGCGGAGCTGTGGCCGAGCGTGTTTCGCGCCACCGCGTGGATCGACGTCTGCGGTGATCTCGACGGCGACGGCTTCGTCGAGTACCGCGGCTCGAGCGAGGGCCTCGTCAACCAGGGCTGGAAGGACTCGCCGCGCGCCATCGTGCACAAAGACGGCAGCGTCGCGCAGGGGCCCATCGCCCTCGCCGAGGTGCAGGCGTACGCGTACGCCGCGAAGTTGCACGCCGCGCGGCTCGCCAATGAGCTCGGCGACCGCGGCCAGGCGGAGAAGCTCACCCGCGACGCGTCGCTGCTGCGCGCGGCCTTTGACAAGGCGTTCTGGTCCGAGGAGCTCGGCAGCTTCGCGCTCGCCCTCGACGGCAACAAGAACCGCTGCGAGGTGCGCAGCTCGAACGCCGCGCACTGCCTCGCCTTCCCCATCGCGCGGCCCGATCGCGCCGACGTGCTCGCGCGCACCCTGGTCGCGCCGGACATGTTCAGCGGCTGGGGCGTGCGCACGCTCTCCTCGAGGGAGGCGGCCTACAACCCGACCTCGCACCACAACGGGGCCGTGTGGCCGCACGACAGCGCCGTGCTCGCCCTCGGCCTCAGCCGCTGGGGATACACGCAGCTCGCGTCGCGCGTGACGAGCGCCCTGCTCGACGCCAGCGCACAGCTCGAGCGAAATCGCCTGCCCGAGCTCTTGTGCGGCTTCGACCGCGGCGCGGACCTCGCGCCCACGCCGTTTCCGAGCGCCTGCTCGCCGCAGGCCTGGGCCTCGTCGTCCGCCTTCGCGCTCCTGTCCTCGACGCTCGGCATGCGCCTCGAGGCGGCGAACGGCAGGCTCCTCTTTCAGCACCCGACCTTGCCGGCCGGCGTCTCCGAGCTCGAGATCCGCAACCTGCGCCTCGGCGAGTCGCGCGTCGACCTGTTCGTGCACCGCCAGCGCGAGCATGTAGGCATCAGCGTGAAGCGCCTGGATGGGGATGGGGAGGTCGTCATCATCCCGTGATGCGGCGCCACCCCGCGGCGAACGCCGCTGCGCCGCGAGAACTCGACTAGGGAGCCGCGGAGCGCCTACCCTCCCTCCCGTGAACGGAACCTCCGTAGAGCGCAGCCGCCTCGCGTTCAAGATCGTGGTGTTGAACGCCGCCGTGGCCCTGGTCGCGGCCGTGCTGCACTTCATGGGCGGCATGCTGATCAAGGACGACGACATCGAGCAGTACGTGTTCGTGCTCGTCCTGCTCGCCGCCCTCGGCGTGAGCTACGCCTACGCGCAGAAGCTGACGAAGAAGTTCGGCACGCTGTACGAGACCACCTCGCGCATCTCGCAAGGCGACCTCAGCCACCTCGTGCAATTCGACGAGCCGAGCCGCTTCTCCGACGAGGTGGACAGCCTGGCCGAGGCCATCAACCACATGCTCGAGAACCTGCGGGAGCTGGTCAGCCACCTGCAGAAGACGGCGCGCTACATCGCCGAGAGCGCCAACACGCTCTCTACTGGCGCCGAGAACGTGACCACCGCCAACAACGAGGTGGTCGGCTCCATCAACAACATCGCCCGCTCCGCGGAGCTGCAGAGCGAGCTCGTCACGAAGGCTTCGGGCCTCATGACCGAGATCGCCGGCGGCATCGAGAAGAGCTCCTCGGCCGCCGAGGCCGCGGCGCGCGCGGTGGCCGAGACGCACACGGCCGCGCGCACCGGCACGGAGGTGGCGAACCTCGCCGTCGACAAGCTGCACCAGGTGTTCGAGCGCGTGGAGACGGCGAGCGAGCGCGTGTTCGCGTTCGGCGAGAAGAGCCAGGCCATCGGCAAGATCGTCGACGTCATCACGCAGATCAGCCAGCGCACGAACCTGCTGGCGCTGAACGCCACCATCGAGGCCGCGCGCGCGGGCGAGTACGGTCGCGGCTTCGCCGTCGTCGCGGACGAGGTGCGCAAGCTCGCCGAGTCGGCCGGCCGCTCGGCCGAGCAGATCACGCACCTGCTCTCGGACCTGCGCCAGGACGCCGACCAGGCGGTGAAGGGCATGGAGGACTCGACGCAGGACCTCCAGGCCAACCGCGAGGATCTCGCCAGCATCATCCAGAGCCTCGACGGCATCGTGAACTCGGCGCTGCGCGGGGCCGAGAAGGCGGAGCAGATCGCGCGCTCGTCGTCGGGCCAGCTGCAGGGCGCGCAGGAGATGGTGCAGGCCATCCAGCACCTCTCGGATCTTGCGCGGCAGAACGCCCGCAGCACCGAGGAGGTGCAGCGCTCGACGGCGGATCAGACGACGGTGATGGAGCGCCTCAGCGCCTCCGCCCTCGAGCTGTCGAACATCTCCCTCGAGCTCGAGGAGGTGGTCAGCCGCTTCAAGCTCGGGGCCAAGGGATGACCGAGGGGGTCGCAGCCAGCGCGCCCACGCCCGAAGAGGAGCCGGCACCGGAGGCGGCCCGCGCGCTCTGCCTCTTGTTCCGCGTCGCCGAGGAGCGCTACGCGCTGAAGGCGCTCGACGTCCATAAGGTGGTGGAGCCGGGCTGGATAAACCGGCTGCCGCGGCTGCCCCTGAGCGTCGTCGGCATCACCCAACACCGCGGCCGCATCGTCACCGTGGTCGACCTGGCGGCGTTCTTCGGCGCGGGCCGGCGCCGGCTCGAGACGAGCAGCGCCACGCGCATCCTGGTGCTCGACCAGGGGCAGCGGACCCTCGGCCTGTACGTCGACGCCGTCGAGCAGATCGCCACCGTGCGCCTACCCCCGGCGCGGGGCCAGGGAGCGCTCTTGTCGGTGTTTCAACACCAGGGCGCCGCCGTGAACGCCCTCGTCGCGCCGGTGCTGCTCGAGCGCATCCTCGGGCTCGGCGAGGACGGCTCCGCGTGACGCTCGCGCCGACCGGCCCCTCGGGTCCGCTGAAATCGGGACACCCGCCGCGCGTGAAAAGTTGCTCAAGTTTCTTTCTCGCTGGCTTTCGGTGTAGAACGACCGTGTCAGAGCGCCCTCTTGGCGCGCCGCAATGAGAGGGTCGGTCCATGCCCAAGCGGGTCCTCATCGTCGACGACGCAGTGTTCATGCGCGACATGATCAAGGACATCTTCTCTGGCGGCGACTACGAGATCGTCGGCGAGGCGGTCCACGGCGTCGAGGCCGTGGACAAGTACAAGGACCTCCGTCCCGACCTCGTCACCATGGACATCGTCATGCCGTTCAAGAGCGGCATCGAGGCCACCAAGGAGATCCTCGCGCATGACCCGAAGGCCTGCATCGTCATGTGCTCGGCCCTCGGCCAGGAGTCCCTCGTCATGGAGGCCATCGAGGCCGGCGCGGCGGACTTCATCGTGAAGCCCTTCAAGGCCGATGACGTGCTCGCCGTCGTGCAGAAGGTCATCTCGGCCCGCGAGCCGGCCTGAGCGAACCGACCTCGCGCGACATGGTCGACCGCGACAAGTACCGCCGCCTCTTCGTCGATGAGGCCCGCGAGAACCTCGCGCAGTACACAAACCACCTCGTCGAGTTCGAGAAGCAGGAGAGCACCGGCGGCGACGCGGCCGAGAAGAAGCGCGCCGAGGCGCTCGACGCGTGCTTTCGGGCCGCGCACTCGCTGAAGGGCATGGCCGCGTCCATGGGCTATGACGCCTTCGCGGAGCTCGCGCACAAGCTCGAAGACCTCGCGGATCAGGGCCGGCAGGGCAAGCGCCTCGGCGCCGACGCGGTGGACCTCCTGCTCGAGGGCGGCGACCGCCTCTCCGCCATGGTGGAGCTGGTGGCGGCCGGCAAGGAGGACGCGCTCTCCGCGGAAGATCTCGCCGAACGCATCTCTCCCTTGTTGTCGTCGTCGCCCGCGCCGGCGGCGGCCTCAAACGCTCCGACGCCGCCGGCGCCGCCCCGGGAAGCAGCGCCGACGGGAGCGCCCGCCCTGGAGACGAGCGAGGGCGGGGCGGAGCTGCTCGCCGACGCCGGCGACCTCGTCGTCAGCGTGCGCTTCGCCGAAGGGACGCCGCTGCCGCAGGTGCGCGCCTTCATGTTGCACCGCGCGCTCAGCGCGCTCGACGGGTACAAGTCGACGCTGCCCGATGCCGAGACGCTGAAACGTGAGCCGCCGCCGCACCTGACGGTGACGTTCTCGTTCGATCCCTCCGCCGACGGCGACGTCATCAAGGCGCGCGCGCAGCAGGAGCAGGCCGTCGCGGACGTCGTCATCAGCCGCGCCGGCGCCGGGCCGGACAAGCGAGAGGCGCCCGCGGAGGCGGAGGTCGCGCGCAACATCGAGGAGGATCGCACCGTCCGCGTGCGCACGGCGCTGCTCGACGAGTTCATCGACTCGGTAGGTGAGCTCCTGCTCACGCGGTCGCGCCTGCGCGCTTTGGCCACGCGCTGGGACGCACCCGAGCTCGATGACCTCGTCGACGAGGTGGAGCGGCTCACGCGCGAGCTGCACGATCGCGTCGTCGCGGCGCGCATGACGCCGCTCACCTTCGTCACCGATCGGCTGCCGCGCGTGGTGCGGGACCTCTCTCGCCAGACGAACAAGAAGGTGGACTTCGCCGTCGACGTCGGTGAGATCGAGCTCGATCGCGCCATCCTCGACGAGCTGTTCACGCCGCTCTTGCACATGGTCCGAAACGCCGTCGACCACGGCCACGAAGGGCCGGAGCGACGCGCCGCGCGCAACAAGCCGGCGTCCATGTCGCTGCGTCTCGCGGCCTCTCGCGATCGCGACCGCGTGGTGCTCGAGCTCTCCGACGACGGCGGCGGCATCGATCCGGAGACCGTGCGGGCGCGCGCCGTGGAGCGCGGGCTGCTCGAGCCCTCGCAGGCGCGGGAGCTGCCGGACGCGCGCGTCATCGAGCTCGTGTGCGCGCCCGGCTTCTCCACCGCGCAGGCGGTCACGGAGACGAGCGGTCGCGGCGTCGGCATGGACGTCGTGAAGGCCACGCTCGAGCGCCTCGGCGGAACGCTGCGCATCCACAGCGCTCCCGGCAAGGGCACCACCTTCGTGCTCGGCCTGCCGCTCACGGTGGCGATCATCCGCGTGCTCGTCGTCGAGGCGGGTGACGAGCGCGGTCGCAGCGTGTTCGCGATCCCCATCGCGCGCGTCGAGCGCGCGCTCGATCTGCAGGATCGGCTCATTACGCACGCCCAGGGTCGCGCGCACCTCGCCCTCGGGGACGAGCTCATGCCGCTCGTCGACCTCGGCGAGCAGCTCGGCTTCCCCGCGTCCGGGCTCGGGCAGGGCACGGCCATCCTCGTGGAGCGAGCGGATGGCCCCATCGCGTTCCGGGTGGCCGCTGTCGTCGGTCAGGAAGAGGTCGTCATCAAGCCCCTCGGGCGACCGCTCAGCACGCTCGGCTGGCTCGCCGGGGCGACGCTGCTGGCGGATGGCCGCTCGGCGTACATCCTCGAGCCGAACGCCCTCGTCCCCGGCAGCGCGGCCTGACCCTCCCTGCCTCGCAAGGCGCGACGGCCGAGGCGACCGCATCCGGCTGAGATTTCGCTTGCCGGCGCCGCGGGCGCTAGCATCCAAAAGAGCCTTGACGATGACCGCGTGGGAGATCCCTGTCGACGACGAGCGCGCGCTGCTGGCGCTGTGCGCGGACGGCGCACGCTCGGCGTCGGAGGCCCTGGCGCGCTTTCTCGACGCCGACGCGGCCACGGTCGAGGGACCGGAGCGAGTCAGCGTGAGCGAGCTCGAGCGGCGGGTCGGGCCCGGCGTCACCGCCGTGGGCTTCCGTCTCTCGGGCGGCTTCGAGGGAGCGCTGGTTCACCTGCTGAGCCCGCGGGATCGAGACGCGCTCCTCGAGCGCCTGCCGCTCTCCCGCTCGCACAGCGGCGCCGCCGCGGCGGAACGCGCGCGTGGCGCCCTCAGCGAGGCCGGCAACATCGCGGCCTCGGCGTTTTTGAACGCGGTCGCCACGCGTGTGCGCCGCGCCTGCCTGCCGAGCGTGCCGCGTCTGTCCAAGGGCGGCGTGGCCGCGGCGCTCGAGCGCGTGGACGTCGACGTCGAGCACCCGGGCGTCCTGCTCGTGTGCGCGCGCGTGCGCATCGAAGGCTCCCCCGAGGTCACGCTCTCGCTCGTCATCGTGCCGGACGCGGTCAGCACCACCGGGCTCGCCGTCTCGCCGCTCTGACCCGCCTACAGGTGCCCGGGGACGGCGCCGGCCGCCTCCGTCAGGCGCTTCAGCACGCCCGCGAGCAGCTGCAGTTGGCGCAGATGCGCCGCGAGCGTCGGCTCGTTCGCCGAGAACGGCTCCAGGTAGCGAATCGCCTGGTCGAGCCCCCACAGCATGGGGCTCACGGCGCCGATGAGCGCGAGCAGCGGGCCGTCCGGCGCCGCGCGATGGACCTTCTGCAGCGCGTCGTCGAGCTGCGAGCGGAGCTGCTGGACGGTCTGTTCCAGGGCGGCGGTGTCACCCGACGGTCCGCGGCCCACAGCGCCGCCCGACTGCCGCGCGCGCTGCAGCTCTTCCTGCAGGTGCGCGATGACCCCGCGTTGGGAATCGAGCTCGCTGGTCAGCCGCGCCGAGGTCTGCTGGGCGTGGATGAGCGCGTCTTTGAGCGCGCTGATCTCGACGAGCTGGCCGCTGCCACGAGCGAGCTCCTGCTTCAGGTCGGCGATCTCGCGGTCGCGCACGGCGAGCGCGCGCCCGGCCTCTTCGTTCAAGCGACGGAACTCCGCCTTCTGCCGCTCGGCGTCGGAGCCGACGTCCTTCACCCGCTTCTCGAGATCGTGGATGCGGCCCTCGGCCTCGTGGTTCTGCTTCGTCAGCCGATCGATGGCCGAGGTCAGCTCGCGGTCGTCGTGCGCGGGCCTGTGCGCGAGGAACATCGTGCTGCACTCGGGGCACTTGAGCTGCGCGCCACCGTGCGGCACCGCGTCGTCGCGGACGCGGTACTTCGCGTTGCAGCTCGGGCAGGTGACGATCATCGACGCCCTCGTCGAAGAAGCGCGGCGAGGGACGCTTCCGCCGCGGCCCTCGGACCCAAACCCAATAGCGCCGCCGGGCGCGGGTAGGAAGCGGTCGCAGGCGCGGGCGCGGAGCTCAGGGCGCCGGTACGACGGAGCGCACCGTCGCGTCGGCCTTCACCGTCACGCGGTGTCTGCGCTCGCTGCCGTCGCCCCCCTTCAGCCGGAGCAGATGCGTCCCCGCGGGGAGCTCGAGCGTGCAGGGCGTCTCGCACAGCTTCCGTTTGCCGAGGTAGGCGTGCGCCCACCCCGACGCCATCTCGAGGATGACCTTGCCCTTCGCGCGCGGTCGCTGCGCGCGCGCTTGCTGTCGAGGCTTTGCGCGCGCGGGCGCCTTCTTCGGCGCGGCGGTCACCTGCGGGACGGGGGCCTCCGCCTCGTCGCGGCGGGCGGGCGGCTCAACGCGCTTCGCCTCTGCGTTTAGCGCTGCCGCTTGCCGCGCGGGCTCACGCTGCGTCGTCACGCTCGGCTCCGGCGAGGCCGCGCTGCTGTCCGCCGCGGCGGCCTCGACGGCGACGGGCGCGGCCCCCTCGGCGTCGTCGTCGCGATTCGGGGCCGGGGCGGACGCCTCGTCCGCCGTCGTCGTCGTCGGTGCCGCCCGGGTGACCAACACTTCGTCCGAGGCCTGTGTCTCTCCCGTGCCGAGCGCGACCACAACGCCGAGCCCGACGCCCACGACGCCGAGCAGCGCCGCGGCCGCGACGACCGGCAGGCGCGAGCGCGGCGGCTGCTCGTCGTCGAGCGCGACGGCGGACGCCGGCAGCGCGAACGATGACGACGACGTCGACTCGGCCGGTACGGGCGGCGGGGTGACGGGGGACGCGGGCGCGAGCGACGCCGCGCTCGCGCCGTCGGACGGCGGCGTGGGCGCGGGCCAGGTGAGGCTCGGCGCGGAGACAGCGTCGGGGACGATGGTGCGGGTGATCCCCGTGCCGTCCTCGGGCGTGCGCGCGACGGGGTTTGAGCTGCTGCCGTCGCGGATGACCGTCGCCGCGGCGCTCTCTGCCTCCGCGTCCCCGAGCGCCAGGGCGATGGTGCCGGACGGCTTCTGTCCGCTCCCGGAGCCGCCTTGCGCGCTGGGGCTCGGCCCGCTCGTCGAGAACACCTCCGAGAAGCCGGCGGCCGTCAGCGACGGCACCTCTTCGCCCGGGCCGCGCAGCACCGGGCTCTCGACGAGCACGGCCGTCATGCGCCGGCTCACCTCGGGGGGACCGAGCACGGCCTCGACGATGGGGCGCAGGTTGGTCTCTTCGGGATCGTTGGTCACCTCGAACAGGCAGCGGCTGAGCGCGTGCTCGAAGTGACGCATGTCGCGAAAGCGCGCGTCGGGATCTTCTGCCAGCGCGCGCATGACGATGTCCTCGAGCGCGCCCGGGACGTCGTCCCGCAGCGTCGATGGCCGCGGCACCTCGCACATCATCACCTTGCGCAGCACGGAGACCTCGTCGGGTCCGCTGAACAGCCGCGCGCCGGTGAGCATCTCCCACAGGATGATGCCGGTGGCGAACTGATCGAGGCGCTGGTCGATGGGTCTCGAGTTGGCCTGCTCGGGCGCCATGTAGGCGAGCTTGCCCTTCACGACGCCGGTGCCCGTGTGGGTGGCGCGCGCGCTTGCCTTGGCGATGCCGAAGTCGGTGACCTTCACCTCGCCGGCGCGGCTGACGAGGATGTTGTGCGGGCTGATGTCCCGGTGGACGATGTTGAGCGGCGTGCCGTCGTCGTCGGTGAGGGTGTGCGCGTGGTGCAGGCCGCGGCAGACCTCGATGGCGATCTGCATCGCGTGGCCGGTGCCGACCTTGACGCCCTCCTTCTTCGCCAGGTCGAGCAGCTTGCGCAGATCGCAGCCGTCGACGAGCTCCATGGCCAGAAACAGCGTCTCTTCCTCGGTGCCGAAGTCGAACACCTGGACGATGTTGGCGTGCTGCAGGCGGGCGGCGAGCGCGGCCTCGTCGCGGAACATGGTGACGAAGTCATTCTGCTCGGTGAAGTGCGGCAGGATGCGCTTGATGCACACCTTCTTCTCGAAGCCCTCCGTGCTCGTGCGGCCGCGAAAGATCTCCGCCATGCCGCCCATGGCGAGGCGTTCGTCGAGGAGGTAGCGGCCGAAAGGGCGCGGGAAGGCCATTGCCGGCCGACTATAGCGCGCTTGTCTCCGGCTGACGCGCGGGCTCGCTCACGCGCACAACGACGCCGTCCTCGAGCACGACGGAGGTGGCGCCGAACACCGCCACCTCGACCGTCTTCGTGCGCGCGCCATCGGGGACGCCCTTGCGCGTCAGCTGATCGGGGAAGCCGAGCGCCGCCGTCAGCGCCTGGTAGCTCATGCCGACGACCGGTCGCTTCTGCTCGATGCCGTGACGCTGCTCGACGCTGAGCGAGCGGATCCACGGGTTCGGATCGACGTCGGTGAGGGAGGCCTCGAACCAGGCGTCGAAGCTCTCTTGATCGTTCAGGTACGCGGGCAGCAGCAGCACGTGCCGCTCCTCGTGCTCGAGCCGGGTGTCGCCGCGCGCCTTGGCCACGCGCAAGAACACCCACGTCGTGTAGCGCGGCGTGTAGAGCGGGCGGCGGAACACCGCGTCGCCGGTCGGGAAGGCGATCTTCTCGACACGCACGCGCGTGCCGGCGGGGATGATCGAGTCCTGCGGCGGCGGGGGCAGTGGCTCGCCCTCGGGCGTGCGCAGGTAGCTGATCTGCGCGAAGGGGCGCGTGCTGATGAGACGGTATCGATCGTCATCCCAGAACTCGCCCGCGTACATGGACTGCTTGAGCCACAACAGCTGGCCATCGCGCATCTCCTGGATGCGCATGCGGGTGCCGTCGGGTATCGACGTGTAGCTCG